>JAZGDW010000037.1:0-9354 GCA_036478295.1 Candidatus Krumholzibacteriia bacterium
CGTAATCTCACCGGTCTTTCTTCCAGCGGCCCAGCTGCCGGGCGCCGCGGCCGACGCCGGAAGGCCGTCAGTTCCGATCGTGAATCGCTATGCTACCGCCAGGTCAGCGTAGCGCTTAGTTGTGTGAAATGCAACCACGCGGCAACGCTCCATGATTGCAATCGCGCGCCGGTTACGGTATAATTTATTTTCAAATCCGCCCCACAGCTTTAAAAGGACCCGCTCACCGGGAGGAAAAGGTGTCCTATCGTCCGAAGATAATCATATTCTGCATTATCCTCGCGTGCGTCACACTGGCCACCACCCCCCGTGCCGGCGCGTCCACCTCCCTGGTCCGTATCCCGCTCAAGGGTTCGGCGATGCTGCAATCGCTCCACGAGCGCGGCATCGATGTGCTGGCCCTCAACCGGGACGGTACGATCGACGTGGCCGCCGATGAGAGACAGGTGGAGTACCTCTTCGGCCTGGGTTTGCCCGCATCGGTCATCGCCACCCCTGAGATGTTGAGCGCAGCCTCGACCGCCCTCGACGCGAACCTCGGGCTCTACCACACCTTGGCGGAGATGGACAGCGTCATGGGCGCGCTGGTGGCCGCCTATCCGTCCCTGGCGTCGCGGCAGATGATCGGGCAGAGCCTCGAAGGGCGAGATATTCACGTGCTGAAGGTTTCCGACAACGTTGTTGTAGACGAGAGCGAGCCGGAAGTCATCTATATGGGCAACCACCACGCACGCGAACTCATGGCCGTTGAAATACCCCTGCGGTTCGCCGTGTATCTTCTCGACAACTATGGAACCGACGCGGCCGTGACCAACATGGTCGACACTCGCGAGATCTATTTTATACCCATGGTCAACCCCGACGGGCATGTTTACGTCGAGCAGAACCACGCGGGCTCGTGGACAACCTGGTGGCGCAAGAACCGGCGCGACAACGGGGACGGCACCATCGGCGTCGACATCAACCGCAACTACGGATACCAGTGGGGATACGACAACCTGGGCTCTTCACCGTCAACCTCTTCGCCGGTCTACCGCGGCGGGAGCGCTTTTTCCGAACCCGAGACCCAGGCTATCCGCGATTTTTGCACCGCCCGTAATTTTTCAGTGGGTTTTTCGTATCACAGCTACGGCGAGCTTCTGCTCTACGGCTGGGGGTATATCTTCGACTACACTCCGGACCACAATGTATTCCTGGCCATGGGAGATTCGCTGGTAAGCTCGAACGGGTACTTCGCCGGCAACCCTGCCATGGGCGCGATTTATCTGACGAACGGGGATACCGACGACTGGGCCTACGGGGAAAACGTGACCAAGAACTCGTTCTTCAGCTTCACGCCCGAAGTCAACACGGGTGCCCAGGGTGGATTCGGACCGGCGGACACGCTCATCCAACCGACGTTCGATCAGGTGCTCCCCATGAATATGTTGCTGCTCGAACTGGCCGACAATCCCTACAGGGTACTCGGGCCCCGGCCACCGGCCGCGCTTGTCGTCGACAACACTTTCGACCCCAATCTGATCCTGTCCTGGGGCGGTAACGATCCCACCGACCCGAACCCGGTGGTCAGCTACGAAGTGGTCGAGTATAAGGAGTTAGGGTTCACCCCCCAGGATCCTGCGAACGCCACGTCGCCGCTGTGGAAATACGGCGGTTTTTCCCACTCTACCGCGCGTGCGTTCGAGGGAACGGGCAGTTACTACTCGGGCGCGGTCGACAACCGTGCGAGTACGCTCTCGGCAGCTACTTTCTACCGGGTTGCCGCCGAAAGCGACACGTTCACAGCCATGGTGTGGTACAACATCGAGACCCATTGGGACTACGCCTACCTCGAGGTCAGCACCGACGGGGGTATCGTCTGGTCATCCGTACCGGGCAACCGCACCACCAATTTCGATCCCAACGGGAACAACCGCGGTAACGGAATCACAGGCGCCAGCGGCGGATGGGTACTGGCGCTCTTTCCGCTCACCGGCTACTTGGGGATGGACATCCATATCCGCATCAACTACATCACCGATGCCTTTTTTCTCGAGGAAGGTATGTACGTCGATCTTCCCGGGCCGGTGCCGACCTACACGGCGAAGGCCATTGTCGCGAGCAATATCACCGGCACGAGCATCGTTCATACGCCGTCGAGCACCGGCGATTTTACCTACCAGGTCCGTGCGCGCGACGCCGAAAATCACGCGAGCGTGTGGAGCAACTCGCAAACCACAACTGTCACCAATACCTCCACGGGCATCGGAGAGGTGCCGGCGGTGGCGTCCCACCTCGGACCCAATTTTCCCAATCCCTTCAACCCTCTCACCCGGCTGCCGTACACGGTCGCCGCCCCCGGGCGGAGCAGGGTCCCGGTGACGCTCGCGATTTACGATGTTTCCGGTAGCCGTGTGGCGACGCTGGTCCGGCGCGATATGACGCCCGGCCTCTATCAGGAGGTATGGAAGGGTGTTGACGACCGGGGCGATGCTCTGCCCAGCGGCGTATACTTCGCGCGCCTCACCGTGGCGGGCAAGGCTGTCTCTGTACGCAAAGTCGTCCTGCTAAAATAGAATTGGGGAATCCGGATTCTCGAGCACGAGGCGAACCTGCGTGCGGAGCTGCGAGGCCTCCTCGGTTACCCTCAGCACCTCGGCGAGAGTGGGCATGAGAACGGAGAGCGGAGGGAACCGCAAGCACTCCATCAATGAACTTTGAAGCGCTTCGATCGAGTCGTCGAGGGTTCCCGCGGGAAGCCCGTGCATACCCGTCTGTTCGGCGATCAAGACCAGTCGCTCGAAACGGTCGACGACCTGGTCACGGGATGCCGGTACTCCATACCAGATCGGTTCCATCATCCGGTCCACAAGACTGGGCCGGTGCCACTTCTTGAGGTCGCGAACCAGCGCGATACCGGTTCCGGTGAGATGGCCGTTGCCATCACTGTTGCGGGTGTACATCTGTTCCACCAGTTCCGCAAACGCCAGGCGGCTGCCGGCAAGCCGTATCGGTCGTTTGAGCCTCTCCGCGATCCGCTGCATCCACCGATCTGATGGATCGACCCATCCCGAGCCCACGGCATCCAGCACAGCCGCGGCGGTCTGTCTTTCGACCAGGGCACCCGAACGATCGCTCGCGATGTCACCCTTTGCGAGTAGTTCCGAAGCGATCGCGAGCGCGGCCATGACACCATCGTGGAAGCGTTCGGTACTGCCCACCCTCGCCGCGGTGCGCGCTTCCTCGATCAGATCGAGAGCCACGGGTTCCTCCGGTACGGGCCTCGCTTCGAGGCGCTCCGAAAAACCGGCGAGTTGCGCCGGTGAGGATGTCGCCGGGGGCCTATAGAAATAAAGAGACACCGCGCTGGAAACGTACGCGAAACCGCCGAGCAGGCACAGTCCCACGAGCGCCACTGCGGCATGCCGAACGGCCTTCCACAGCGGGGGCCGCAGCCTTTGCTTTGCGTGGTGAATGAGCGCGGCCGTTCGATCCGCTTCGCCGAACGCGGCAACGAGCTGTTCCACCGGTGCCCCGGCTTCGATACCATCCAGGAAATGCGCGACCAGCTCATCGAGCACATCTCGCTGCTCGCCCGACCACAACCTCGCCCGCTGCACGACGCGTCGTATCACCCGTACCGCCGGTTCCGGCAGGCCGGTTGTCTCCAGGGTCGCCTCTATGTGCCGAGAGGTTCTCGGGGTCAGATGAAACGGTAGTCTCATGATCCGCTGCCTTCGGGAGCGGTATCGAGCACGCCGATGTTCGACATCGCACCTGCCAACGCCCGCCACTGCTTAATATCGTCGGCCAAACGGGTCTTACCTTTCGAGGTAAGTTCGTAGTATTTACGGCGCCGACCCGAAACCGTCTCTTGCCACTTTGACTGGACAAGGCCCTTGGATTCCATGTTGTACAGCATCGGGTAAAGCGTGGACTGTCCCATGTCCAGGACTCCCGCTGAGCGTTCGGTCAGCGCCTGGACCAGTTGGTAGCCGTACATCTCACCCTTTGACAGCAGCTTTAGCACGGCAACCGGCCCAGCGCCCCGCATGAGTTCTCGGTCAATCCGCATCATTTCTCCTTGACAGACATACTATGTGTTACATAGTATATGTATCATAGGATAGACACATCGTCAAGTCTAAAGGCGCATACTGCATGTACACCGGACGTCGCGGCTTGTTTCCGCGACCCCTTCCACAGGGAGAGGAGAATCATGAGAACTGCTTTCGTTACAGTTGGTTTCACTCTTTTACTGGCTGCGCTCAACTTGGCGCCGGCCAGTGCCGGACCGCCGTCATCCAAGGCGGCCAAAAAGCTCATTCTGGAAACCGCCGATGCACACGGCGGTCTGGCGAAATGGCGCAGCGCGCCCACCATCAGCTTCACGCACACGATGGTCAGTCCCGCCGAGCCGGACGATCCGTGGGTGTCGATCGAGACCATCGACCAGAAGACACGGCGCGAGTACCAGGACTGGCCGTTGGACAAGTCGTCTATCAGTTGGGATGGTCATGAAGCGTGGAGTGTTGACTGGAAACGGGGCAATCCACCGAAGTTCATGGTTAACCAGGCGTACTACGTACTCAACCTGCCCTGGATCGCCAGCGGCCCGGACGTCCATCTCGATGACCCTACCACAGGTACCATTCCCGGAAGTGACAAAGAGTACACGGCCATCCGTGTTACGTTCGCGCCGACGACGGTAAAGTCACCGGACGATTATTTCGTCCTCTACATCGATCCGGACACGCGCCTCATGAAGGCCATTGAGTACAACGTCACCTATGGCGCGATGCTCGATGCGATGGGCCTGCCGGCCGAGATGAAATCCATGGGACCATTGTTCCACGTCTTCGATGCGTTCCGCGATGTGGAAGGGCTGAAGATGCCGGCAAGTTACAGGACGTTCAGTCCGGCGGGTGACATGTACGGAGAGCACGAAGTCAGCGACTGGTCTCTTCGCAAAACCTTCGATGAGTCCCGCATGACGATGCCCGAGGGTGCCGTGCGCGACACATCGAGCGCCAAGCGCAAGACTTGAGTTGGCCGATGCCGGCAGGACACGTGGAGACGTAGCGCCGCAGCCCACGTTGAGCCCGAGCTGGAGACGGATCACGGCGTCACTGCCGTGGTCCGTTTCCACCGGCATGCGTAGCACCGTTTCCGCGGTTTCCATACCGCATATTTTCCTTGCCATCCTCTTGGCTCACCCGTTATTCATTCTAGGACTTATTCTTGCATGCCGCACAATACCGGGCGCGCACCCCACGCGAGCGGCGACCCCCAAGAAGGGCAGTTAAATGCGGAAATTTGTGCCAATAGTGATCGTCCTGGCGGCGATAGCCGTTTACGAGGGGCGGAACGTCGTCCTCGCGCCGTTTCAGGCGCCACGGACGGCCGTAACACCGGAGTCCGGCGACCCTGGTGCCGCAGACGTTCCTTCGGGCGAACGTGCGGCGGGCGACACACTGCAGGCGACGGTCACCCAAGGGCAGATATCAAGGGGCTCCTCTTTTTTTGTGGAAATGCAACAGGCGGGGATGGACCCCACCGAGGTCCACAACATCGTTCGGGCAAGTAAGAAACTGTACAATTTCAAACGCATCAGACCGGGCCAGAAGTTCGCGCTCTTTCGGAACCCGGACGGGCACCTCGACAGCCTTCATTTCACGATCGATTCGGAAAACGTCTTGAAAGTCCGGCGGGTTGACGAGCGTTTCGTCTCGCGCAGGGATACCATTCCGTACCGGGTCGATCACTATGTTACCAGCGGCACCATTCGCAACTCGATCTTCGCCACACTGCAGGAGAAAGGCGCGAACCCGGAGCTGGCGTCGTACCTGGCCGTTATCTTTCAGTGGGATATCGATTTTTTCAAGGACATCCGCAAGGGGGATACGTTCACCATACTCTACGAGAATCGCGTATTCCCCGACGGTAAGACCCGCCTCGGCAACGTGCTCGCCGCCAAGATCTTCACGCAGGGCCGCCAGCGCTACGCATTTCGTTTTAAGGGCGTTAGGGGATCGAGCAGCTACTACGATGCCCGCGGCCGGTCGCTGCAGAAGTCGCTTCTCCGAGCGCCGCTTCGCTACCGGCGGATTTCATCGAACTTCACGCGCCGGCGATTGCACCCGGTGAGCCGGACCTACAAACCCCACCTGGGCGTAGACTACGTGGCGCCCCGGGGTACATCGATCCGCTCCACGGGTGCGGGAACGGTCGTGGCGGCGACCCGCAACGGTGCCAACGGCAACTACGTCAAGATACGACACAACAGCCGCTACACGACCTTCTACCTGCATCTGAAGGGATTCGCCAGGGGTATACGCAAGGGGGTTCGCGTCAAGCAGGGGCAGGTGATCGGTTATCTCGGTTCGACGGGCCTGGTGACCGCTCCCCATCTGGACTACCGTATCAAGGTCAACGGCCGCTTCGTCAACCCGCGCACAATCCGCCTGCCATCGCAGCGTCCGGTGCCGTCGGGCGAAAAACCGTTCTTCGCCATCACGCGGGATTCTTTTCTGGTGAAGTTTTTCGAGTCGGACCTGGAAGGCTCCAGCGTGCGGGTCGACAAACCCACGCCGCCGGGACAGACAAAACTGGCGTCTGTCTTCTAGGAGCGCCTGCGTATGGGCCGGAGTGGGCGATGGAATTGTTGACGGCCCATTTCGCGGGAGCGAGCGACGCCGGCGGCCAGCGCGGGTCCTGTCTGCGAACAGCCCGTCCGTGCTCGCACGCTGCGCGCGGCCTCCAAGGACAATTGACAAAGATCAAGTACATCATTGACAAAAGTCAATTTGACCCACGCCGTTTCTTGTGGTAGAAAAGTAATTGGGGAAGATAAAGAGGGTCAGTGTAACGAACCCTCCAGGCGTTGTGGCTTTTTAGGCCGCTAAGAGGCCACTTCCCGTCCTCATTCTAGCTTCTCATCTTCTGCGTACGCTGGCTGACTCGTCTTACCTTCCATGTAAATCGCTAGCTGCGATGGTTTGGCCTCGCGCTTTTAGCTTCCCTGAAGCATATACACGGGCCAACGACTGATGGCCTCCGCAACAATAACAACCTCAATTCGTAACCGCGGCAGTCGGAAGCCGTCGGGGGGAGTCGGTTCCTATGATAAATACGAAGCGTCTGATTAGAATTTTGGGAGCTATTCAACCGAGATCCACGCGAGAGGTTCTTTACGGTATTCCCCGACGTTTTGTTTGGTGATTGGACGCCGCCAGCCCAGCGGGTCTGGCATCCGGGCCGATGAGGTTGAACGAGTGATTCGAGAACTCGGCAAGTGGAGAGTCCCCGAGGCCCTCAGACTTCGAGAAAACGGGGGCGAAAGAGCATGCTATGCATTAGGAAAATAGGGAGTCGTGCTGCCGTCGTGGCGCTGCATGCGCTCTGGGTGGTGCTGTGGGCCTCACCGGCCATGGGCTGGCAAAAGGACGTCGAGCAACCACCTCCACCGACTGCACTTGGAGAAGAGGTCCCGCCCCTTTATCGATACGGTCCCTTTCACAGCGGCAATCGGGGGGATTTCCCGCCGTTTGGCGAATATCCGTATGAACGGGAAGCTCGAGGCGGCCGTGAAGAGGGTTGGAATGTGGATCTGGTGGGACGATGGGTCAACGGACAGTGCCTGGCGGTGGCCGTTCGGGGAGACACCATCTTTTATGGGAATGGGGTTGGGTTGGAGATGGTGGAGTTTTCGGGGTCGCCGGAACTGACCGAGCTGGGAAGCGTCATCTTGTCGAACACGGTCAGGGATATTGCCCTCTCCGGGGATTATGCCTATGTGGCGGCCGGCCCGAGCGGCCTCCGGGTAATCGATTTTGCCAATTATCCGAGTCCTCGGGAGGTGGGGTTCTTCGATCCGGGAGGCGTGGTTCGGGGTATTGCCATTGACGGGGACCGGGCTTACCTGGCGGCGGATACCAAGGGCCTGCGGATCGTCGATATCTCCGACCCGACCGCGCCCGTCGAGCTCGGATTTTATGATACGCCCGGACAGGCATGGGGAGTCGCCGTTTCTGGGAATTATGCGTACCTGGCCGATGGCGGGTTCGGGTTCAGTGTTTTTGATGTCTCAGATCCCGGGAACGCGGTGGAAGTTTTTAACCGCCGGGAGTGGTTTGTGTGCGACGTTGCCATTCATGGGAACTACGCTTATGTTTCTTACCAGCATTACGTTACGGACCACCTTCACAACGCTTTAGCGGTATACGACATTTCCAACCCAGAAAGCCTTCTCAGCGTAGGGCACCTGCACAAAGGTTTTTGTACAGGGATTGCGTTTTCCGGGGATTACGCCTATATGAGCGAGGCGAAGAGGCTTTTGATTCTGGATATTTCCGACCGGACGCGTCCGCTGGTGGTGGGGGAAATTGGTATTGAGGGTTATGGGATCGACGTGGCGGCCTGGGGGAACTATGCCTTCGTGGCCGGTGGTTCGGGAGGTCTCCGGATCATCGATACCTCCAACCCGGCATCACCGGTTGCGGTAACCAATACTGCTCGGGGGGATGTGGCATGGAAAGTCCGCATGCCACCAGGTTCCGGGGGGTACACCTACGTGGCTGCGAGAGAGGCCGGCATGTGGGTGATCGATATCTCCGATCGCGCCCGGCCTAAAGGAGTGGCCAATTCTCGGAAACTCCACGTGAGCTTTTCTCGGGGCGCAAAGGACATCGCCTTCTCGGAGCATCACGCCTATGTAGCAACTGGCGCCTCCGACCTCATGAGAGTAATCGATATTTCGAACCCGAAGGACCCGGTTCAAGTGGGGGCTTGGGACCGAACTGGTCGGGGCGAAGGAATTGATGTTCTGGGCGGCTACGCCTATGTGGCAGCGGGAAACCGGGGTCTATGGGTGCTCGATATCTCCGATCCAGCGAATCCTCTTGAGATGGGCAGTCTGGTCGTCAGGTCGTGGGACGTATCCGTTTCCGGAAAGTATGCCTACGTGGTGGGGTTTTTTGCGATCCGCGTGATCGACATTTCCGATCCCACAAACCCGACCGAAGTACATTCCGTCGATGGATCCGGGTTTGGTGTGGCCCTCTCCGGGGGCTATGCCTACGTGGCCGCATGGAGGGACGGGCTAAGAATCTTCGATATCGCCACCGTCCCGGGTCGCGCAATAGAGGTCGGGTCCTACGATCCCGGAGGGACCGCCTGGGGGATTGCGGTCGCCGGCGATTATGCGTATCTCGCCGCCGGAGAAGCGGGTGTGAGGGTGATCGATGTATCGAATCCCGCGAGTCCGGCCGAGGTCGGCTACTATGTCACGGGTGGCCAAGCCCGAGGGGTTTCCGTCTCTGGAAATTATATCTACGTCGCTGCCGAGACCCACGGGCTCTACGTTCTCCGGTCCAG
>JAZGDW010000038.1:0-22558 GCA_036478295.1 Candidatus Krumholzibacteriia bacterium
TGACAAAGAGGATTCTCGGGGCATGGGCTCTGGGCATCTTGCGAGCGCGTGCCACGCAACCGGGTGCGCGGCCTGCCGGTCACTTCGTGCGGGAACTCTCGGAGCAAAAAATGGCTGCCTCCACCGCCTGGCAGATCAGGTGGATCAACACGAGGTGCACCTCCTGGATGCGTGCCGTTTGCGAGTCGGGGACCCGGATAGCCACGTGGCTCTCGGCGGCTACCGCGCCTCCACTCTCACCGGTAAGCGCAAACACCTGCAAGCCCCTGCTCCTCGCTTCACGGCACGCGTGCACGATGTTCTCCGAACTGCCACTGGTGGACAGCGCCAGCAGGCAATCGCCGCTCTTCGCCATCCCCGCGATCTGGCGCGAGAACACCTCTTCGAACCGGTAGTCGTTGGCGATCGAGGTCAGGGTGGCGCTGTTATCGGTCAAACAGAATACGGGCAACGCGGAACGATCGATTTTGAAGCGTCCCACGAGTTCAGCCGCGAAGTGCTGCGCCTGTGTTGCGCTCCCCCCATTACCACAGGCAAACACGCTGCCTCCGGTGCGCAGGCAATCCACGATCGATCCGGCTACAGTCGCGAGTTTTTCCTGTATCTCCCCGTGCACCCTCGAGAGCAGTTCCGTCCTCTTTCGAATCTCGTCGCCGAGGTTGTTTTCGAAATCTTTCATGGTCATGCAGGGCTCCCTTACAGGACAATGATGCGACTGTTGTCTCCAACCATGAGCTTGTACGATTCGGGAGGCCGGTCGTTCTTGGCCACCGTGACATTCCTCCCGATCAGGCTGTTACCAATTCGGCTCCCGATATTCCGGATCTTGCAATCCTCGAGGATGATGCTGTTCTCCACCTCGCTGGCAACCACCTCTGAGTTGGGACCGATACTCGTGAACGGACCGATATAGGAATCGATAATGCGGCTTCCCTTGCCGACGACGCACGGGCCCCGCAGGACGCTGCGCTCGACGACGACTTTCTCGGCCAGGTGCACCGCCCCGTGGATCTCGGAGGCCGCGTCCGGCTCGCTTTCCAACAGCAGCGCCAGATCTGTCAGTATCATGCGGTTAGCGTCGAGCATGTCTTCGAGTTTACCGGTGTCTTTCCACCAGCCCTCGACGATATGCGAGTTTACCACGTAACCCTTGTCGATCAGATACTGGATGGCATCCGTAATCTCGAGTTCGTTGCGGAAACTCGGCTTTATGGAATTAACCGCCTCGAAAATACTGTTCCTGAAAAGGTACACGCCGACAAGTGCGTAGTCGCTCTTGGGCTTCTTGGGCTTCTCTTCCAGGCCCACCACACGACCCTCGTGAATCTCCGCCACGCCGAAGTCGCTCGGATTATCGACCTGTGCCAGCAGGATCTGTGCATCCGCTCCACTCGCTTCGAACTCAGATACGAATTTATCGATTCCGTTTTTCAACAGGTTGTCACCGAGATACATGACAAAGGAGTCGTCCCCAAGGAAATCCCTGGAGACCTTGACCGCATGAGCCAGCCCGAGCGGTTTGTCCTGCTGGATGTAGCCGATGCGAAGTCCGAACTGGTCGCCGTTTCCGACAGCGTTCTTTACCTCTTGTGCCGTGTCCCCGACGACGATACCGACATCGGTGATGCCGGCTTCTTTCACCGCTTCGAGACCGTAGTAGAGTATCGGTTTGTTAGCCACGGGTACCAGTTGCTTGGCGCTCGTGTAGGTAATCGGGCGGAGCCGTGTCCCTTTGCCCCCGCTGAGTATCAACGCTTTGATCGGTACCACGCCCTTTCTATCGATTTCGTCACGCCACGGTCCTTGCGGGCGCGGTTGTTTCTTGCCGCGTGAATCACCTGGTCGAAACGGCGATGATACCCAGGGTCAATCCGGCCAGGCTCGTCAATCCAACGAAGATCGATCCGAACACTTTGGACTTCGATCGATTGACCACGATGGTCTCGCCGCGGTAGATCAGACTCTTGCGGTTTCCCTTTCTCTTCACGCCGTCGGAAGAATAGATCGAAAGCCTGTCGAAGGAACCGGCGGCAGAGGGCCCCCCGGCGCGGGCGATATAGCGCTCGGCAGTGAAACCGGGCAAGAACCTGACACCTCCCGGTTCTCGAACCTCTCCCGTAACAAATACCTCGTCTTCCTCGTGAGGAAAACTAATGACATCGCCGGGTCCCACGGGAGTCTCGCCCACCGGAGCACCCGTCAACACCTCGCGGACGTTGAACGGGACATAGACGGTGCGCTCCGGGTCGGCGTTGCTCTCGAGGACCGCGGTCTCTATCTCGAACTCCGGTGAGAAACGCCACAATCTCCCGAGAAAAGCGCGTAGCGGCTCCGCCTGCCGGATGTTGATCCTGCCGGAACGCCCACCTCCACCCAGTACCAGCACGGGACTGCTCGAGCCGAAACTCATGAGATCGCGCACCACCACGACGTCCATATCCTCGAGACCGACCGTCGAGGCTGCCTCTGCGGAAAACACCCGCGGCGCCAGGACCTCACCGCCGACCATTCGCTCGAGCAAGATCTGCCCGCGGTCGCCGCGCGAGGTAAAACCGCCGCAGTAGGCGAGCAGGTCGGCGACGCTCTCCCCTTCCACGACTTCATATATCCCCGGTAGCCGGATTTCTCCTATGACGTTGACCTGGCGCTCTTTTGGGGGCACGAAGACACTCTGTCCCTCTTTGAGCATCGGATTGTGACTGAGATCACCGAGTTGCCTGAAGAGGAAAAGGTCCACCGTGCGTACCGTACGCCCGTCCTCGCGGATGTGGATTTGTCGGCTTGTGCCGGTCCGCTTTATACCGCCTGCCCCGGCCAGCGCATGGCTTACCCTGAACGGCGCGGCCAACTCCACCGCGCGCGGTGATTCCACTTCACCGAGGACGAAGACGACGAACCTTCTTGGTCTCGACAGCTGGCAGTCGATCTCGACGTTGCGGTAGTAGCGGCCCAACGATCGCTTCACCTCTTCTCTAAACTCGCTCAGGGTTCTCCCGCTCGCGCGCATCGAGCCCACGTTAGGAAGAATCACGTTTCCCTCGGGCAAAACCAGAAGGTAGTGCACCTTGGTCTCCGGCCCCCGGAGCACGAGTAGCAGTTCGTCGGATGGGCCGAGGACGTACGTGGCGGGATCAATCGCCCCCTCCAGCGAGCGCGGCACTACGATCTTTTCAAAATCCGACTCCACCGGGGGTGAGGAGTCCTCGCCCGACTTGCCCCGGACATCGACACGCCTCTCGGACCGAGTCTGCGCGTCTGCCGCCATGGCGAACACCGCAATTACTACCCATAACACAACAAATACGATTACGCGTTTCATGTCATTCCTTTGCGACGATCCAGAGCAATTACCGTTCTCTCAGCCATGACTGCACGAACGAAACGATAGGGTCGAACTCATCCGGTCCGCGGACACCCAACTGCGCCATGTGGTCCTTGCCGCCGCCACGCAGCGAGAACTCTGCACCGATGAGCCTCGCGAGCCGGTTCGCGGTGATTTCCTTTTCCTTAACGAGTCGATCGGACGCGACGATCAGAACGATCGGCTTCTTGGCCTCTCCCGCACAAAGCAACGCAACGCCCCTGTCCATCCTGTCGCGCAGGTGGTCTCCACTGCGGCGAAGCGCGGCGAGGTCCGCCGTTCCGCTCCGAAAGGTTACCAGGGCAATACCGCCGATGTCTTGCGCCTTTTCCAGCGCATCGTCCAGCTCTCCGGCCGCCTGTTCGCTGTGCCGCTCCTCGAGCTTCTTCTTCAAAGCCTCATTTTCGTCCTGAAGCGCCCTGATACGGCGTTCAAGATCGCCCGGCGAGACCTTGAGCGCGAGTGCGAGTTTGGCCTGCTCGTCCAACACCTTTCTGAAATATCCCAGGGCCGCTCTGCCGGTCAACGCCTCGATCCTGCGCACTCCAGCAGCCACAGCGGTCTCATGCGTGATCACGAACGCGCCGATCTCGCCTGTGTGCTTGAGGTGGGTACCGCCACACAGTTCCCTGGAGAAATCCTCGATGCTGACCACGCGCACGATGTCGCCGTACTTCTCGCCAAAAAGCGCCATAGCCCCGTCGGCGATTGCCTGCCGGTAGGGTACGTCCTCGTAGGTGACCGCCAAATCATCGAGCACGGCGCCGTTCACCATCTGCTCCACCCGCGAAAGATCGTCCGCTCCGATCGCCCGAAAATGCTTGAAGTCAAACCGCAGCCGTCCCGGGGCAACGAGCGAACCCGCCTGGGCGACGTGGTCGCCGAGTACCTCGCGCAGCGCCTTGTGCAGCAGGTGTGTCCCGGTATGGTTGCGCGCGGTGGCGAACCGCACCTCCCGATCCACCTGGAGACGCACCGCCGCGTTCGCGCCCAGAAACTTTCCGGGATCATCGTCCCGCCGGTTCTGCCAATGCAGCACGTGAACGATGCCCCCACCCTCGCGGAACGCGTCCACGACATCTATTCTCTCGTCGTCGATGATCACCGAGCCGCTGTCACCAACCTGCCCACCCCCGACGGGGTAGAACACAGTTCGATCCGTCGTAATCTCGACCACGTCCTCGCCCGGCACCCGGTAACGCCCCAGCGTCGCTTCGCAGGCGAGTTCTTCATAGCCGATAAACTCCGTATCCTCCGCTGTCGTCGCTACGCCGGGAACATCCACGAACGGCTTTTCCGCGCCCCGCCCCGGTCCGGCGCGCTTGCCTCCAGTGCGCGTCGCGTAGTAATGCTTGCGCGAACGTTCACGTTGTTCTTCCATCGCCACCCGGTAGCCCTTCTCGTCGACCGTCAACCCGGCGTCCACGGCAAGTTCGGCGGTCAGCTCGAGTGGAAAGCCGTACGTATCGTACAGGACGAAGGCATCCTTTCCAGCGATCGACCTAGATTCCCTCTTGCGGCTGCTTTCGATAACCTCCTGCAGTTTATTCCATCCCTGCTCGATCGTGGAGAGGAAGTGCTCCTCTTCCGCCGTGATGATCTGTTTCGCGCCTGCGCGATGCTGGTGCAGCTCAGGGTAACGCCCGCCCATTACGTCCACCACCGCGTCTACGGCTCCGGACAGGAACGGCTTCTTGACACCGAAGGGGTGCATCTTGGTCACGGCCCGCCGCAGCAAACGGCGCAGAACGTAACCCCGGCCGTCGTTCGACGGATAAATGCCTTCCGACAACGCGAACACCAACGCGCGCACGTGATCTGCAGCCGCATTGACCGCGAGCTCGAAGTGCTCGCTGCTCTTGATCCCCGGCAGCGCGTTTTTGACCGCCGTCCGCAACGGCAGGAACAGATCGGTATGAAAATTGTCCTCCACGCGCTGGAGAATGAACGCGACGCGCTCTAGTCCCATACCGGTATCGATGCCTGGCTTGGGCAGGGGATCGTAATCACCGCCCTCGCTGAGGAAAAACTGCGGAAATACGAGGTTCCAATACTCGATGAAGCGCTCGCAGTCGCAGCCCGGCCGGCACGAGTCACGCGCGCAGCCTCTCTTCGCACCCGTGTCGAAATAAAGTTCGGACGAGGGCCCGCACACACCGGTATCCCCGACCGGCCCCCAGAAATTGTCCGATTTGCCCAAGCGAACGATACGCTTCGTGGGCAGGCCGATACGCTTCGCCCACAGCTCGTGCGCCTCGTCGTCGTCTTCGTAGACCGATACCCAAATCCGTTTCTTGTCTATCTTCCAGACATTGACGGACAGGTCCCAGGCCGTATCGATGGCTTCCTTTTTGAAGTAATCGCCGAAACTGAAGTTGCCCAGCATTTCGAAAAACGTGTGATGGCGAAGCGTACGCCCCACGTTTTCGAGATCGCTTTGCTTGCCGCCGGCACGCAGGCACTTCTGCACAGAGGCGGCCCTGGCATACGGCGCGGACGTGGGGTCGCTGTAATAACTCTTGAAGGGCACCATGCCCGCGGCGGTGAACAACAGCGTCGGATCCTCCGGCACCAGCGGCGCGGAGGCGACAACCGTGTGCCCCAACTGGCGGTAGTATTCGAGAAAGCTCTCAGCGAGATACTCAGCCGAATACTGTTTCATACGGTCCGTCGTCCCCCTGGTAGGAGGCTTGTCCACTTTGGTCTTCTTCTTCGGTCTGCCGATCATCGCTCAGTCAATTGTGTTGCCTTGTCGCGTGCACTCCAGCAGCTCAACGGTCAGCCTGTTGACGATTTCGTAGTCGATTCCCTTGCGCTGTAGCAGGGCCGCGATTCTGCGCACATCGTTTTCAGTCGGCTTTTGCCCGGCGAGTTTCTTGGCGACAAGCCCGCGCGCGACCTGCTCCTGCTCCTCGCTCGAGATCTCGGACTCCAGCACTTCACCGACGACGGCCGGATGAACGCCGCGCTTCTCCAGCTCGAACTTGAGCCGGTGGGGTCCGAGTCCGCTCACCTCAATTCGGCTGCGAACGTATTCGTGGGCGAAACGCCGGTCGTCGATCAGTCCCTTTTCTTTCAACTCGTCGAGTATACCGCTCCGGATCGAGTCCATGATATTGAGACCGCCCAGGGCACTCTTGATTTCGTAACGGGTTCTGGCCCGGATTGAAAGGAGGCGCAGCGCCTTTTCCCTGCCTCGGAAATACTGGTCAACCCTGCTGAGTTGTTCGATTGCTTCGTCGGAAAGTACGGCGCCCGATTCCAGCGGCAGCGTGTCGGATAGCGGGACGGTAAAAAACCGCCCCCCGGAAAGTCTGATGAACACCCTGTTCCGGGGGCGCGGTTTCCACTCAACGATGCTTTCAGACATTACTTCCTGGCAACTCGCGCGCTGCCTGGACGCCCCTTTGCCGTGGCGCCGGGCGGCGCCGTCACCTTGTCCGGCGTTTTGGCGAAGCTCTTTTCGGTTTCCGGCGTGGACTTGCGGGGCAGCCCGATGCCGAAATGCGCGCGGACCTTCTTGTCCAGCTCGGCTCGGATCTTGAAGTTCTCCTTGAGAAAAGCCCTCGCAGCCTCCTTGCCCTGTCCTAGCCGCTCGTCCCCGTAGGAGTACCAGGTGCCGCTCTTCTTGACAATCTCCGCGCTGGTACCGAGGTCGATCAAATCTCCCTCGTAGCTGATCCCCTCGCCGTAGATCAGATCGAATTCCGCCACGCGAAACGGTGGTGCAACCTTGTTCTTGACCACTTTGACCTTGGTGCGGTTGCCCGTAATCTTCTCGCCGTCCTTGAGCGCTCCTATGCGGCGGATGTCCATACGAACCGACGTGTAAAACTTCAGCGCATTGCCCCCCGAAGTGGTTTCCGGATTACCGAACATCACCCCGATCTTCATGCGGATCTGATTGGTGAAAACCAAACTTGTCTTGCTTTTCGACACCACACCGGCCAGCTTGCGCAACGCCTGCGACATGAGCCGCGCCTGCAACCCCACGTGCGTAGCCCCCATGTCCCCCGCGAGTTCGGCCGCCGGCACCAGGGCCGCCACTGAATCCACCACGACAATATCCAGCGCACCGCTACGAATGAGAACTTCGGTGATCTCGAGGGCCTGTTCTCCGGTATCCGGCTGCGAAATCAGTAGATTGTCAACGTCGACGCCGATTTGCTTGGCATAGCCCACGTCGAACGCGTGCTCCGCGTCGACGAACGCAGCCAGGCCACCATTCTTCTGGGCGCACGCAATGATCGAACTGGTAAGCGTCGTCTTGCCGGACCCTTCCGGGCCGTAGATCTCTATGACTCTTCCGCGGGGCACCCCACCGACACCCAGCGCCACATCCAGACTCAGACTGCCGGTCGAGATCACCTCCACCGGAACAATCATCCCCGCCTCACCGAGCCGCATGATCGACCCCTGTCCAAACCGCTTCTCGATCTGCTCGACGGCGAGATCGAGCGCCTTGTGTTTGTCGTTTGCCCGTGTCGTTTCGCTGTTTTTCATTGTCTTTCCCCTTTCCGGAAAATCCCACACCACCCAACACAACCACTCGCCGGCATTTTCACTTTTGCACCCACCGTCCCTTCCCTTGCCGACTGCACCCGGGAAAGAGACTTCAACAAGAAGGCTTTCCCCACTGCGCTTGGGGGAGAAGGCATTTCAACTGGCGCTTCCCCCGAATACTAGCACTTCGATTTTGCCAGTGCAAACCCTTTAAGGCGATGATATAAAGGGCCTTTCGGGCGTAGTTCGCTCTGAAAAAGGGTGACCGTATCAACCGTCTGCCTGGCGTCTGCCAGCGGCGGCGCGGCCTCGAGGCACGCCACCGTTGCCGGTCGCAGAGCCCTTTTCACACGGGCGATCGTCGCGTGCGACTGGAACGGCCGCGTCTCAGGGGAAAGTCCGAGGTCTTGGGACAACGCCGCGTCGAGGGACTCGGCCAAATGCCGCAGCGGCGCGGCGCCTTCTTCGATTTTGAAGAACAAGACGCGCGGGCGCGCCAGGCTGGGAAATGCTCCCAGGCTTCCCAGGCGGATGGCGAAAGGATCGATCGTGCGGCACGCCGACTCGGCGGACTCACACAGGGGCTCAACCCTGTCCTCCACCGTTTTGCCGAGAAACTTGAGAGTTACGTGCAGGTTGGAGGTGGCCACCCAGCGCCACGGCGGATTGGGAATCGCCAGAGCGTCGATGGCGCGTTGGATTTCGCTCTTGATCGCGTCGGCGAATTCAACGGCGAAGAATAATCTCATGATCTCGTTGGGCCACTCGCGCCGACCAGCCGCTCGTATATCAGCAGCATCGTCGCAAACGCAACCCGCTCCCGCACGTCCTCCCGGTTTCCTGGAAAGACGCGCTCGCGGATCTCCACGCCGCCGTCCCAGCTCACCCCGTAGAACGCAAGGCCGACCGGCTTCTCCTCCGTCGCGCCGCTCGGGCCAGCGATGCCGGTCGTCGCGATCGCCCAGGTCGCGCCGGTCTCGCGCCGGATTCCTTGCGCCATCTCGCGGCAGACGGCCTCGCTCACCGCGCCATGATCCTCGAGCGCCTTCCGGGAGACACCAAGAAAGGTTACCTTGGACTCGTTACTATAAGCGACGACGTCGGCCAACAGGTAACGGCTGCTGCCCGGAACGTCGGTGAAGCGCTTGCCGATGAGGCCGCCGGTAATCGATTCCGCTATCGCCAGCGTCGCGCGGCTCTCTACCAGCGACCGGCCGACTACCGACTCCAGCGACGCACTGCCTTTGGCGTAGAGTTTCGCACCCAGGTAGCGTCGCAGTTCCTCTTCGAACGTCTGGGCCTGCCGTTTCACGCGCTCTCTATCGACCACGTCGGGTTTTTGCGTAATAACGATGTCGACCCCCCCGATGTGCGGGAGCGATGACACGTTGAACGCGTCGTGCCGGTCTAGAATCGGTTGCAGGTGGGGTGTCATCGCCGATTCACCTACGCCGGCGGTTCGAAACGCCTCCGTGAAAAGCGGACGTTTGTTGAACATCTCGCCGATGCGCGGCAGGACAACCTTCTCCATCATCGGAATGAGCTCTTGCGGGGGACCGGGCAGAACGGCGATGAAACAACCGTCCCGCTCGATCGCGAACCCGGGCGCCGTACCACGCCGGTTCGGAATCGCCGTGGCGCCCTTCGGAAAATACGCCTGCTGCCGGTTGCTTTTATCGGCCCGGCGCCCGAATTTCTGAAAGATGCGCTGGATTTCCTTCCAGTGCTGCTCACTGAACTCGAGGGGCAGTCCCAGAGCATCGGCAACTCCCTCTCGAGTGACGTCGTCGTGCGTGGGGCCCAACCCACCGCACACGATGAGTACCTTGGCACCGCGCAGTTGCTCCCGTATCACCCGCGCGATCTCCACGCGATCATCTCCCACCACCTGCGCCGTGCTTACCTGCATGCCGCTCGCCAACATGGCACGGCCGACAAACGCAAGGTGGGCGTCCCGCCGCTCGCCCTTGAGGAGTTCGTTGCCCACCAGAATGACTCTTGCGTCTTGCGCTTGTGTCATGTCGTCGAACGGAGAAAAGCCGGCTACAGAAAGGCGCCGATATCAGGATAAAAGAACGCGACCACCACCAGGACGATCCTGGTGAACAGCCCTGCGAGGAAATCGTCGGTGACCACGCCCAACCCGGTCGGCAGCTTCTGAGCGCGTCCCACCGGAAACGGCTTTATGATATCAAACATTCGAAAAAGAAAAAATACCAGGACGAGTCCCAGCGTGGTGGGTTGCGCCACCACCAGCACCACCTGCAGGCCGACGATTTCATCGATAACGATGCGCCCGGCGTCGTGCCCGTACAGTTTCTCGAGGCGCGTTGCAATGGGAATCGACAGGGCCAGCGTCACGATGGCAACGAGCGGATGTGCCAGCACTTCGCCCCCCGGCACCAGGCCGTAGGCGAGCAAGTAAACCAGGCTTGCGAAGGTGGCGGGAGCTACGGGAAAGAAACCGGTGAACGCAAAGGTGCCGATCAGTTTTGTCAGAAAGTTCACGTAGCGGGCTCCTCTCGTTAACACGTAATTTGCCGGATGTATCCAGAGGGAAGGTTACACTCCCGGACTCCAGCGCGGCAACCGGAATCCTGTAACGACACGCGTGTGACGGAGGGTGTTCTCGGGCGAGTGCCGCGGTAGCGGCGCAGCGAGCACTGATTCTTGGGTGCGAGCGAGGACGTGAGCGCGAAAATGATATCGATGCCCCAAAAGCGGGGTTTTCAAAGTGGGGATTAGTTCTGGGAGAGTCTCTGCAGAACGCCCTTGGCGACCGTCTTCAAGGTGTCGAAAACGCCGACACCGTTGATGGCCACCGCCTCGACGCTGGCATAGCGCTCCGGATTCAACTCCTGCTCGAGGTCCTCGAGACCTATTATATTCGGCATGTCCCTCTTGTTGTACTGGATCACATACGGGATTTCTTCCAGCTTGAGCTTGTACTCTTCGAGATTCTCGTGGAGGTTGTACAGGCTCTCGATGTTCGCGTCGTATCTCGACGTCTGTGAGTCCGCTACGAACACGAGCCCGTCGACGCCGCGCAGGATGAGCTTGCGGCTCGCGTCGTAGTAGACCTGCCCGGGGACCGTGTACAGATGGAAACGGGTCTTGAAACCCTTGACCGTCCCCAGTTCCAGCGGGAGAAAATCAAAGAAGAGCGTCCGGTCCATCTCCGTCGCCAGTGTGATGAGCTTGCCCTTGGTCTCGGGAGCAACCTTGTTGTAGATGTGCTGTATGTTCGTCGTCTTACCGCAGAGACCGGGGCCATAGTAAACGATCTTGCAGTTGATCTCGCGCGAAGAGTAATTTATGAGCGACATCGCCCTCTCCCTACGTCAGTCCGAGAAAAGAGCATCAATTTCTTTGTTGAGCTCATCTGTAAACTCTTCGTTGAATTCCTTGAGGTCCTCGTTCTCGTACTCGAGCTTGTCGAAGAGTGTCGTGAGGATTGTGTTGAGCCCTTCGACGGCTTTTTTTACGCGCAAGCGAACGAGACCGAGTGTGGTGCGCTTGTTGAAGAGTACGACCAGAATGATCTGGGAGGCGACCTTGGCTAGATACATGCTCTCGTTGGAGCCCTGGTGGTAGAGCGTCGAGAAATCTTTTTCACCGATCAATTTCGCCAACTGGCTGTTGGCTTCAAAATCCGCCGCGCACAGGGAGGCGAAGCTCATCAGGTCGAAGTCCGGCTCGATCCCCACGCTGGCGATCATCTGGCCGGTTTTGTCGATAAGCAGCACGCTCTGGGAATTGGAGTTTTGCAGCAGTTCCTTGAGCACGCTGGTAATCGCCCAGTAATCTTCTTCGTATATTTTCCAGTCGGTCTTAACCATCGGCTATCCACCTTGACAACGATTCTTCATCAAGAAAGTTTTTCCCGCCTCTCCAGCGCTCTGGTCAGCGTTACCTCATCAGCGAATTCCAGGGTACCGCCCATTGGGAGCCCCCTTGCAAGTCTCGTGACATTACAACCGGTTCCTCGCAGGCGCTGCGAGATATAAAGCGCTGTGGCCTCGCCCTCCACTGTAGGGTTGGTCGCCAAGATAACTTCTTTGATATTAAGCGTTTGAACTCTTTTCTTGAGTCGATCCACGTTCAGGTCCTCCGGTCCGACCCCATCTATGGGTGAAAGCACACCGTGCAGGACGTGGTAAAGCCCCCGGTACTGGCCGGTTTTCTCAAGTACGATAACGTCTTGTGGCTCTTCCACGACGCAAATCATCTCTTGATTCCTGCCCTCGTCCTTGCAAATTGCACATTCTTCCGCTTCTGTGATGCTGCCGCACGCATTGCAGAAGCGAACGCGCTGCTTCATCTCCAGGATCATTTTTCCCAGTTCTTCCACCGCCTGGCTGTCCGACCGCAAGAGGTACAGTGCCAGCCGTTGCGCCGACTTAAACCCGATCCCAGGCATTTTTGCAAACAGTCGAATGAGGTTCGCCAGAGTCTTAGAGCCGTACTCCATCCGGCACTCCTTTCGTCGAGCAAGAAAGTTGCCTTATCCCAGGGCGAAGAGCGTGGATCCAAACGGGTTGGTAAGACGAAAAAACGGGGCGTATCAGAAGAGCCCGGGCAGGGGCAGGCCGCCGGTGATCTTCGACATTTCTTCCCGGGCGAGCTCGAGTGCCAGGCGCCGGGCTTCGTTAACGGCGGCCACTACGAGATCCTCGAGCATTTCCTTGTCTCCCTCGTCGAAGACATCCGATTCGATGCGGATCGCCAGCACTTCCTGTTGGCCGTTCATCTTCACCACCACCATGCCTCCGCCGCTCGTGCCCTCGACCTCCCTGTGGGCGAGGTCTTCCTGGAGTTTTCCCATTTTCACCTGCATTTCCTGGGCTTGCTTCATCATTTTTCCCATGTTGCGCATCGCGTTTCTCCTTACTGGGGGTGGTAGCGCACGATTTCACCGTCAAAATCGGCAAGGATTTTCCGAACCAGCGGCCTGGATTCGATGGGGCGCCGCGCACTCTCGTCCACCCCGGCTTCTTTCTTCGACTGCATCTTGTCGCGCTCGGCCTTGGCCTCCTCACCCTCGCTGAAACAGAATAGCTCGAGATCGCGGCCGAAGTACTTCTTCATCATCCCCTTCAGGAATTTCTTGCTGGCCGTCTGCTCGACCTGCGCCTTCTGGTAGGTAAGCCCACGAGCGAAACGCAGCATCACCGCGTGCTCATCCATTGACTTTATCGTGCCCGATATCAGGCACACGCCGAGAGAGAGCTTCTTCTGCCTCACGCAGTTCACAAAGCCGTCCCAGAGCTTGCGAATGTCCGTGTATTCCAGCGAGGCGAGTTCCATATCTTTTGGAGAGGGCTCCGGCTCCGCGCCCGGTCCCGCGACCTGACGAGCCACCGGTGGCGCTCCCGTGTCTTTCTTGTGGGGAAAGGCCGATGTCCCAGATTCGGAGAGATAACGGGCCGCACCCTCACCACCAGCCGCCTTCTTACCCCGGGGGGACTCTGCGCCGCGCCGCGGGCGCGCCGTACCTCCCCCGTGGCCGGGAGACCCTTCCAACCGGGAAATCAGCGTACGAATGTCGATCTGGCGATCGAGAAGGGCAATATCCACTAGCGTACTCTCGAGCACGATACGCGGGTCGCTCGCCGTTTTCAGCCTCGGCGCGACGTTGCACAACCTCTCCACTATAGTGACCAGGTCGCCCAGCTCATACGAGGGCAGGAGATCTCGCAGCGTGGCGATCTCTTCCCGCGAGCGAAAGACCAGCTCGGCCAGATCACCGGGTGCCGCCAGAACCATCAAATCCCGGAAACCCTCGATCAAGGCGTTCAGAAGCTCCTCGAGGTCGACGCCCTGACCGACGGCGTCGTTCAGTTTCTCGAGAACCGCGGTCGCATCGCGGCCGGCCATCGTCTGGAGAAACTCCACCACCATGGTCTGGTCGAGCAACCCAAGGATGTCTCTCACCGATGCGCCGTCAACGTTACCCGACGACGCGGTAATACACTGGTCGAGGAGGCTTTCAGCGTCACGCATGCTGCCTTCCGCCTTGCGAGCCAGCAGGCGCAGGGCGTCGTCCCGGAACTCCACCTTTTCCTCTTTGCATATCCTCGCCAGCTGCTCGGTGATTTCGCCGACCTCGAGCCGTTTGAACTGGTGGCGCTGGCAGCGTGACTTGATCGTATCGGGAATCTTGTGCGGCGCGGTGGTCGCGAAGACAAAGTACACGTGGCTCGGCGGCTCTTCCAACGTCTTCAACAGTGCGTTGAACGCGTGCGTGGAGAGCATGTGTACTTCATCGATGATATACACCTTGTTCGCGAACTGGCTGGCTGCGTAGCCGATACTCTCCTGCAGATCGCGCACCTCGTTGACGCCTGTGTGGGACGCCCCGTCTATTTCCATCACGTCGAGGTTGTTGCCCCGCACAACACCGGTGCACGACGGACACGTATCGCACGGGTTGCCGTCTTTCAAGGCGATGCAGTTTATTACTTTGGCGAGGATCCGGGCCGTGCTGGTTTTGCCGCATCCACGTGGGCCGGAGAACAGATACGCATGCGCTAGACGGTCCGCCTCGACGGCTTTCTTCAACGTGCGTGTGATGTGATCCTGGCCGACCACTTCGTCGAACGTCTGCGGTCGCCATTTTCTTGCGAGAATTTCGTAGGCCATCGCGCTCCCCCAGCTGCGGACAGGAAGATTCCAACGAGATCGTGCACCCACCTCCGAACGGCGGCACCGCGCTTCGTTCGCAGGTTAACTCCGGCCAGGAACCCTCATATCACATGATCCGATACCACTTACCGCTGCTACCTTCCGGTCCTGACGGAGTTCATGGGAGACCATTGCATGAGACCTGGCCATCAACGTCACTTCCACAAAAAAAGAATTCGACACCAGTCGTCCTCGGGCGGGATTTCGACCCCGCTATAGCGGATTGCGGGATTAGAGGGCACCGCTAACTCCCCGTCTAGCACGATCTCTTTGGAATTTCTCGCTGCGCCGACGTAACCCCGGTGCAGCAGTTGTCGCTTGGTGGCAGCTCCCGTGGTTGGGTTGCTGCGCAACCACCCCTGTTGTTTGGTGGAGATGAGCGGACTCGAACCGCCGACCCCCTCGTTGCGAACGAGGTGCTCTCCCAACTGAGCTACATCCCCAGCGAATTCACAGTTATTAAAATGGCGGAGAGAGGGGGATTCGAACCCCCGGAGCGCTTGCGCACTCAACGGTTTTCGAGACCGCCCCATTCAACCACTCTGGCATCTCTCCACCGGCATATTAACCCATCGAGGGGAGTCGGGGCAAGCACTCGTCCTCCAAAAACGGACTCGCGCAAGAGGTCGGGACAGACGCCCGCGGGAGCGAACGAGCGCGGTTTCGCCCGTATCCGTCCCTGAGCGTGTCGTTGGCAAGAAAATACCCCGTTCCTCGGAACGAGAAACGGGGCACGGTGCGATTCCTCTATCCCGTGCGTGTCAGATTGCCTGGAACCGCTCTTTGAATGGCCAAAAATCCCTTTGGTATGCAAAGAAGTCTATCACAAGGCGGTGGCGGGGTCAAGATAGAATGGCGGAGAGAGAGGGATTCGAACCCTCGGAACGCTTTCGCGCTCACACGATTTCCAGTCGTGCCGATTAAGCCAACTCTCGCATCTCTCCGCCGAAATCACATCGCGTTGCAGCACGAACGGCAGGGCGGCCCGTTCCGCGCCCCTCACGCCCCGTCCCTTTTGCGCTGTTTCCTGAAGAAATCCTGCAGGAGTTCCCGGCAGCGCCTCTCTTCGACACCACCGATAACCGCGATCCGATGTTCCAGCCTCGGTTCGTTGGGAATCGCCAGCACGCTCTCGCACGCGCCGGTCTTTGGCTCGCGTGTCCCGAAGACCACGCGCGGCACCCGGGCCAGCAGCAAGGCACCGACGCACATCACACAAGGCTCGACGGTCACATAGAGCGACGCATCGGTCAACACCCAGCGGTCGCGCCTGGCGACGGCGTCCCACAGTGCCACAACTTCGGCATGTTCGAAGGGATATCCGGTCTGTTCGACACGGTTGTGCCCACGTCCCACGACTTCGCCGCGGTGCACTACCACCGCTCCCACGGGTACTTCACCGTTGTCGGCGGCGGATTGCGCCTCGGCGATCGCTTGCTCCATCCAGCGGCGGTCACCGTCCATGGTCTCGTCAGCGGACCGGCAGGCTCGACACCAGAGCTTTGACCACCCTTATCGCCACTTCCTTCGGCTCCGGCGCCTTGTACACTTTCGCGCCGGGATCACGCCGTACGCTACCCGCGGCGGTCCGGCTCACGGTGCGGTCGGTAGTCTCGGTGCGGGCGCCCTCCAGATAATCCTCATCGCTCGCCTGGAAAAGAATGCTCCCGTCACTCGTGCTGAGAATGGTGACAGTCGCACCTACGTAGGTCGTGGGCGCCGCGTTCTCCCGATAGTCCACCTCGTCCTGCTGCCACAGATCCACGACGCCGATCAAGACCGCATCCACCTGCAGCGCCTGCGCAAGCCTGGTCAAGAAACCCGTATCGGCCCGCTGGAATTTTCTCCACTCATCCACGAAACGCTCCGCGTCCCCCGCCAGGCCTTCACCCTGCAGGGCATAGTTAACCGACGCCGGCGACATGAATTTGTAATCCCGCCGCGTGTCGAGTTCCGCACGAAACAGTCGATCCATGGTTCGGGGCGCCACCTCATCGGGATCGTCCGTACGATGAAGGGAACTCGCAAACGGAAAGACCGCGATCTTCTCTATCGATCCTTCCTTGATCGAAGGATCGACGTAGAGCCTGACGGGATGTTTCTTGCCGCAACCGACGACCAGCATGGGAATCAGCACCAGTAACAGATATTTCTTCATACGATATACTCCTCGCGCAGTAAATCTAGACACTAACGCCGCAAAACGCCAGTGTCAACCGGGCATTTGGTGCCGAAAATCACCGCCGGAAGCTTTCTTTGACACCATGTGCGCGAACTTCTAGAATGGACTCATGAACCGCGCTGCCGCGCAGAAGCGCATCCTCCTCCTCGGCGATGCACGACAGGTACACCTCGCGCGTTGGGCGGATTACATCGCCTCAATCGGCTACGAAGTCTTGACGGTAAGTCTCGAGCCCAACGAGCGGGTGCCTGACCCCAAGCACCGCATTCGCCTGCCGCGTTTCCTGCCGCCGTTCGTCCGTTATCCGCTTGCGGTACCGGCAACGCGACGCCTGATCAGGGATTTCGCACCGCATGTGGTAAACGCACATTTTCTCCCCAACTACGGGGTTATCGCCGCGATGGCCGGATTCTCTCCGTGGGTACTCAGCGCCTGGGGCAGTGACATCATGGTGCTGCCTCAAAGAAGTATCTTTCACATGCAGCGTACGCGGCGAGTGCTCCGTAGCGCCGCGTTCATTACTTCAGACGCGCAGGTAATGAGTGAGCGGCTCGTCGAGCTGGGCGCCGCGCCCGAACGTGTGCTCACCTTTCCCTACGGTGTCGATCGCAAGTTGTTCCGACCCGCGGCGGAAAGCAGCGGAGCGCAGGGGCCTCGGATAATCAGCACCCGCAAACTGGAAGCGGTATACGACATCCCCACCGTACTGGCCGCTTTCCAGGGTCTGAAGCACAGCCTCAACACGGCGAGCCTGACCGTCGCTGGTGACGGCTCTCTGGCCACCCCGCTGTGTGAACAGGCGGCCACGTCGCCGTACCGCGAGTCGATTCGTTTCACGGGCGATGTGCCACACGGTGACATGCCCGCACTGCTGCGCGGACACGATATTTACGTATCGATGTCGGTGTCCGACACAACATCGGTGTCGCTGTTAGAGGCGATGGCCTGCGGGCTCCTGCCGATTGTCACGGATATCCCCGCCAACCGTGAATGGATCGAGTCCGGCCGCAACGGCCTATTGGTGCCAGTTGGCGACGCCGGGGCACTGGAAACTGCGATGGCCGCGGCGTGGCAAGATGCGGCGCTGCGCAAGAGCGCCGCGCTGGCAAACCACGCCGTGGTGGAGGAGCGGGCCGACTGGTCCGAGAACATGTCCGTGGTTGGTGCGCTTTTCGATCGGCTGGCCGGCAGCGCGCGTAACATGGATGCCGCTTGACCCGCCACGCAAACCCGAGTATAAATGGAATGAATTTGCCGTCGGCCCAAGCGCCGGGCGGGGGAAAGGAGATCTGCAGTGACCTATACCGTCACCGACAATTGCAAGAAATGCCGTTACACGGACTGCGTGGTGGTGTGTCCCGTCGACTGTTTTCATGCCGATGCCGAGATGCTCTACATCGACCCAGACGAGTGCATCGACTGCGGCGCGTGCGTACCCGAGTGCCCGGTCGAGGCGATTCACCCCGAGGATGAAGTGCCTGAACACCAGGTGGAATGGACACAAATCAACGCGGATCGCGCGCCCAAGCTACCGGTCATTACCGAGCAGGAATCCGCGCTGCCCACGGCCGAGGAACGAAAAAAGGAACTTGGTTACTGAACGGCGCCGGTGACGGCGGCGGCTCCGTACGAGCGTCGTCCAAGATTTACATCGAGTCCTGAGCAACGCTCAGGACTTACTTTTTTTGTATACCTTTTCACCGGCGGTAACGCTTGCGGGCAGGTGGTTCTGCCTGGGCGGAAGCGGGCAGGTGGTAAAATCCGAGAACGCGCACGGCGGGTTGTACGCCTTGTTGAAATCGATCACAACCTTGCCATCTACTCCTGGAGCGTCCACCACGAGAAAACGCCCCCCACCGTACGTCTCCGATCCGCTGGTTCCATCGGCAAAGATAACGAAGAGGGTTGTATCGCCTGCTTCGGCGAGCACATCGAGGCGGTACGTCTTCCCGCCGATGTCGAACACGACGGCGCCGGTCGATATTTCGTTCGTACTAACATTACCGACGCTGACAATAGGGATGGTCCGTACTGGATCGTACACATCGAAAACTCCATCGATACGCCAACGTGTGTCGATCGAAAAACTCTCGATATCTCCGAAACTGCGTATTGCTTCGCTGTTCGAATCCTTGAGCCGTATCGCGAATCTCTCGCCGCGTTTGATGGCGTACCACGTCAACGTGCCCAGCGTCAGCTCGGTTCGGTCGTGCTCCCTATCCTGATCGTGGTAGAGCCGCATCTTCTCGACCGTTTCGTCACCGGACCGGACTCCAACACCGGGATGAACTTCGACCCTGATCCGGCCATCCTCGAGATAGAAGGCGCCCAGGCTCGCCGTCGCCTTGGACCCGGGGAAAACGATCTCGTTCAACGGATCGGTGCCGAAGCTATTCTTGCCCTCGTGCAACCAGTAGAGGCCCGTCAGTGTGAGGTAACCGCCGGGGCTTTTCAAGCGCTCTACGCGCCGAGCGCGCCAGGCCTGGATTTCTTCCTGATACGTCTCGAGTGTCACGGGTTCACCCGCGATACCGATATCCACCGTAGCCGCGGCAACCAGCAGACCTGCCAGAATCGGGCGTTTCAACCTGATATGCATTGCATTTCCTCGTCCGTCCGGGTACGGTAAAATCACGACTTCGTACTCATATAATAGAGGAAGGCTTGCCAGGGAACAACCGGATTTGTGGCGCCGGTGCGCCACGAGTACCGTCAGCGGCACGGTGGGCATCGAGCTTGGGGGGAGATTTCATGGCACATGATTCCGCGGAGATGAACGAACACACTCTGATCTACGACTGGAACGGGGTGGACAAAGAACCCGCGGCAGGCGCCGTGGTCGAGTTCGACGACGAGACGCTACGCGACGGCCTGCAGTCACCCTCCGTTACCGACCCCACCATCGACGAGAAAATCGAACTTCTCCACATGATGGTCGAACTGGGTATTAACGCGGCCGACATCGGTCTGCCCGGAGCCGGTCCTCGTGCCCTCGCGGCCGTCACCGCCCTGGCCAGGGAAATAGCGGATCACAAGCTGCCCATCGCCCCGAATTGCGCGGCCCGCACCGTGCAAGCAGATATCGACCCCATCGTGGAAGCCTCGCAAAAGGCGGGCTGTCCCATAGAGGCTTCGCTGTTCATCGGTTCCAGCCCCATACGCGAATACGTGGAAAACTGGACGCTCGACAAGATGCTCGAGAGGATAGAAAGCTCGGTAAGCTACGCGTTGAAGAAGGGCTTATCGGTAATGTTCGTGACCGAGGACACGACCCGGGCGAACCCGGACGTCCTGAAGCGACTTTATACGACGGCGATCGAGTGCGGGGCGCGGCGGGTTTGCGTGGCGGACACGGTCGGACACGCCACTACCCACGGCACAAAAATGTTGATTCGTTTCATCAACGACGTTATCAAGGAGACCGGCGAAACGGTCAAGGTCGACTGGCACGGTCACCGCGACCGTGGCCTGTCGGTGGCCAACTCGATCGCGGCCGTCGAGGCGGGCGCCAACCGGGTGCACGGTGCCGCGCTCGGCCTGGGCGAACGATGCGGTAACGCTCCCATGGAGCTTTTGCTAACCAACTTCCGCTTGCTGGGGTACATCGACAATGATCTGTCGAAGCTGAGTGCCTACTGCGAACTGGTGTCCAGCGTATGCGAGGTGCCTATCCCCTTCAATCTCCCCGTGGTGGGCGCGGACGCATTCCGCACCTGCACGGGCGTACACGCGGCGGCTGTGATAAAGGCGATGAAAAAGGGGCACGACTGGCTCGCCAACCGCGTCTACTCGTCGGTACCCGCCGAATGGGTGGGGCGCCAGCAGGTCATCGAGGTAGGACCGATGAGCGGCGCCTCGAACGTCACATACTGGCTGACCTCGCACGGTTACGAACCGCACGACGCGCTGGTCGACACGATCCTTCGCACGGCCAAGGATCGGAAGCAGCGGCTGACCGAAGAGGAGATCCGGGAGATCATTCAGACGGTGGAAAAATGAAGAAACGCGCCGTCGCTCGCCGGCTCGTTTGACAAGCCTGGTTCGTAACACCGGCGGCGTACCGGTTCCCCCAGCGGTGACGGGAGCCGGGGAACGGAGCCCCCAACGCCGCGGTTCCAGCCCGCCCTTACCTGGGCCAGACCAACGCCGAGCGCCGCTCCATTTCGTCGAAGTCGGGCGCGGCAAGATGCTTGACGGCCAGCGCAAAGACCACGTTGTCCTCCCGGAACATATGTAACCGCAGGAGCTCGATCAGGGCCCTACCCTGTTCCAGGGCGGCATCGAGTGCGATCGCCCGCGACGGCGCGTCGGGCAACCGTGCAGCCAGTCCGAGAAAGTTGAATGTCACTGCGGCGAGCTGCATCATGCGGGCGTGATCGTCTTCGAGCATATCCACCGCCGTTTTCGGCAGTCGCCCTTTGCTGTGCTCGCCCGTCTCGATCAGCCGGTCGTGCAGCAGCGGGAATAGGATTTTTTGCTCCACGAGGGAATGCCCCACGATTTGATCATCCAGGAAGGCGAAAAAATTGCGCAGCCCCTCGTCCACGTCTTTGTCCGGCTTGAGCCCGTTTTCCTGCAGCCGCGCCAGCGCCTCTTCGAAGGTCCCCAGTACGGTCTCAAAGTTTTTGTGGTCGTCCATCAGCTTCTGTAAAAACTTCGGCATCGCCTCGTACGGCACTTCGTCCATGGCCGGCGGCGCGTAGGCATCCGGCGGATCCATCGGCGAGAACTCCGGCGCTTTGGATTGCTTTTCAACGGAGCGTTTCAGCGGGTCGGTATTCTGCAGTTTTCTCAGGTCCATTGCGTTCTCCAGGGTCAAATGAGCGTCACTTGTGTAGGTTCTACGGATTCTTGACGTAGGCATTCGGTCTCGTGTAGAACCCACCTCTCCGGCGGTAGGGTGAGCAACCATAGAACGATATAAGCTCCTTGATTAATTCGAAATAACGCCCAGTGAACCGTTGCTATTTCCAGTTTATACGCCGCCCTCGATGCCCCGATAAGACTTGACCAAGATGGATACCAGCCGTCGCAGAAGCCCCAAAAAGGTCACACTCCATATTAGTACACTTACATATATAAAGCCACGAGGAATAGCTGAGATTAAAGCAGAATCGATGGTGCGTCCCAACTGGAAAGTACAAGCTGTGTACATACCTAGCGGGAAGACAAGACCCCAGTACCCTTGATTATATGATAATGGGAACCGCATTATTCCATGACGCCATATTGCAAGAAGTACCATGAGTGGAATCCACCAGGTAGCAGTCGCCCAATACCATAAAGTGAATCCCTTTAGAAATGGTAGTATTGATAGCAGTAGAGGAGAATCTGTAGCCCGTTGAATGAGCATCGAACCGGCTAGGGTTGAAATAGCCATAGCTCCCATATTGATCCAATACGGTGGCATGAGATCAGAGGGTCGAAATTTAAAGAATGTATATCGGTAAAAAATGAGCGAGATAAGCCAAATATAAAGCATTCCACCGCAGAGCCAGAGTGCAAGCATGATTGTAAGTGACCCCTCTTTTCCGACTCCGAGTTCCGGTGGGGCTAAACATCCTACCACGCACAATGACTGTGTACCGACAACTGCTACAAGCCATCCACCATTGATTCCTTCCGCAAGATCTGGCTTATCTCGTTTTACAGTAAGCGCACAAAAAATTCCATACATGAAAATAAGCCATAGCCCCGCTCCCAGATACCAAAGGATCTTTGCCGATAGAAAATCATTAGAAATAACGATGAGCTGTGCTGCTACCACACCCGTGGCTGCCACAAAGGTGAAAAATCCAACTCCTCTCGAATGATCAGAGAAGTCAGCT
>JAZGDW010000039.1:0-15327 GCA_036478295.1 Candidatus Krumholzibacteriia bacterium
TGGGTGCGCACGGGGTGCCGGAGGAGTACCGGAACCGCCGAGAGAGCTACATCGAACTGGTTGTGAACGAAATGATCCCCGAAGTCGTGAAACAGGGCCTCGCTGAGTTCAACGACGTTTTTTCGGAAATTGGGGTCTTTGAGGTCGATGAAGCGGAACGGATTTTGCGGGCAGGTGCCGCGGCGGGGCTCAAAAGCCGCGTGCACGCGGATGAACTGAATGATACTGGCTCGGCAGACATGGCGGTGCGGGTAGGGGCCGTATCGGCTGATCACTTGACCAAAATCAGCCGGCGCGGAATTGCCCGCATGGCAGATTCTGCCGTCATCGGAGTGCTGTTGCCGGGAACGAGCTTCGGATTGCCGTCTCTGGATTTTGCGCCCGCTAGGGAGATGGTGGAACGCGGGATGGCGATTGCGCTGGCATCGGATTTCAACCCGGGCAGTTCGCCGAGCGAGTCGATGCCCATGATGATCGCGATTGCGTGCTCGCACATGGGGTTGTCCCCGGAAGAGGCGATCGCCGCCGCGACATACAACGCGGCGTTTGTCGTCGAACGGCAAGACGCTGTCGGAAGTCTGCAAGCGGGGAAGAGGGCCGACTTTCTCGTGCTGGATTGTGACGACTACCGGGAGATTCCCTATCGATTTGGAATCAATCCGGTCAATCGTGTTTTTGTCGAGGGCAGAGAATGGACGTCAGCGTCCTGTGCATGACATGGCACTCACCACTGGAATAACGGCGTGAGCAAAGCGATCAGCATCCGGAAGAAGGCTCTTGATTTCGCGAAAAAGCGGCAGTGGGACAAGGCGCTCAAAGAATACATTCGCCTCGCCGAGATCGAGTCGCACAACCCGAATGTCTTCAACGAACTCGGTGATCTCCATCTGAAAATGAGCCACAAGGCCGATGCGTTTGCGGCCTTCCATTCTGCGATCGACGCCTATTCCAAGGTCAGCCTGTTCAACAACGCGGTGGCCGTGTGCAAGAAGATCATCCGCCTCAACCCGCGTGACTACCGCGTCTACGGCAAACTTGCCCGACTGAGAAACCGGCAGGGGTTCAAGAGCGACGCGGTGAAATACGCCATGAACTTTCTGGACGTGGCTTGTGAGGATACGAATATCAACCCCGACGATCTCAAGAGTCAGTTCACAGAACTGAGCGTCGAGATCGATCACTCGCCGGAAGTCCTCGAAAAGGTCGCCGACTACCTGGCGAAATGGGAGTACAAAGACGAAGCTGCCGCTGTGCTCGACAGGCTGGCGAAGGCGTACGCGTCCGCCGGTATGAAGGACAAGAGCCAGGAGGCGAAAGATCGTCTGGCGGCGCTTGGGCCGGACCTCGAGGGAGCGGCGCCCACCGCGCCCACGGGAGGGGATCCCGCGGAGGCCCCACCCGTGGGAAGTCCCGCGCCCCCACTGCCGCAGACCGAGCGTCCGGTCGTAACCGACGGCGCGGGAGAGCAGCCGGCCGGATTCGAGAACCACCGGGTCGAGCTGGACCCCGCCACGGCGCGCTCGGGCGGTGAGTCTATCGCGGTGGATACAGCGGCGCCCCTGCCACCCCAGCCGCAGAAACCCGACGCGCCCGACGTGGGCGTTCGAAACAGGGCCACCACCCAGACCGCCACCGAAGAGTTGGAGACCCCAGCGGCAGAGCCGCCGCCCCCCCCGAGCCCACCTCCGCCGGGTCCCGACGTTACCGAAGAAATCGATGCGCGCCCCGTCGAGCCCCTGCCCGACCCTCCACCACCGGCGGACGCGCCGTCGGCGGCAGCTCCCTCCGGCGCACCTGAAGCTCCGGCCGACAACCCGTGGGACGCCGATCCCCCACCCGATCTGGCCGACGACGAAGTGTGGGTGCCCCAGGAGGAACTGCCGGACGAGTTGAGGAAAGGGAGTGCCACAGACCCCGGCGAAGTCGTGAACGTTGCGGACATCATCAGCCAGTTCGACGCCAAGGTCAGAGCGGACGTGGACGTCGAAGACTACCGCAGTCATTACGATCTGGGCATGGCGTATCTCGAAATGGAACTGCTGCCCGAGGCCATCCGCGAGTTCCAGTTCGCGTCGAATTCGAGTCTCTACCAGGTGAGATGTCTGGAGATGATAGGTCTTTGCTTCCTGAAGCAGAACCAGCCCAGGCTGGCCATCAAACAGCTCGAGAAAGGACTCGACCAGGTGGACGAAGGTGACCACGAGTCGTTGGGACTCCAGTACAACCTCGGCCTGGCCTACGAGATGACCGGGGATGAGCAAAAGGCCAGGATGTGCTTCGAGGACGTGTACGTGGTCGACGTGGCGTTCCGCGACGTCAGTGAAAAGGTCAAGAGGTACAACTCCTAGGGCACCTCCTCGCCCCACCGATATCGCCGTTGACGCGATTGCCGTTGACGCGATTGCCATTGACGCGACGCATGCCTTGCACTACCATTCCCGTGCCCTATATCCGCCCCTGGTTAGCGCGCGCAGCCACTTGCGACGGCCTCCGTGGCAGAGAGGTCGGCTGCCGTACAGTGAACGTTCCTCCCCATGCGAGACACACGCAAAACACTGCTGGCGAGCCTGATGGTTGCGCTCACAGTTTCCCTGGGGTACGCCCTGGCGGGCATACCCAACGTGGAATTGATGACCCTCACCGTATTCACGGGGGGCTACCTGTTAGGGGCCCGTCTGGGCGCGGTCATCGGCGCCGCCTCGATCACGCTGCACTCCGTTTTCAACCCTCTCGGCGCCGCGTTGCCCCCGCTGCTGGCGGCGCAGGTTCTTGGATTCATGCTGATCGGAGCCGCCGGAAGGTGGCCCGGCAGGACGATCGCGAGTATGGACAAGAGATGGCCCGCTTTCTTGCTCGGTGGTACCGTTGGACTGGTGCTCACGCTGGTATACGATATCCTGACCAACGTCGGCGCGTTTTTCGCGATGACCGGAGACAACAACACGAAGAATCTGGCCGCATTCGTCACCGCCGGTGTTATTTTTGCCGGTTTGCATGTCGTGTGGAACACTGGCCTGTTTTTCGTATCGCTGAAGCCCGTGTTGAACGTTTTTTCCCGCTTTCGCGGTGAGCTGGGATAGGATGTGAAGATGCGAATGCACGGCATGCGCATGTGGCTTCTAGGCGCAATCATGATGAACGCGACAGCGGCGGCGTCGCAGGACACCGGTGACACAACGCGTGTCGTGACGCGCGCCGTCCCCCAGGCGACGCGCGCCGGCGCTTTTCTGTTCAGCCCGTTCGACACGATCCCCGGAATCGAGTTCTCACAGCGGCATTCTCTGTCGCTGGATCATTTCCTCGAGTTCGTTCCCGGTTATTTTCTCGAGAGGTCGGGTCCGATTGGGGCCGATGCGGCCTTTTCTCGCTACGCCATCGGGGGTGGCAGGGGTGCCCTCTACCTGGGCCGCGTGTTGTTGAACGACCCCCAGAACGACCGTGCGCCGCTGGCGGCGTTCCCGACCACCGCGGTGGGTAGGCTGGCGCGTGACAGCAACGCGTCTTCGCTGCTGCCGACGCACTCGGACATCGAAGGGGTGTTGCGCATCATAGAGCCCGCTCCTCTGAGCAGTCATCCGGTGACCGCGATAGAGGTGTCCACGGGAGACCGCGGTCTCAAACAGCGACGTGTGCGGTTTTCCTCTGCGGCCGGCAAGCTGGGAATCGACTTCTCCTACGACGAACTCCGCAATGACGGCTACGCGTTCGATTCGCGGGGTGTGATCAGCGGTCCTGACTTCGGCAGCTCAACCGCCAGAACGCAAAGCCTGAACCTGCGCGGGACCCTGCCCGGGGGTGAGGACTATCTCTTTGCCTTTCGCCGATTCGTGAGCACTTTCCGCGGAGATCTGACCGGTGTGAACAATGAGCAAAGGAAACGCGGACACTACGGGATGCTGCAGAGTTCGTTGGGCGGCGTCGAGTTGACCGTGTACGAGCGTGGCTACAGGGTGACAACTCCAGACTCGCTGACGCGAAACCAGACGAGTGCCGTGGCCGCAACGTTCTCCGTGCACGACGACACAAACCACGGCCTCACGTTGGGACTGTCGTACGAAGACATCGTGTCGAGGCAAGATGTCGGGGGCTCAGTGTCGGAAAATCGCCTTGAAAAGGGAGCCATCGGCGCAAACGGCAGGCACCGGCTTGGGGGTGGGGTCGGCGCGAGATACGGGGTGAACGTAGCCCACCAGTTCAACGGTTCTTCGGAGTGGGGCGCGTATATTGGTGTTGCGCGGGCGTTCGGGTCCAACCACGGTATCGCCGCGGACGCGAAACGGAGCTTCCGCCTCCCCAACCTGGGCGAGCTTTTTCTGCCCGCACACGCGGCGGCGACGGGCACGACCATCAGCGGCAACCGCGATGTGGACGGCGAGACCGCCATCGAAGTGCGCGGGCGAGTGTACGACCGGTTCGGGGTGTTCGAGAATGAAATCCGTGGCGGCGTCATGCGGGTCGACGACGCGATTATTGCCAGCGGTTCGTCTGTCGTAAAGCCGCGAAACTCCGCGGCACGGACGCTGCGCTTTGTGGAAGATCGAATGCGGGCGCGTGGTTCATGGCATGGGATTCAGTTGGTGGTTGCCGGCGCGGTGGAATACGCGTCGGGTGAAAAAGCAGGGTTCTTCGAACTGGTGCCGGACTACCGCATCAACGCATCGTTCAAAGCGGGGCGTCCCCTGTTCAAGAACACGGCCAGCCTCTTTGTCACGGCCGATTACCAGTATAATGATGCCAGGACACTGTCGAGTGGCGCCAGATTAGGGCCGTTCGGCGTTCTCAACATCAGGGCCAACACGAGTCTTCTCGACGCGCAGCTCTACGTGCTGTGGCTCAACGCTCTTGATAAGCAATACGAGACGGTCTCACCGTATTTGATGACTCCGCGCACTGTCATGTTCGGGGTGTCTTGGACCTTTCTCAACTGACGCGGGCGCTCTTTTCGGGGGTGGGGGATGCGGAGGATGCTGGGTGCCTTGATGTTGTTGGCCGGCGGCGTTCTGGCGAACTACGGAGACCTTCGCCTGCCGTCTTCATACTGTGCTGCACCGTCCCCCGACTCCATCGAAGTGATTCGCCGCACGCTTCCGGCTAGGAAGCGTTTGCCTGCAGTGGCTCGCCCAGGTGCGAGCATTGCACCGCAGTCATACCTCGACAACCCCCTCGCATACCTGTCCTCAGCGCCCGCGGACTCACTCATGCTCCTGCCCGGCATTGGTCCGGTAATTGCTGAACGGATCGTAGGTGCACGGAGCGGCAAAAGGTTGTTCACTCGGTGGGAAGACCTCTTGATCATCAGGGGCATCGGGTCGAAAAAACTCCAACGCCTTCGCACATTCGCTTTAGAAAATAGCTAATCCGGCACACCGTGCCCAGCGGGGCACGGTTGGCATTTTGCACTTCTTGTCCGGAGAAAATGCAAGCGACCGGTGTGTCCATCGTTGCCGGGCGCCATAACAGGTTCAATATCAAACGGGTTGGTGCCAGCGGGGCGCTGGTACGAGCGGCATCGCCTGCCGGTCGGACGCCGCCGGCCTCGAGTGCTAAATAACCAGTCCGGTTCGAGTTATGAAAAAGAAACAACATTCCCGGAGACGCGTGGAACTTGGTGCGCGGGCATGCACCGTAGCGGCCGGGGACGCGCCGGTTCGTGGCATAACTCTTGCGCAATCTGGCGAAGCCTCTCGGTGGCTGTCCAGAGCCAGTAGGGCCTGTCGTACCGTTCTCAACGGAGGAACGATCCATTGAAAGACAAGATCGCCAAGAAACTGCTCGAGTCCGCCTTGGTTTCACAAGAACAAATGTCCAAAGCGATCGAAGTGCAGAAGTCCGATGGCGGATCGCTTAGCTACAACCTCGTGAAAACCGGCGCCATTTCGGAGATGGCCTTTGCCGAGTTCATGGGGCAGGTCTACAACGTTCCCGCCGTGGACCTCGAAGAAGGCGAAACGGATAGCGACATCGTGGCGCTGATACCCGCCGACGTCGCGACGAAATTCCAGGTGGTACCGGTGGGGCGCGAGGGCAGGGTTCTCACCGTGGCAATGGCCAACCCGGACAACATCTTCGCCATCGACGACATCAAGTTTATTACCGGCCTCGAGGTCAGACCGGTGGTAGCCACTGAGAGCGCGATTCGAAGGACCATCGACCGCCTCTACGATTCCGCCGATTCGCTGGCCAGCGTCATGCGGGACATGGAAGAGGACTTTGAGATCGTCGAAGACTACGACGACGACATCGCGGAGGAGGAGGAGCTGGCTTCGGATGCGCCGATCGTAAAGTTGGTCAACAGCATGATCTCCGACGCCGTCTCCAAGAACGCCAGTGATATTCACGTCGAACCGTATGAGAAATCCATGCGTGTGCGCTTCCGAATCGACGGTATGCTGCACGAGATGATGTCGCCACCGTTCAAGATGAAGGGTGCGATTCTCTCGCGTCTCAAGATTATGGCGGAGCTGGATATTGCCGAGAAACGCGTCCCGCAGGACGGCCGGATCAAGATCCGCATCGCCGGCAAACCAATCGATCTTCGTGTCAGTACGTTGCCGACGATTTACGGAGAAAAGATCGTGATGCGAATCCTCGATAAGAGCAACCTGCAGATCAACCTGCTGAAACTCGGTTTCGAGGAGGAGGCGCTGGAGCATTTTCTGAAATCCATCGAATCCCCGTACGGTCTGGTCCTCGTGACGGGGCCGACGGGTTCCGGAAAAACCACCACGCTCTATAGCTCGCTCAACAGAATCAACAAGCCGTTCACAAACGTCATGACCGCGGAGGATCCGGTCGAGTACAACCTCGATGGTATCAACCAGGTCAACGTTCGCGAGGAGATAGGTCTGACCTTCGCCGCCGCGCTGAAGGCATTTCTTCGCCAGGATCCCAACATCGTAATGGTCGGTGAGATTCGTGATCTCGAGACTGCGTCCATCGCTATCAAAGCGGCACTCACCGGTCACCTCGTCCCGAGCACGCTGCACACCAACGATGCCCCAAGCTCGATCAACCGTATGATCGACATGGGCATTGAGCCATTCCTCGTATCCAGTTCGGTAAACATGATCGTGGCGCAGCGCCTCGTGAGGAGGTTGTGTTTGAAGTGCAAAGAGCAAACCACCATGCACGAGGAAACGCTGAGAGAACTGGGCATCATGGAATCCCCGGAAGAGCTCACGCTCTACGAACCCAAGGGATGCATCGCGTGCAGCGACACCGGTTATTCAGGACGGCACGGACTCTATGAAGTAATGCCGGTAGACGAAACCGTGCGGGAGATGATCATCGAGCGAAAATCAACGGCGGAGATCAAAACTTATGTCACACAAGCGGGCATGCTCACACTGCGCATGGACGGATTGGAAAAATTCAAGAAGGGGATAACTTCCCTGGAAGAAATCCTGAGAGAAACCAGCGCAACCTAGCAAAGGCGGAACGGCAATGACGAACCTGAGGGACCTCTTGCGTGAGATGATCGAAAAAAAAGCATCGGATCTCCACATTACCGCCGGCTTGCCTCCGCAATTCCGGATCAACGGCGACATCGTGGGCAGCGAACACGAGCCACTCACACCGGAGATAACGCTGCAGATAACGTACAGCATCCTCAACGAGGAGCAGCAAAAGCGCTTTGAGGCCGAGCACGAGTTGGACTTTTCTTTCGGCGTAAAGGGACTGAGTCGTTTCCGCGCGAACGTGTTCCTGCAACGAGGGGTCACCAGCCTCGCCATCCGCCAGATTCCTTACGAAATCATGCCCATGCGGGATCTCGGCCTTCCGAACGTGGTGCAGAAGCTCGCGGAAAAACAAAAAGGATTGATTCTGGTCACCGGGCCGACCGGCAGCGGCAAATCCACGACCCTCGCCAGCGTCATCGACAAGATCAACACGGAGAGAAGCAGTCACATCATCACGATCGAAGATCCCATCGAGTACGTTCACCAACACAAGAAGTGCATCGTCAACCAACGCGAGGTACGGGCGGATACGGACAGTTTCACGGCAGCGCTCAAGCACGTCCTGCGGCAGGACCCGGACATTATTCTCATCGGCGAGATGCGCGATCTCGAGACCATGTCGGCCGCCCTGACCATCGCCGAAACGGGCCATCTGACCCTTGCAACGTTGCACACGAACTCGACCTACGAATCCATTAACAGAATCGTCGACTCCTTTCCGGCATCGCAGCAGGGGCAGGTAAGGGCGCAGCTTGCCTTTGTTCTCGAAGGCGTCATTACGCAGCAACTGATCCCCAAGAAGAGCGGAGGAGGCCGGGTTATGGTTTGCGAGGTCATGGTATGCACGCCGGCGATCCGCGCGACGATCAGAGACGACAAGGTTCACCAGATCTACGGACTCATGCAGGCCGGACAGAAGTTTGGTATGCAGACGATGAATCAGGGACTCTTCAACGCGGCAGTCAAGGGTGACATCTCGACCGAAGAGGCGATGCGCAGAAGTTCCGATCCCGAAGAGCTCAGCAAGATGCTTGGTGAAAAGGTGGAAAGCTGGTAGGACGTTCCTGCCGGTCGTTCGCGCAAGGGAGAATCTATTATGGCCAATACCTACCTGTGGAAAGGAAGGAGCCCCAGCGGGGAAATCCTTTCCGGAGAATACGTCACGGAAAACAAGCAGGAGCTGATCAACTACCTGCGTAAGCGCAAAATCATCATCACGTCCCTCAAGGAAAAGTCGAAACAGTTGTCCTTGAAGATGTCTTTTGGCAACAAGGTCGGGGTCAAGGACCTCGGTGTGTTCACGCGGCAGTTCGCGACGATGATCAACGCGGGCCTGCCCCTGGTTCAGTGTCTCGACATTCTGGCCAAACAGCTGGAAAAGGAACACTTCAAGAAAATCGTGCTCACTGTGACCACCGACGTCGAGGGTGGCGCCACTCTAGCGGAGGCGCTGGGCAAGCATCCGACCGTGTTCAGTACACTGTACGTCAACATGGTGGACGCGGGAGAGGCCGGTGGTATCCTGGATTTGATTCTGAACCGGCTTGCCGTCTACTTGGAAAAAGCGGAAGCCCTGACCAGAAAGGTGAAGGCCGCCCTGATGTACCCGGCGGTCGTATTCTTCGTGGCGATCGGCGCCACCGTCTTCATGCTGATTTTCATTATCCCGACGTTCGCGAAGATGTTCGTTGACTTCGGGGGTGATCTGCCGCTCCCCACCAAGATAGTCATGGGGATCAGCGATTTCCTGCGAACCAAGTGGTTCGTGATGGTGGGTGTTATCGGCGGTGCCATATTCGCCTACAAACGTTTCCACGCCACCGAGGCGGGAAAGCTCAAAGTCGATCAACTCATGCTGAAAGTTCCCGTGCTTGGCCAGGTGATCCGCAAGTCGTGCATCGCACGTTTCACCAGGACGCTGGGCACGCTGGTTTCCAGCGGTGTTCCTATCCTCAACGGTCTCGACATCACCGCCCGCACCGCGGGTAACAAGGTGGTTGAGAATGCGATCTTCGCTACCCGGGAGAGCATCAGCCAGGGTAATACGATCGCGGAACCTTTGAGGGAGTGCGGCGTGTTTCCGCCCATGGTTACGCAGATGATCGGCGTCGGCGAGCAGACCGGCGCGCTGGACGAGATGCTCGAAAAAATAGCCAATTTCTATGATGACGAAGTGGACACGGCCGTGGACGCGCTGACCTCCGTAATCGAACCGGTGATGATTGTCGTGATGGGCACGATGGTCGGCGGAATGCTGATAGCCATGTACCTCCCGATGTTCAAGCTGATCAACGTCATCGGAGGCTAATAACAATGGGCGAGCTCACGCCGCCGCGCCCGTTCCTGAACCTGCGGGTGATCCGGTTATTCGTGGGCCTCAGGATGATCGTTCTCGCGCTGGTGGTCGGCGCTGGAATAATGATAGTCCAGCTGAGCCACAGCGAGTTTTCGGTGGGCCCGCTCTACCTGATCCTGGTCATCAGCTACGCAGTGGGGGGCTTCTACTACGCCGGGATGCGGCTGAGACTCGATCCGGCGACAGGCATATGGTTGATCATGGTCGCGGATATCATTCTGGAAACCGCGATCCTGCATTACAGCGGAGGCGTGGCCAGTCAGTTCTCGTTGATTTTCTGCTGGCCGATCATTGCGGCGGCATTCTTGTTGGAGGTTGTAGGGGGGCTGGGTATCGCGATTCTTGCCTCTCTCATGTACGTGGGTTACAGCATCCTGGAGGCAACAGGCATATTCGCCCCTGCGGCATTTGGTCCCGGTGGGGCCGCTCGGTCGCCCGATTTCTTGCAGATGTACATGCACGTGTCGCTCTTTCTGCTGGTGGGAGCGGTAAGCGGGTACCTCGCCGAGCGAATCAGTTACAAGGGTCGCCAGCTCGATCGGGCAGAGACAAAACTTAGACAACTCAAAGTAGACACGGATAACATTCTCAGCAATATGAGCAGCGGGGTAATGGTGATCGATTTCGCGGGGCGCATATTATCGATCAACCCGACCGCTGAGGAGATACTCGGAGTAAGCAAGGAAGACATGGAAACCATGGACACTGCGGCGGCCTTCGAGACCCTGATGCCGGAATTCGGTAATGTGCTACTAAAGGCTCTTCACGCTGAGGAGAGCAAGACGCGCCACGAGTTGACGGTCAAGCGTGCCGGTGGCAAGGACGTGCCGCTGGGTCTCAGCATTTCGCTGTTAAAAGACGACGACGGCAAGAAACGGGGCGTCATCGCCGTCTTCCAGGATTTGACCGAAGTGAGGGACATGCAGGAACGCGTGCGCAAGGCGGACCGCCTGGCGGCAATCGGCGAACTCTCGGCGGGCATTGCACACGAGATCAGAAATCCACTGGCATCGATCAGCGGCTCGATCGAGATGCTCAGCAACGAACTGGATCTGGGCAGCGAGGACAGGCGGCTGATGGAGCTCATCATGAAGGAATCAGACCGTCTCGATCGCATCATAACCGATTTTCTCGAGTTTGCGCGGCTCAGACCACCTGCCATGGAGGAGGTGTCGGTGGGCCGCTGCCTCGACGACGTTCTGGCACTGCTGGAGAACAGCACCAGTCTCAGCTGCAACGTAAAGACGCTGATCCACAACGAGGCAAAGAACGTGGTAGTGAGGTTCGACGAGGAGCAAATGAAGCAGGTCCTCCTCAACCTGGCGATCAACGCGTGCGAGGCGATGCCGAATAATGGCACCCTTACCATCCGCGTGCGCAAGCTCGACGATGGATCGCTGTCGGTGGCCTTTCAGGACGAGGGGACTGGAATCAGCGGCGAGGCGCGTGATCGCCTCTTTGAACCCTTTTTCACCACCAAGGAGGGTGGTACGGGATTGGGATTGGCGATTGCGCACAAGATCGTTACAGCCCACGGTGGCAGGATTATGGCGAAGAATCGGAAGGGGGGCGGCACTGAAATGTGCATCGTGTTTCCGCCCGCTTCGGTTCTCAGGACCGAGGAACACTACGAAGCGTCAAGGTCGACAAGCTGATTGAACCGAAGAAAGGTAACGGGGGAATCTGAATGGCCGGAGAAAGAATTCTCATTGTAGATGACGAAAAAAGTATGTGTCAGTTCCTTTCCATCATGCTCCGCAAGGATGGATACAAGATAAACGCGGTGAACAATGGAAAGAAGGCGTTGGATCAGATCAAGAGCTCCAAATTCGATCTCATCATCACCGACATCAGGATGTCGGGGATGGACGGCATCGAGTTGCTGGCCGAAATCAAGAAAATGGAACCGGCAACACCCGTGATTATCATGACGGCCTACGCATCACAGAACACGGCCATCGCAGCGGTGAATCATGGAGCGTTTCATTACCTGATCAAGCACGCCAAGAACGACGAGATCAGAATGGTCATCCGCAACGCCCTGGACATGAAGCGGGTGCGCGCCGAAAACCTGCTGGTCAAAACAGACTTCAGGAGATCCAGCGATACCAAGATCATCATCGGTGAGAGCACGGAGATAGACAAGGTGTTCGCGCTGGTGGACAAAGTGGCCACGACTAACAGCACGATCCTCCTCGGCGGCGAAAGCGGCACCGGCAAGGAACTCATCGCACGTGCGATTCATTTCCGGTCGAACCGTGCGAACAATCCATTCGTCAGCATCAACTGCGGTGCGCTGCCGGAGAGCCTGTTGGAGAGCGAGCTCTTCGGGCACGTCAAAGGCTCGTTTACCGGCGCTATCCGTGACAAGGAGGGTCTCTTCAAGGTCGCCCAGGGCGGCACCTTCTTCCTGGATGAGGTTGGTGAGACCTCCCCGACCATCCAGGTAAAACTTCTCCGGGTCCTGCAGGAGCGCGAGATCATCCCGGTGGGCGGTACCAACCCTATCAAGGTGGACGTACGGCTCATCGCCGCAACCAACTCCGACCTGGAAAAGGACATCAAGACAAATAAATTCCGTGCGGATCTGTACTACCGCCTGAACGTGTTTCCCATAAACCTGCCGCCTCTTCGCAGGCGCAAGGAGGATATTCCCCTTCTCGTGGCGCACTTCCTGAAGAAGTTCAACGAGAACCTCAAGCCGGAAAAGCACAAGGAGATCCACAAGGACGCTCTGGACCTGCTCATCGACTACGGCTGGCCGGGCAACGTCAGGGAACTGGAGAACGTCATCGAACGAGCGGTCATCCTGGAGGACAGCGACAAGATCGGGATCGAGTCGCTCCCGGATAACATTCGCTGTCGGGAAAGAACTTCCCAGCGCCTCATCACGGACAAGGCCCAGGTGACACTGGAGGAATTGGAGAAGGAATACTTGATAAAAGTCCTGGAAGACACCAACTGGCAGAAAAAACGCGCCAGCGCGATTCTCGGGATCAACGCCTCGACCCTTTACCGGAAAATCCAGCGGTACGGTCTCGAGGCGCGTCGCAAGAAGGAGACAGTCGAGCAAGATTGAGAAATTGTCGATTGCAATTTGGCCGTTTCGAAAATGCACCCCGGTAGGCGGGGTAGAGCAGGATACAAACGATGGATCTAAAATAAGTGATATCAAGTGGTTATGAAGACTTCCGCCACCCCGAACCGTTGGCATATTACTTGCCAAACGGGGAGGCAGGATCGGGAAGACAGTCGGACATTAAAACCGACGTTACACAAAAGGGAGGTTCTTCCGATGAAGAACAAGGGTTTTACACTGATCGAGCTTATGATCGTTGTGGTCATAATCGGAATTCTCGCGGCCATCGCGATTCCGAACTTCATTAGCATGCAGTCGCGTGCCAAGGAAGCTTCGATGAAGTCGAACTGCCATACCGTGCAGTTGGCCGCCGAGGACTTTGCCGTCCAGAATAACGGCGTCTATGCCGCTAACGTCGGCATCGACGTGACGGTGCCGGGCGGCGACACCATGGTCTCGATGCTTCCGGCCGGCGCCCTGCTGATGAATCCGTTCAGCAGAGTTGCCACCGAGCCCGTCAACGGCGTGGCCGCGCTAGCCGGATCGACAGCCTATGTGCCGATCATCCAGGCCTTGGTGAACGTAGGCTATACGATCACCGGTTTTGGCAAGACTGCGTTGATTCTGACGCTGTCGAGCGGCTCCTAAGAGCCACCGTGATCGACTGGAAAAAGACGGAAGACTTATGTCTTCCGTCTTTTTTTGTCCCCCCCGGTATGGATTGTGCAAAAGATGCCGTAGCCGCCTGAATCTGGCAATTTAACCGTCACATAGAGCGACATGACCGTATTGAGACTCGAAAATATCTCCAAGTCCTTTTCGCGCGGATTCTGGGGCCGCAAGCTCTCCGTACTCTCCGGTCTCGACCTGAGTATCGAGCAAGGGGAGGTGTTTGGCCTGCTCGGACACAACGGCGCCGGTAAGACCACGGCGATGCGTATCATGCTCGGCATGCTGCGCCCTGATGGGGGGAGCGTGAGGATTTTCGGCGAGGAAGGGGCCTCTCGAGAAGCCCGAGCGAGGATCGGCTACCTGGGCGATGAAAATGGTCTTTATCCCCATTTCAACGCCGAAGAAATGATGCAGCTCACCGGTGAGCTATTTCGCATGGACCCCAGGGTATTGACCGAACGGCGGCGCGAGCTTCTTAGAGAAGCCGGCCTCGAACCCCACTCAACCGTCAGAATCAAGAAATTCTCAAAGGGGATGCGGCAGCGCCTCGCCATCGCTCTGACCCTCCTCGGGGACCCGGAATTCCTGATCCTGGACGAACCGTACAGCGGCCTGGACCCGATCGGTCGCCGGCGCGTGCGGAGACTCCTGCTGGATCTGAAGGAGCGGGGCAAGACCATCCTGCTCAGCTCGCACATCGTCCCCGATGTCGAAGCGGTCTGCGACCGCGTCGGTATCCTGAAGGACGGCCGGCTGCAGAAATGCCTGTCCCTGAACGATGTTGCCAAAGAGGAGTCGAGCGACATCGAAGTGACCGTGGCGGGCATGGCTCCGGACGCTTTCGAGGCGGCGAGCGGCGTGGAGCTGGTCGACCGTGGCGGCAAGATGCTGACGCTACGCTGCAAGAGCCGCCGCATGGTCCAGGCAGTGGTTTCCAAGACCTACGACCTGGGAGGAGACGTGCTCGAAGTCAAAGCGGTCAGGTTTAACCTCGAAGATTATCTCTTCGAGGCGCTTACCTCGGAGCCCCGAGCGGCCACCGCTCCGGCCGAGACTCCAACGCGGGACGAGACGTATGCGCACACCCGCTAGAGGTCCCAATCCCATATTCACGATCGCCCGCTTTACCGTACGTGGGTATCTCAAGGAGCGGGTGTTGCTCGTCGTTGTGGCATTTGCCTTTATCCTCATGATCGCGTCGTACGTGCTGGCACCGCTCGCGGTGGGGGCCCAGAACAAGATCATCGTGGATATCGGGCTGGCGTCGATCTCGTTGCTCGGCGTCCTGCTTGTGATCCTGCTCGGTGCGAGCTCGTACTCGCGCGAGAAGGAAAAGGGAATCCTGCCCAGCCTGCTCGCGAAACCCATTAGCCGCGTGGACTTCGTGCTTGGAAAGTATCTTGGCACGACCATCACAATATCGGCCGTCATGGTCTTTATGGGGTGCATTTACCTGCTGGTGATGGCGTTGAGTCGCAGCGAGCTGAACGCGACGATGTTCCTCGCCATGTACCTGTCGGTCATCGAGGTTGCGCTCCTGACCGCCGTCATGACCTTTTTCTCGTCGTTCACGTCGCCGCTGCTCAGCTCCTTCTTTACCTTGTGCGTGTTTGTCGCGGGCCACCTGAGCAAGGATCTGTTCGCGTTCGCCGAACACTTCGGCAATGCCGCTTTCCGCCTGCTGGCGAGTATCGGGTTCTACGCCCTGCCGAACCTTTCCCTGATGAACATCCGTTCCGAAGCGGTCCACAACCTGCCGC
>JAZGDW010000004.1:0-2198 GCA_036478295.1 Candidatus Krumholzibacteriia bacterium
CCGTGAAGAATCCCACGCGCTGTCCGTCGGGTGAAAAGAACGGCAGGCCGGCGCCCTCCGTCCCAGGCCACGGCGCCGCGTCCAATTGGTCCCGCTCCAGCACCCACAGCTGGGTTCCTGGGTCGCCCGGACCGACGAAGACAAGCCGAGAACCGTCTGGTGAGAGCACGATTCGAGATCCCAACCCCGGCACCAGCGCCCCCTCCGCCGGCAGAGCGAGCCGATAGCGGCGGATCGGCCTTGCAGGTTCCGGGCGCAGCCACCCCCAAACAGCGATCAGCATGAGAACCACCGCGAGCGCCGCGAGCCCGACGCTCAGCCGTTTCCAGGGCCCGCTCGCCGGCGCCCGTGCGGCCGCCGCTGCCTGCGCGGTCGGCAAGGTGAACGCCGGGTTCGTCAGTGCCTCGGCGAACTTCGCCGCACTCTCGAAACGATCCGCCGACAACTTCTCCAACGCTTTTGTTACCGCCGCTGCGACATTCGGTGGAACGGACTTCCGTGCGTTCGTAACCGGCGGTATCTCCTCAGTCACGATCTTCATGATGATCTGCTGCGCCGAGCTGCCCGTGTGTGGCGGCTCACCCGTCAACATTTCGTACAACACCGCGCCCAAGGAATAAATGTCAGACCGGTTCGTAAGGTCCTTCTCGGCTGTCGCTTGTTCCGGCGACATGTAGTGCGGTGTCCCGAGACTGAGCCCCGTCTCCGTCATGCGCCCGCCCGCCGCCGCACTCACCGCCAACGCGATACCAAAGTCCGCCACCATCGGCCGGCCATCGTGCAACAGGATGTTCTCGGGCTTGATATCGCGATGGATCACGTCATGCCGATGCGCGTAGTCCAACGCATCAGCCACCTCAGTTGCTATTCGGACTGCCTCGTCAATGCTGAGTTGCGTCTCGCGGTTGAGCTTGTCCCGCAGCGTCTCGCCCTCGATGTAAGGCATGACGTAGTAGAGGAACCCATCGGCCTCACCCGAATCGAACAACGGGAGAATGTGTGGGTGCTGGAGATTGGCGGTGGTCGTGATTTCCTGCACGAAGCGTTCGGCTCCGAGCACCGCCGCGAGTTCGGGACGCAGCACTTTGACCGCGACCTTCCGCTTGTGCTTGAGATCTTCGGCAAGGTAGACGGTGGCCATGCCGCCGACGCCAAGCTGGCGTTCGATTCTGTAGCGGTCAGCGAGTGCAGCTTTGAGGCGGTCGAGCTGGTCGGTCATCTCGCCCTTTGGTAGTCCCAAGGGGCTAAGGTACGAATCGCCGGAGGGCACGGCTAGGAATCCCGCGGATGGCGCCGCCTCGAACTCGCTGATCGCGACTCCGGGGAGCCCTGGACCCGCCTGACTTGCATACGAGACGAATTGACTCACGGTTGATCGAATGGGAGTATGTGTCTGGTGTCCCGAGACCGGAGATCACATGCGACTCGCAGTTCCGCCCGCTCTCGCGTTCCTCGCCGTTGTGGTGCCGTGGGGAAACGGCGGGAACTCTGACCTTGCCACCGAGTGCAGCGACCCGCCCTACGCCACGCACGATTGGATTGCGGACCACGCCTTGGACATGTTACCGGCCAGTGAGTCCGCCTGGCTCCAGCCGCACAAGACCCTCTACCTGCTAGGGACGGAAGCGCCGGATCATTCACGGATCAGCACGGCCTGCAACACACCGCATCGCGGTTACGGGGACACTGGGGGTGGACATTCTGTGGATTGGAATGCCGGTCATACGGAGATGGTGGAGGACCGGTCCGCGGTCCGCGCCGCCGAGGAATACAGTAAAGCGGTGATCGCGTTTGAGCAGGGCAATCCGGCACACGCTGCCTTCTTCCTCGGCGCCATGGCCCACTACATTGGGGACGTGAGCCAATACGGGCATGTGTTCCCGGACGAGGTCTTCCATCAGACCTACGAAAATTTCATCGGCACCGCACCGACAGTTTCAGCGAAGGTGTGTTCGAGAACGACCTGACGACATCAAGCCTGGTCCGGCGCCGGCCTTACACGGCGGTGAAGCGCATATCTCGGGCACTGTCGCGAGGTGATGGAGACATCATCCCCGCGACCGACATGGATGCTCTCTATCCCGGAAACCCCAAGCCACCGGCGCTGTTCACCTCCACGGGTGCAGCGTTGAACCTAGCCGTGAATGAGTTGGCAGACGTGTTGCACACGTTTTTCTTGAACGTGGTGGACGAATCGA
>JAZGDW010000040.1:0-37805 GCA_036478295.1 Candidatus Krumholzibacteriia bacterium
GACGAATGAGGCGCTTACCCAGTCATTCCAAACGCATGGCAGATATCCCCATTTCTCCATCCATGAAAGCTCGCCTTCCCATTCTGTTCCCCTAGTTGGTTGTCACCCCTCCCTTTTTGTTTTCCCAGCTCGTTGTCCATCCAAGCAACTTGATAAAAATCAATTTATTGTGAGAGAAAGCGGTGACCAAGACGTGATAACATAACGGGTTATCCTGCTCGATCTGCCTTTTCTCGTGAGGAAATCCGCCATGACGACTCGTACGTGGCGACCGCTGCTCAGCCTGCGTTCGCTCCTCTGCGGGGTCGGCACGATCCCCTTTCTTCTAACAGTCGTCTCTTGTACCCAATCCCTCTCACAGTCACCTGGCCAGGTTCTCGCAAAGGATGCTATGTGGGAGCCCCCGGCCTTGTGGGAATCCCGCACGCCACCAGGTTCGCTGTGGGCGCAGCAGGATCAAGCGCCAAACGAGGAATCGAAGCAAGAGGTTTGGGGCGACGATGACTGGGACGATGAGGATGAAGAAGGCCCCGGAAGGACCTTTTTCTACAAGGAAGTTGTCCTCTCCGGATTGTATTCTCCCGCAGGCGTCGTGGGGATGCCGATGAATGACGCGACGACGGATCACTTCGAATTGACACAACGGCCCCCTGGTAATTATATCGGCGTGGATTACGTCCGTACTTTCAACTCTTCCTCCGTGCTCAATAAGCAGCTGTTGCCGAGGTGGTTGCCGTTGAGCGCCCTCGATTTTCATCCGCGGCTCGCGCTCGACCGGATGTCGCCGGACGATGGCGCCGGGTCACACGCGATGGACGGAGGATGCCCAATGGGGGCGGCCCCCACGCCAAACCCCAAACAAGACCAGCCCGCCCGGAAGTACCGGGCCAGCCCACTTTGTGGCCACCCAAGTCCACCATCCACTCGCATAAGATTCGCGCCTCAGGATTTCTGGGTGCGTTTCAATCCGGTGAGAAAAGACCGGCTGGCGCTGCGTGTGGGGCAGTTTGTCATCCCTTACGGAGTGAACCCGGTTCTGGCGCCCAGGCAGCGTTTCATGCTGCCGCTCGAAGCGATCGACCTGGGGCTCAAATGGGATTGGGGAGTTGATCTGAAAGGACCGGTCGGAGGATACGACTGGGAGTTCGCCGCAACCGTTGGCTCCGGTGAAGTTCCCCGTTCTCCGCATCTCTTCGAGAACTCGGACCGTGGGAGCTATTTGATTACCGGACGGATCGGCACCCCGACTTATTGGGACTTCCAGTACGGCCTCTCCGCTCTCTACGGTGACCTGCCCATGATCCGCGCCGCCGCCCGCTTGAGTGATATGGCGATTTCCCGCTGGAGAGTGGGGTTAGATACGTTCCACAAGGCAGGAACCTTTTTGATGGCCGGTGCGCAGGTGACGTACGGGCAGGACGGTTTTTCAGAGGATGGAATGGCGACTTTGGACGTGTTGGGTTATCGCGTCTGGGTGGACTGGGTGGTGCCCCAGTTTCTCGATCTGCGGTTTGCGAGCCAGTTCGAGTCGATCATTCGAGATCTGTCGGCGTCGAGTAGCGACGACACAGCGCTTGTCTTCGAGTCCAATTATTCGCTTACAACACTGGTATCCATCGTGTTGGACTATCGTTTGGAGTTTGATCGATCCATGGGAGACGAAAACAATGCATTTTTTCTCACGTTTGTGTACTACGGGCGGTAATCACACACGCGAGGGTCGATCATCCCGATCGTCGCGCGCTGTCGTAATTACGTGGATATCGATTGCTATCGCTATGTGCGTCGCCGCCACGGATACCGCCATCGCGGTGACGCCGTCCTTTACCGACGTCGCCGGAGAATCCGGCGTTCGCTTCCGCCATACCTTTGGCGCGGACAAGCTCGAGAGCATACTCATGACAACGGGCAGCGGTTGTGCGATGTTCGATTACGACAACGACGGCTGGCTCGACGCGTTCCTGGTTAACGGTACTTACCTGGACAAGCAAGGCCGCCCCCTACCCAACAAGCCCGCCTACCACGCCCTGTTTCATAACCGAGGTGACGGCAGTTTCGAGAACGTGACCGAAGACGCAGGTCTCAACGTACCCTCGTATGGCCAGGGATGTGCATGCGCTGACTACGACGGTGACGGTTTCACGGATCTCTACATCACGAACTACGGACCCAACCAGCTTTACCGGAACAACGGTGATGGGACGTTTGAAGACGTTACCGAACGGTCCGGAACAGGAGACCCGCGCTGGGGAGGTGGCGCTGTCTTCTTTGATTATGATGGGGATGGTGACCTCGATCTCTTCGTGGCGAATTATGTCAAGTACAGGCCGGACATGAAGGGCGTACATGCGTCCTCTTTTTCCAAACGAACCGGATTCCGATTCTTCCCGGGACCTCGTGACTACGAAGCCGAAGAGGACATTCTTTATCGCAACAACGGCGACGGGACGTTTACGGATGTCAGCGAAGAAATGGGTCTCGTCTCCGGAGGGAAGGGACTCACGGTCGTTGCCGTGGACCTGGACAACGACGGAGATCAGGATGTGTTTGTCGCCAACGACGCAACACCCAACTTTTTCTATCGCAACGATGGAGCTCGATTCGCAGAGATTGCCCTGCAGGCCGGCATCGCATACGACCCGGACGGGGCGGAGACTGCCGCCATGGGCGTGGACGTCGCCGACGTGGACGGGGACGGGCTTATGGATCTCTATGTGACGAACATGATCTTCGAATTCAACAATATGTACCGGAATCAGGGAGATTTGATTTTTGAAGACGCATCGAGAGATCTTGGCCTGGACAAGGATAACTACCGTCATGTCGGGTGGGCAACTCGCTTCGTGGACTTCAACCACGATGGCTACCTCGACTGTTTCGTCGCCAATGGTCACGTTGTCGACTATATCGAGGGGTTCTCTCAGAGCATCACGTACCCCCAGCAGAACATGTTGTTTGTGGGAAACGAAAACGCACGCTTCGAAAACGTTGCGGACGATTCCGGAAAGTGCTTCAAACGAAAACGGGTCAGCCGAGGGGGCGCGTTCGGCGACTACGACAACGACGGGGACATCGATATCCTGATCTCCAACTCCGGCGGGCGCGCTGAACTTTTGCGGAACGATCTGCCTGCCAATGATCGTTGGATAAAGGTCCGGCTGTCAGGACACCCCCCCAACACGCACGGGATTGGAGCCAAGGTTCTAGTCCGATTCGGCGACCGTGTCATTTCATCCGGGGTTTGCTTCGCCAGCAGTTACCTGAGCAGCAGCGATCCGACCGTCCATGTGGGGCTACCGGCGGGCATTACCAGTGGCACCGTGGAAATCATTTGGCCTTCGGGAAAGCGATCGATTCGAGAAGTCCGTGCGGGAACGTTGATTGTCATTGAAGAGCCTGCAGAGCCAAATACCTCTGAATAGCCCGCGGGCTGTCTCGCAGCTACGGCCTGTCAGGGATTGGCATATTGATAGGACAAGATCTGGGGCGGCGATCTCAATAATTGATATTTATCAACTTAACATTTATCGACTGAGCATGCGGCCTGTGTCATAATCTCCCGCGCAAGCACGTTCGGACCGGTCTCTGCCTTTCCGCCCGGACGGCGGCCCTCTAGTGCATCCAGTGACTCTCTGCCCTCGAGCGAGTGCCTCGCCCAGGAATCCATCACAACAATCGGACAAGACAGGGTAACCGGCCAAGTCGGGACCGAAAACAAGTCCTCTGGTCGAAAGACGTAGCCTTATGCAGAAGCGCTTCCCCGTCACACTAGGGCTCGTCGCGTTGGTTGGTATTACGGCATTCAGCACGCCCTCTTGCCGTGATGACACCACGGTACTTCCGTGCGCCGCCACCATGGTGACCATCGCGGGCATGGTAATAGGCGAAGATACGGGGATGCCGACCTCTGGAATCAGGGTATCGCTCCTCGGAACCGATTTCTCGAATCACGTGCCTACCGGAACCAGTGGTGCTTATGAGTTCCAAGTGCCTAAAGGATCCAGGCTTGTTCTCATGACTGACGATTTCGATGCAAGTCAGGACGATTATGTCCCTTTGATCCACGTGGATCTTCCTAGCGTTGTGGCGAATAACAATATGCTCGATGTTTTGACTCCAATACTCCCGTGGTCCAGGTGCGGGTTCGATACGTCTGGAATCGTGGCGCTCTGGGATGATTACCTCCAGAACGGTGACCAGAACAACGGTGAAGTGTTCGTGCCCACAAGCACGGCCGCGTCGGCAGGTGCGATCGCAATATTTTTTTACAACTGTGATAACGGACGGGATGGACCCGTCGACGGCATGTCATATACGACCAACACACCCGAGTTTCCCATTGGCTATATGAACGCCGACAAGGTGTATGGCCCAAATTGGTCGGAGTATCTCCTCTGCAGGAACGGTCCGGATATCTTCCACCCGCCTTCCCGCACGACTACGGACTGGGCGGGGATGGCACTCAGCTGGGGCGACCCGGCGTTCACCAGAAGCACCGTCGAAATTACGATCACGGACACCGATGCACAGCGCGCACTCGCATTCCAATCGCCATTCGAAGTACCCGTCAGACCTGGTGCGCTCACCGCGGTCTTTGTCACCGCTATCGATGGCCTTCCGAACAAGACAGTCAAGGAGTGGTTCACCTGTATGGGGTGGCGTTAGTGAAAGTTGACATTCGTCGAATTCGGCCTCGCGGAGAAGTATTGTTCCAGTAAAGGAGGACGCAATTATGCGACCGAACCCTAATGTAGAGCGTTGGCTCATCGTCGCACTGGTGGGGGTTGTGGCGTTCACTGCGCCCTCTTGCAGTGATGACCCAACAGGAACTAAAGTCGAAATGGTGACCATAGCGGGTGTCGTGATGAACATCGACCTGCAAGTGCCCGCTGTTGGAATTCGCGTTTCGCAGCTGGGTACAAATTACTCGGACGACGTCGCTACCGGTACCGACGGCGCCTTCGAGATCAAGGTCCCCAAGGGAACGAAGCTTGCTCTGCGCACCGATGATTTCTATGCCGGTCGGACAAACAAATGGGTCCCGTTGATCAATGTAGATTGGCCAAACGTCGTTGCGAACCGAGACATGCTCGATGAGCTGATTCACGCATGTCCGTTTACCCAGTGTGCAGCCCCACCGGATACGTCCGGAAGCGTGGCCATCTGGGACGTCTATCTTCAAAATGGGGACCAGAGCAACGGGGACATGTTCGTGCCCACCAGCACAGCTATTGCGAGCGGCACCATAGTGATATCGATCTGGGTCTGCGAAAACGGCCAAGAGCCGAACGTGCCCGGATTCTCGGTTACCTCCAACGTACCTGAGTTTCCGTTTTGTTACATTAATAAGGACAAGCTGTTTTTCCCAGACTTCGCGCTCTGCAATAACGGGTTGGATTTTGTGTACCCGCCATCACAGACTAGCACGGATGATTGGGGCAACGCGTATAGTTGGGGAGATCCGGCCTACACCGGGAACAGCGTGCAGCTCACAATTACAGACACGGATCCGCAGCGCGGACTGGACTGGCAGCCTTTTGACGTTCCCGTTCGGCCTGGCGAAATCACATTCATCCGACCATCCGCGATCAACGGCGTTCCAGATAAATCATTCGCGGAAATGCAGAAGTGCCTGGGAAACTTGTAGCAGGAGCTGATATCAATGCGTACATCGAACAATAGCTCGAAATTCGTTTCCAAGTTGAAAGGAGAGAGGTTATGAGATTGAGACGCTTTGAACCAAAACTCTGGCTGGTCGTTTCGCTGGTGGGTGTTGTGGCATTTGTTGCGCCCGGTTGCGGCGACGACGAAACCACAGGTCCTACAATCGACATGGTAACCATTGCGGGCATGGTGATGAACGTTGATACCGGCGAGCCAGCGCCCGGAATTAGGGTGTCGCTTCTCGATACCCCCTACGCGGATGACCTCGCAACTGGAACCGATGGCGCGTTTGAGCTTCAAGTACCCAGAGGGTCCGAGCTCCTTCTCAAGACAGACGATTTCAACAGGAACCGAAAGGACGATTGGTTCCCGCTGATCAATGTGGAAGTTCCAACTGTCGTCGCCAATGGCAACATGCTCAACTGGCGGATTCACGCATGCCCCGTTACGCAGTGCGCGGATGGAGACACCGGAAGCGTGGCTTACTGGGATAACTACCTGCAAAACGGCGATCAGAACAATGGTGACATCTTTGTGCCCACGAACTCGGCCTTCACGAGCGGTGTGATCACTGTAATTTACTGGTTCTGCGACAATGGGGTGGAGACCTCCCCAGCGGGTCTGTCGGTTACGACCAACGTGCCGGAGTTTCCTGTCTGCTACATGAAGGAGGGCACCCAAACATGGTTCCCGGAGCTTGTGTGTACGAGCCCGGATGTCGTGTATCCGGCCTCGCGCGCGACAACAGACAGTTCCGGGTGGGTGATGAGTTTTGGAGATCGGGATTTCACGGGGGACACGGTGGAACTCACACTTACAGACACCGATCCGCAACGCGGGTTCGTATTCCCACCACCTTTTGATATTCCCGTGCGACCTGGAACACTGACGGCAGTCTTTGCACTTGCCGTCGATGGTGTTCCGAACAAAACCGTAGTTGAGCTCCTTACATGTTTTGGTTGGATGTAGTCGGGGTGACACCTTGGTCACATTAGACAAGATGGATCGATGCAAAACGGCCGATGTCGGACCTGCGACGCACGTGTCGTGGATCAGGCATGCGTGCGCCGCGCTGGCGCTCACGGCGGCGGTGTGCCTCGCAATGCCCACCCCCGCCCACGCGCAGGCGTGGCTGCCATATAAGGGAGAAGGGGCGCTATCGTTTGCATATACGTTCTACAAGGGAGGCGATCACCTCTTCCCCGTCAGTGTTGACGGCCGAATCACCCGCGGCTATCCCAGCGACGGCAAACGCTGGTTCCTGGGCGACTCGTACGGCAACATACTTAACCTGAGCTTCGATTACGGACTCGCAAGCAGGGTGGCCGTCAGTGGAAGTGTTGCGTATGCGATGACCCGTTACGACGGACGCGCCTGGTTCAACTTCGATCTCGACGACGGTGATTGGCACGGGACATTTCAGGACGTTGGGCTCGAGGTACGGGCGATGGCCCTGCAACGCCCGCTTGTGATAACGCCTCTTGTCGGTATTGGTGCGCCCCTGGACAACTACCCGACAAGCGGCCACGCCGCTGTCGGCAGGGGGATCAACGAGTTTCGGGTCGGTGCCTACGTCGGCTGGCAGATGTCGTTCTTGCCCTCGGCGTATCTGCACGGGAGTTATATTTATGGCATTGCCGAAGAGGTCGATAATGTGCGCTTGAAAAGGGGCGTTTTGGCGCTCGAGGCCGGTTATTTCTTGCCGCAGCGGTTGAGTGTGAGTGCGAATGCGAGCTATCAAGACACGTACGGGGGACTCGAGTGGGCTTCCGCCGATCCCGACGCCGACGCGCACAGCGGTGGCGGCGAAGCACCGATCGGCGTGAACAAGGTTTCAGCGACGCGGTTTGCTCTTTTTGGCCTGGGCGCCGGCTTCTCTGTTGGGGAACTGGGGCTTTACGCTTCATGGAGCACGACCGTGTGGGGAGAGAATGTAGAAGACACGAACTTCCTGACCGTTGGCACAAGTTGGAGCTTCAGCACGCCCTTTGCCGACTAGCCACCGTTGCCCACGCACTTATGATTGGTCGAACCGTTAATCGCTACAAGATCACCGCAAAGATCGGCGAGGGTGGAATGGGTGCCGTGTGGAAGGCCGAGGATCCCCTCCTCGGGCGAACCATCGCGGTCAAGTTCCTCGCTGCATCGCTTGCGGACTCCCCCGACGCCCGGCAAAGGCTCATGCGCGAAGCACGGGCCGCATCTGTTCTACATCATCCCGGAATCGCCACGATCTTCGACGCCGGTGAAGTGGACGACCAGGTCTACATCGCGATGCACTTTGTCGAAGGGGTGACGCTTCGCGACCGCATGGCCCACGGTTCACTCGCCCTGGACGAAGCGCGGCGCATCGCGATCGAAGCCTGCGACGCGCTCGGGCACGCCCATTCCAAAGGAATCCTCCACCGTGACGTGACCGCACGCAACATCATGGTTGAGAACGATGGGCGGGTCGTCATCGTTGATTTCGGGCTTGCCCTTCCCGAAGGTGCGACACGTGTCACACGATCCGGTGTGGCGGTGGGTACCCTTGCCTACATGGCGCCCGAGGTATTCAAGGGAGAATCCTCCGACCGCCGTTCCGATCTCTACAGCCTGGGCGTGTGCCTCTATGAAATGCTCGCCGGCCGACCGCCGTTCCAGGCCGAGCAAGAGGCGGCGCTGACCTATCTGGCGGTGCATGAAGATCCGGAGCCGCCGAGCGCGTTCCGGTCTGAGATTCCACCGGCGCTCGATCAGGTCGTTTTAAAAGCCCTTGCCAAAGATCCCGCCGTGCGCTACCAGACCGCCGAAGAGTTCAAGGCGGATCTCGAAGCGGGCTTCGTCGCCGCGCCCGCAGCGAGGACACTGGAGAGCGCAGCAGCCGCCGAAACGGCGACACCGGGCGTCGAACGACCTCTTCCGGCTGTGAGCCCTGCGCCGGCTCCCGCGGTGCCCCCACCTCCCACGCCCATGTGGCGCCGCCGGGCGTTCCTGTTGAGCCTGGCCGTTGCGCTCGTTATTGCAGTTGGGGTTTTGTGGGTGACCGGAATCCTCCAACCCGACGGGACAACCACGCTTGTTTCGCTTGCCGTGCTTCCGCTCCAGGACATGAGCACCGTTCCCGACTCGACGGATTATATTGCATTCGCAATCGGCGAATCACTCGTTACCAAGCTCACGCAGATTGTGAGTTTCCAGGTCCTCCCGTGGAAAAGCACCAGCCGTCTCGCGGATGCCTCGCAACTCTCGGACTACAAGGATGTGGCTGCAGCACTCGGTGTTGACATGCTGATGACGGGCACGCTAAGGCGCGTGGGCGGTCGTACCCAGGGAACGGTCAACCTGATCGACGGAAAATCCGGATTTCAGATTTGGGCCACGGAATTCAATGAGCCCGCGACGAGATTCGACCTGTTTGGAGTCCCGCGGGCCATCGCCCTCGGTGCTGCTGCGCAGCTCAAAGGGGAATTAACAGGCGACGAGGAAGCGGTGCTGGCTCGGGACCCTTCAAAAAGCCCGGAGGCATACGAACTCTACGCGCGTGGCTCTGAGCTGCTTCACCGGGGGGATCAGTCCTCCCAGCGACTGGCTCTCGAGCTCTTTGAGAGGGCGACAGAACTCGACCCGGATCTGGAGGTTGCGTACATCGGAATCGGCGCCGTCCAGACGGAGCGCTACTTTTTTGGCTGGGAAGGTGGCACAAGAAACCTGGCGGATGCTGAAAGGAATTTTCAAAAAGCGCTCGAAGTCAATCGTCTATCGGTGCAGGCAAGACGCGGGTTGATTCGGGTTTACTGGGAACAAACCAGGCTTGAAGAGGTACTCGATCTTGGCCAGGAGATTGCCCTTCTCGCCGGGCCGAACGCCGTCGAGGCGCTCGCAGGTCGCGGAGAGGCCTACATGTTCGGGACGTTGCCGGAGAAAGCCGTTCCCATTTTTGAGCGGGTCATCGAACTCGACCCGAGAAACCAGGGCGCCGCATGGTTTCTCGTTTTCGCACACCTCTGGGCGACGCAGTACGAAGCTACACTGGATGCGGGAGAGAGATATTTTGACACCTTCGGAGACGATCCCGAGATGCATCACTGGGTAGCGGTCGCCTACATGTACCTCGAGGAGTTCGAGCCGGCCCGGATTCATTTTGAGCGCTCAATCGATCTGTTACCGGAAGGGGCGGGGACGTATTACCACATGCGGTTCGGTGAACTCTACTACAAAACGGGTGAGACCGAGATCGCCCGCGAGGTGTGGACTCGTGGTCTGAGGATCGTCGAGAAAAAGGTCCGGCTCGATCCGGATAATGTCAGAATGCGAAGTCTGTTGGCCTGGTACTATGCCGCGGTGCACGACAGAGAACACTATGAACAGGAAGCGTCTGCCTGTCTCAGGTTGGCCCCTGATGACGGAGGTGTTCTCGCGCAACTGGGCGAAGCAGAAACCCTTTTTGGCGCTTTGGAACAAGGTGTCGCGCTGCTTCGAAGAGGTCTTGCGGCGGGCTGTCGTTGGGATCCGCAGGACCTAGCAGAGCTGAGCATGGGGGAATCTTCGCCACTCATCGAGGAATTCAAGGCGGAAGCCGCGCGGGAGCATGCGCGCCTGCTGGCGAAGTACTAGACGGTTCTCGAGCGTCCCGCCACGCGCTCTTGACAGCGGGGAGCATGTCGTCTATGGTGTTAACAGATTCACAAATGGGGGAGTTCCTATGAAACGCCTGACCTTCTCGTTTCTCGTGCTCGTCATTCTCTCCTCAGTGACCTCGCCTGGGTATCCGTGCGGTGATAAATTTCTCGTCAATAGCAAGTGCCTGAAGCCACGTAACATGCTGACGGCTCAGCGCCCCGGTGTCATTCTCCTCTACCGGAATCCCGCTTCCGAACTGACCCCGTCGGTCTTGAAGGACGACCTGATCGGCCGTCTCGAGCAAGCCGGACATGATGTGACCGTCGTGGAGACGATCGAGGCGGTCGAAAAAGAACTGGCCACCGATCGGTACGATATCGTCGTCGGTGATATTGCAGACGCCGGCGTTCTCGATGGGGGAACCGGTGATCGCACGTCCTTGCCCCTCTTCCTGCCAATCATGGACAAGAAGGCTCCCAAGAACGAGAGGAGCGCCGCCAGGGAACAGTACGGCAGCCTGCTTAAGGCTCCGGGCAGGCTAAGTACCACGATGCTTCTCATTGACGGGACAGTCCGGAAAGCTCGGGAAGCGCGTTCAGTGTCCGGTCCCTCTCGGCCTGCAACCCCCTAGTTCTTGGGCCCACAGGACCGATCTCGAAGATTCCACAGATTGAGAGTTACGTGATTATCGCCGTCCAAATGCCGGCAACAAAGACCTGCGTGTGTTCGTAGGTATTAGTCAGTACGGCTTACGGCGTTTTTCATTTCACAAACCATGACGGTGCCCAACATGCCTGCCCGACCGCATGCGATTTCCACGGCCTTCTGGACCTATGTCATCCCGATGACCGCGACGCGCGCCATGAAGGTCGGCGTGGCGCTCTTTTTGTTGTTCATCGTCTCCGCGATGCTCCTCTTCATGAGCGGGTACTTCGCCTCCTGGGCGGGGACCAGTGCCCTGGTCGGCATGCGCCACTTTCTGGTCATGATCGGTGTGCCGGTGGCGGCGGTGTTGCTCTCGGAGATGCCGATCAGAGACGGAATCACCCATCGCACGCTACTCTACCCCTTGCTCGGTCCCGTACCTCGGGTCACGCTGGCGGTGGTACGGACTCTGGTCGCCGGCGCCACCGTCGCCCTGGCGGCGGGGTTTTTGCTGCTTCTCGTTCGCGTGCTCTTGCGCGACGGCTTCGGGTTTCTGCCCCGCGAACTGCTGTCGGTCACCCTGGGCGGGTTTGCCTATGTCGCCATGTTCGGGTTCGTCCACCTCTATAGTAGAAGAGGACTCATCATGAGTATCATTGTCCTCTTTATGTTCGATATGCCGCTGGGCAGGGTTCCGTTTTCACTACGCAATATCTCACCGTCCTATCACATGGGTGTGATCGCGAACCAGCAGGAGAACATGGAACTACCGATCCGGTTCGGACTGCCCGAGACCTCGGTCGTCATGTCCGGTTTGATTCTGCTCGGTATTGCCCTGGTCTTTGTCGCAGCCATCGCCGTCGGATTCCGGCGTAAGAACCTCAGCGAACTGTGTTAAAACGGGAGCCCGATCGATGAACGAACCGTGGATCCGGCTGGACAACGTGCGCCTCTCGCGGGGAGGACGCCTCGTCCTAAAGGGGATCAGCTCTGAACTGTCAGGCCGCGCGATTGGTCTGGTGGGTGCGAACGGTTCGGGAAAGTCGACCCTGATCGGCGCCTTGCTCGGTGTACTCAAGGCCGAGTCCGGGTCGATCCGGGTGCTTGGCCTGGACGTGCCGCGTATGGCCATGGAGGTCCGGGCGCGGGCCGGTGTCATGGCCGAGCAGGCAGGTGTCTTTCCCGGCGGGTCGGGTGTGGATGCGGTGGTATTCGCCGGCATGCTCAGCGGACTCTCGCGCCGCGAGGCGCTCCGCAAGGCGCACCGGGCACTGGACGCACTCGATGTGGGGGAGGAACGCTACCGTCCCGTACGCGGCTACTCCACCGGGATGCGGCAGCGCTGCAAGCTGGCCATGAGCCTTGTGCACGATCCGGAGATCCTCATCCTGGACGAGCCGACGGTGGGCCTCGACCCGCCAGGCCGCGCGCAGCTTCTTAGTCTCATTCGGGACCTGCGGGACGAGGGCCGGCGCATCCTGATCAGCACTCACATCATGCAGGACGCGGACTTTCTCTGCGACGAGCTCCTGCTGCTGGAGGACGGATCCCAGGCGTACTGCGGGCCGGTCGGCGATCTGGTCGGCACCGGCATGGGGATCATGGTGGCCGTCGGCGTCGGGCTGGACGAGGCCTTCGCCGAGGCCCTCGGGCAACACGGGTACGCCATTCGCGAGCAGGACGAGCAGCGCATCACCTTCGAACCGAACGACGATCGGGAGCTTCGTGTGTTCTGGCAGTTGGCCGCCGAGCGGGGGGCCGAGGTGCGCTCGCTCGGTCGCGACCTGCCGACGCTGGAAGACGCGGTGGTCGGCGCCATGGAGAACCCACATGAACGGTGAACTGAGGGCACCGTCATCGGTGCAGGTCATCGCCGCAATCGCCCGCCGCGAGATCGTTGTCGCGCTGCGGCGCCGGCTGGTCAAGCTGCTCTTCCTGGCCAATCTTATGCCCCCGATCATCATGGCCGTGATCCTGGTCGTCACCATGTTGGCACGCAAGGCGGGACTCGTGGATCTGGGATGGGACCCCCTGCTCCGGCTGCTCGAGATACAAGTCGGACCCGTCCTGCTGCTGGCTCTCGGTATCGGTACGCCGCTGATAGCTCGCGATCGGAGCGAGGAAGTACTTTTCCTCTACGCCACCCGTCCGGTCACACCCTGGTCCTACACATTGGGCAAGATGATTGCGGTCGCGCTGCCCGCGGCCGCGCTGCTCGTCGTTCCCGGAATCCTCATCTGCATCCTGCGCCAGGGTCTGATCGAAGATTTCGGGACCATGGATTCGGTCGCCTTGATGGGCAAGGTTGTGCTCGTCGCGGTCCTCATGGCCTGGGGGTACGCCGGCGTTTCCGTCGGACCGAGTGCGGCGACCAAAAAAGCAAGATGGGCGCTTCTGCTGGCCTTCCTGTGCATTTCCATTCCTAATGTTGTGTCACAGATCATCTGGGGCAACGGCGGTTACGCGCTCGATGCCGCGCACGCCGTCGAGGACCTGCTCTACACGCTCATCGAAGGTGGTCTCACCACGTACGGCGTAGTGGGGGCGGTAACACTCGTCGTCTGGGGGTCATTGGGTGCGCTGGTGACGGCAACTCGCGTGCGCCGGGAGATGACGCCATGAGTGAGACACGCACGCCTTCGCAATCCGGCAGGCCCAATCCTGCCGGCGGCCACGCGGACGCGAAAGTCGTACTCGACGGGGTGAGCGTCTTCTACGGGGAAGTCGTAGGACTGAGCAAGGTTGATCTCGAACTGCGACCGGGGATCACGGGCATCGTCGGCCCAAACGGAAGCGGCAAGACGACGATGATGCGCACCCTGGTCGGCCTCATCGATCCCGTGGAGGGGAGCGCCCGGGTACTGGGGCGCTCGCCGTTTCTGGATGCTGAGGTACGCTCGGCCATCACCCTGGTTCCCGCGAGCGAGAGTTTCTATCCCGGGCTATCGGGGCGGCGAAACCTCGAAGTCGCTTTTATGGCCCGGGGGCACGACCGCATGGCGGCCCGGGACCTGGCGCAGCGCGGGTTGGAGCTGGTCAGCCTCGTGGAGGACGGCGGCCGCCGCTTCGGTACCTGGTCGCGCGGCATGCGACAACGGCTCAAGCTAGGGCTTGCTCTTGCGGGCGACTCGGAGGTGGTGCTGCTCGATGAGCCCTTCCTCGGTGTCGATCCGCCGAACCGAAAGGCCCTGCGCACTCACGTCAAGGCGCTTGGTGACGAAGGGCGTACGGTGCTGGTTTCTTCACACGTGCTCCATGACGTCGAAGTATTGACCGACCTCGTGGGCGTGCTCGCGCACGGACGGCTCCTCGGGTTCGGCAAGGTGCACGAGCTCGTTCACAAGATTCGCGACGATCACCCCCATCGCGTGGTCTTGCAGGTCGACGATCCCCGCAAGCTGGGAAAGGCGCTGCTCGGTCTCTCGCACATCCGGGAACTCAAGCTGGTGGGCGAGGAAGCGCTGGAGTTCGTAACGGTTCGCCCGGACGCCGCCTACCGGGAGCTGCCACGGCTGGTTGTGGAATCCGGGGTCGTGGTGCGCCGTGTGGAGTCTCTGGACCACTCGCTGGAAGCGGTGTTCACCCACATCACCGCGGCGGGAACCCGCCGGCTTTGACCTGCACACGCGGGAGGCGCCGGGTTAGAGTCTCGCTGCCTCCACCAGTCTTTTCCACTGCTTCGTATCGAACGTGATAAAACAAGACCTTGTGTCGTAGCGACTTAGTGGGTATGATAACGCGGTTATGCATCTCACTCCAGGAACCAAATGCGAGGCGTCGGCGGTACAGCTCGTGAGCGACTGGATGGGAACGCAATGATCGGCAAGACACTGTTGCATTACGAGATCGTCGAGAAGCTCGGTGAGGGTGGTATGGGGGAGGTGTATCGCGCCCGCGACTCCAAACTGGGCCGCGACGTCGCCCTAAAGATCCTGCCCCAGGAAATGTCTCGAGACCCCGAGCGTCGCAAACGCTTCGAGCGCGAGGCACGAGTGATTGCAGCGCTCAAACATCCCAACATTGTCACGATTCACTCGGTTGAGGAAGTAGACGATCGCCTCTTTCTCACGATGGAACTGGTCGAGGGCAAAACTCTCCGCGAGTTGATCCCGGAAGAGGGAGTGTCTCTCGGGATGCTGTTCTCCGTTGCCGTTCCCTTGGTGGATGCAGTGTGTAGCGCACACGCCAAGGGTATTACACATCGGGATCTCAAACCGGCAAATGTCATGCTGGACGACGAGGGACGGCTCAAGGTACTCGACTTCGGGCTTGCCAAACTCTTTCAGGAGGCAAAAGGCATCGAAGACGCCAAGACCGTGGGTTTGGATACCGACACGCAGGAAGGTCGCATCCTTGGAACCGTCGCGTATATGTCCCCCGAGCAGGTCGAGGGCAAGGCGCTCGATGGACGCTCGGATATTTTTTCGCTCGGGATCCTTTTCTATGAAATGGCGACGGGACGGCGGCCCTTCGGTGGCGACACCAACATCTCGACGATTTCATCGATTCTCAAGGACACGCCGCCGCCGGTGACCGAGATACGGCAGAGGCTCCCGTATCATTTGGGCCGGATCATCCGGCGTTGTCTGTCCAAGGAGCCGAATCGGCGCTACCAGTCCGCCTTGGATCTTCGGAACGATTTGCAAGAGCTGGCGGAGGAAGTCGATTCCGGAGATGTCGCAGTCGATGGAGGAGAGACCGCTGGAGTGAGCAGTGTGACAACCGGCACGGCAAGTGCGGGCATCCAGAAACCGATCTCCAGCGATTCGATCGTCTTGCCGGGAACGAAGAGCACCTACCGCCGTATTCTGGGTTTGGTCGGACTTGCCGTTGTGGCGGCAATCGTCATTGGTTTTGTGGTTAAACGGTTGCCGGACAACTCCAGGACCGGGTCGGCGGCAGTCGTCACCGGTGAGAAGGCGACACTGGCGGTCATCGGGTTCGAGAATCTCAGCGATCCGGAGGACACGGAAAACCTCGGCCGTGTATTGATGGGTCTCGTAACCACGGGGCTTGCCGAATCTGGAGGGCTCAAGGTCGCCTCGACGGCGAAGGTTCTCGCCGCGCGTCGTCAGGTCGGAGCGGGGGACCGTGTGTTCGATGCGTCGCTGGCGCCTGCCGCGGCACGGGATGCCGGAGCCGACGTCATGCTCGTCGGCCAGGTGATTCGTGACGGGGAACGGATGATCCTCACCGCGGAGCTCGTCGATGTGACGTCGGGGAACGCCCTCGGTTCTTTCAAGAAGCAAGCGGCCTCGAGTTCCGAACTCTTCGAGCTGGCGGGCGCGATCGCCCGCGATGTTCGTGACCTGATGGGTGTGACAGACGACGAGGGGACGTCGAGCGATTTCGATCTCGCCCAGTCGCTCACGGACTCTCCCGAGGCGTACCGGCACTACGCCGCCGGAGAAATGGCGTTGCACCAGGGTCAATACGACGAAGCGGCGGAACTGTTCGAACAGGCGATCAAGATCGATCGCTCTTTTGCGCTCGCGTATCTCCGCATCATGATGGCGTACACATGGAACGGAGAAACGGGCAAGGGGGTTGCCGCGATGAAGCTCGGCCTCCCTTATGTCGAGCGGCTACCCGAACGCTGGCAGGTCGTCTATCAGGCGAATATCGACTACTATGACGACAATATCGATGCCGCGTATAAGAGGCTGATGCGGTTGATCGAATCGTCCCCGGACATTCCCGATGCCTACAACACGCTGGGCGAGATCACCACCCACCAATCGAAGTACACGGACATTCGACGCTCACGCGAGTACTTCGAGCGCGCGCTGGAGATCGATCCGACCTTCGAGGTGGTTTTTTTCCACTTAGTCGAAGATTACATCGCTGGCAACGACGTTCGGGCCCTGGAAAATCTGATTGCGCGATACCGCGATGCAAATCCGAACGATCCGAGGGTTGTGGATGCCGAACTCGCGCTTTTGGAGGCTCAGCACAAGTACGACGACGTCATCGCGCGGATCGACGACAAGATGCGTGAGGGGGATGTGACGCGCTGGACTCGAATGGCGCGGTGTCTCGAAGCGATCGGCGACTGGGATCGGGCTTTCGAGTTGAGCGCAGCGGCGGTTCAAAGGAACGAGAAAGGTTACAACCATGCCTTCGCGATCGATCGGAGAGGTAGCGCGCAGATCGGGCGTGGGAATATCGCAAAGGCGATGGCCGATTACGACGCGGCGAGTGCCCACCTGGAAGCCATGGGGGCACCCGGTGGTTGGGCCGCCTCCATTGTGTGCTCTTACCGGATAAAACAAGCATTTGTTCTCACCCACACCGGGGATTTGGATGGTGCGCTCGGGGCGGCACGGAAGGGCATCGAAGTCGACCCCCACAACACTTCGGCTTACCTTGCGCTTCTGCAGACGCTACTGAGGGCGGGTCGAACCGCCGAAGCCCAGGAGACATTACGTGATCTCCAGAAAGTACGGGAGGCGAACCAGAATCCGTCGGATGCGTTTGTTGTTTTGATGGCCGAGGCCGAGTGGGAGCGAGCCCAGGGAAACGCGGACAAGGCGCTCGAAGCGCTGCATCGAGCCGACACACTGCCCATCGAAACCCGCTACCCGTGGACTCAGTGGTGGATCGAAGGTGATGTAATGGTCTTGCGAGGCGACCGTCAGGGAGCAATAAATGCATACCGGAAGATCGTCGAACCCGAGCCGTTTCTCGTTGGTCAACAAGCCGCTGGTGCGGCTTTTCGGATTCCATTTTACTACGAGCTCGCCCGCCTGGAGGAAGAGGCAGGACAGCTCGCCAAGGCGAGGCAGCACTACAACGCCTATCTCGAGCACTGGGGAAACGCCGATGTCTCTATCCCCAAAGTCGACGACGCTCGCACACGGCTCGCGAAGCTGGGCGCGCAGATGTAGCGCAGCGGGGGCACACCTGGGGCACACAACGAAGTATCGTAAGTGCCCGGCAAGTGTTCAGGAACTGTCGTGTCTTTTGGCTTTGGTTTGGCGGGCGAACCGTCGCAACCTGATCTCGTGTAACAGTCTTGTATAGGATCTGTACGTGCGGTGCCGCTATTTCAGGATAGCTACTCGCTAAAATCCCTTGGGTTACCCCGTTAGCGCTGTGCTATCATCCCCTCCCATGATTGGCAAGACCCTCGCACACTATGACGTGACGGAGCTCATCGGCGCCGGTGGCATGGGCGAAGTTTACCGTGCCCGCGACACCAAGCTCGATCGCGACGTCGCGCTCAAGATCCTCCCCGAGTCCTTCGCGGCCGACGCAGAGCGCCTCTCGCGCTTCGAGCGCGAGGCCAAGCTCCTCGCGGGCCTCAACCACTCAAACATTGCCGCCATCTACGGCATCGAGCAAGCCGACTCCCAGCGTTTCCTGGTCCTCGAACTCGTCGAGGGCGTGGACCTTGCCAAGCGCCTCTCCGAAGGGCCGCTCATCGTCGAGGACGCGCTCGCTGTCGGCTATCAGATTTCCGAAGCCCTCGAGGCTGCCCACGAGCAGGGCGTCGTCCACCGTGACTTGAAACCGGCCAACGTCATCGTCACTCCCGGCGGCACCGTGAAGGTGCTCGACTTCGGGCTGGCTAAGGCGCTCGAAGCGGAAGGAAGTGCGAACACGCTGTCACATTCGCCCACGGTCCTGGCCAGCAGCCCCACGGTTCAGGGAGTTATTCTGGGCACGGCGGCCTACATGAGCCCCGAGCAGGCGCGTGGCAAGGTGGTCGACCGCCGCGCCGACATCTGGGCGTTCGGCGCGGTGCTTTTCGAGCTGCTCACCGCGCGACAGCTCTTCAGCGGCGAGACCGTCTCCGACATGCTGGCCAGCGTCATAAAGACCGAGCCCGAGTGGGATTCGCTGCCTAAAGACACACCGCAAGCGATCGTCAATCTTCTCAAGCGCTGTCTCGACAAGGACGCGCGTACGCGCCTTCGCGACATCGGTGAGGCACGCGTCGTTATAGACAAAGTGCTCCGGGGCGAGATCAAAGACGAAGCGGCCCCAGGAGCCGAAGCCGCCCCGTCCGCCACGGCCAGCCGCATCGGCTGGATCGCGGCCATGGTGTTGTTCGCCGCGGTCGCGGCTGCGGGGGCATGGATGTTCAAACCCGGCGCACCCGAGCCACCGCTACGCAAGTTCAAGCTGCCCGTGGAGAGTAAAGAGGGACTGAGACCGTTCGATCCGGTGATCTCTCCGGACGGCAGCAAGGTCGCCTATATCCTCGAAGGCCAACTGTTCGTGCACGAACTCAACGAACTCGACCCGCGGGGAATTGCGGCGGAAAGAGGCGCGCACACGCCGTGCTGGTCACCCGATGGTGAGTTCATTTGCTACGTCTCTGGTGATGACATTTGGAAAGTGCCATCCGGCGGCGGCGCCAGTGTGAAAATCTGCGAACCGGTGGCTGGCTTCACAAGTGGGCGCGGCGTTGCCTGGTCGCACGACGATCGAATCATTTACGCGCAGGGCAACGGGCCGGGCTTCGAGGTGTCCGCCAATGGCGGTGATCCGCGAATCCTGGTGGGGCTTCTGGAAGATGAAGCTGATATCCATGAGCCGTCGCTGTTGCCGGGCGACAAGGGGCTATTGTTCGTTTCGCATCGAAAAAATGACTCGCCCGACAAAATCGAGGTGGTTGCCGGCGACGAGCGCAAGCGGCTGCTTCACATTGAGGGCGTTCGTTTGGGGCACCCGATCTACTCGCGAAGCGGCCACCTGGTATTCACCCGATCGGGAACCAACGCGGGTGTTTGGGCGGTTCCGTTTTCGTTGTCGAGCCTCGAGGTCACCGGTGAGCCGTTTCCCGTGGCGGCGGAGGCCGGCGATGTCAGTGTGTCCAGCGACGGAACGCTGGTGTATCTCCGGGGCGCGAGTGGGCAACAGCTTCAACTCCTGTGGGTAGGCCGAGACGGTGTGTTGAGCGATCCCATTACCGAGGTGGCTCCGGCTTATTTCGATCCCACACTTTCACCGGATGGCAAACGTATGGCGGTGTGTGAATGGGACGGCACACAGATCGACATATGGATACACGACCTGGAACGTAAGACGCGCACCCGTTTCACTTTTAGCGAGGCAAACCAGTTGGGGCCGGAGTGGACTGCCGACGGCTTGCACCTGATGTACTCCAACAGCCGAACCGACACGATCACGGTGCGAAAAGCCGACGGTACCGGATCGCCGACCGAACTCACGAAAGGGCGAGATCCGTCGCTCTCGCCCGACGGGAAGTACATTGTGTACCACATGCTGGGTAGTGCCACCCAGGAGGACGTGTGGTATCTCGAACTCGGCGGGCAATCGGAAGCGAAGCCGTTGATAAACACACAGGCACGGGAGTACCGCGCGCGCATCTCGCGTGACGGCAACTACGTGGCGTACGCTTCCAACGAGTCCGGCAGGTACGAGATCTACATCACTCGTTTTCCGACCGGCGAAGGGAAGTGGCAGGTGTCGACAAAGGGGGGCGACCGCCCGCGCTGGGGGCGTGACGGGAAGGCGATTTACTACCAGGAGGAACACGGCAACCTGATGGAAGTGTCTGTGACGCTGGATCCGTCGCCGGCGTTGGGGACGCCAACCAAAGTCGTCGATTGTGTGCAACTGGGGCTGGTTGCCGGCTTCGGACGCGAATATGAAGTCGACATCGACGGTTCTCGATTCCTGTGGACGAAATCGGCGGCGCCGACGAAGGGGTTGATCGACGTGGGCATCACAGTGGTGGAGAACTGGGCAAAGGAGTTCCTGGAGTAAGTGCAAAAAAAGGGCCGCGCACGGGCGCGGCCCCTGAAACAAACGCGTTTGGTTCGTTCTAGTTGAACGAGAACATCATGCCGAGATTGAGCGTGACGAACTCGCCATCCGCGGACGCACCGGAAACACGGTGGTAGATCCCCTCGGTGTAGATCGAGGAGTTCTTGAAGCCGTTGAACTGGAACCCGCCGCCAATGCCCATTCCGAAGTTCGTGCTCGAAATATCAAAGGTACCTAGGGGCGACGTCAGGTCGGTAGCCAGGCGATAACCGCCGGCGAGAGCTTTCGCATACATGTGGTGAACGGCCATGGGAAACTTGTATTTCGCCATCGCCGTAAACTGCACCGACGACAAGCTAAACTCCGAACCCGTTCCCAGCAGTGCGAGAGTCTGGTCCGAGGCACTGCTGCCAAAGAAACCGAACTCGGCACCGATGATGAACATCGGTGCGACGTTGTAGCCAACGCTCGCGTTGAAACTGTAACCGTTGTTCATGCCGTCGCCGATGTCTCCCAGCGGGAGGTTGAGCCCGCCACCAACACCGAACTCGAACGACGGAACAAATGGTACCTGGGCCCACGCCGCCGGGGCGAGGACCATAACGAAAAATGTAGCCAACAGAATGCGCTTCATGTTTTCCCCTCCTTTTAAGAGTTTCCTCGGATGTGCAAGGCCCGTGCCATATGCGGGGGGCAGGCGGGCGGAGGGGTGCGACCTTGCCCATTACGCTGCCAAGTTCCTCATGAGGCCGCAAAAGGCCAGGTGAATAGAACGGCGGCGCCTCTTTTTTGATGCTCTATATAGTGCGTTTTCAGAAATAACGGAGAGTCAGGGGCACCGTCAGTCCGTGTTCGAGCTGAAAACGAGGACGAAGTTGCTCTTCTACCCAAACGATGGCGTCGCCGTCTTGCTGGGATTCGATGAGGACGACGGACAGGTCTTCGCGCTCATGGGCAACTCGGCGGGCGGCCTCAGGGCCGAGTACGAACAGGGCGGTCGCCCAGGCATCGGCCACAGTTGCCCGGGCGGCGACGACAGTCACCGATGCGAGGCCGTGTGCCGACCAGCCTGTGCGCGGGTCCAGGATATGACCATAACGCTCGCCATCGGAATCGACGAACTGCTCGTAGTCCGCCGAAGTTGCCACGGCCTCATCGAAAAGGTGAATACGAGCCAGGTGGGAACGCGTGCCGGAGGGGTCGCGGATACCCACGGTCCAGCCTTCGTGTGTGGCGGCATTGCCGAGAGCCACCATGTTGCCGGAGAGATCCAGCAGCGCGTCTGTTACAGCCGCACGCCGCAGGAGGTCGGCGGCCTTGTCGACGCCGTACCCCTTGGCGATCCCTCCCAGGTCTATCCTGACGTCGTCGCGCGTGAAGTGCAGGGTGCCGGCATCGGCATCGTAGCGCAGCTTGTCCTGGCCGACGCGTTGGAGGACAGCGGCGATCTCGCCTTGCCGAGGCACCCGTGGGGGACCACCGAGAAATCCCCACAGTCGCACAAGCGGTTCGACGGTGATGTCGAAAGCTCCGTTGCTTTCACGGGCGACCTGCTGTGCCAGGCCGATTACCTCGGCGACTTCGGGGTGAATGTGGATCGGACCCCGCGCGGCCTCGCGGTTGATGCGTGCGACCTCGCTCGCATCGGTCCAGTTGCTCATCAGGGAATCGACCTCGTGGAATACCGATAGAGTTGCATAGGCCAGATCCGCCACCGCGGCGGAATCGGCGGTCACGATAGTCAGCGAAGCCCAAGTTCCCATCGTCTGGGTGCGGAATGCAACCGGCCGGCGTTCGTCTTCCGGGCGTGCGTATGTGCACGCCGCTATCAAGCAAAGTGACAGGCAGGTGCCAAGCAGAATAGATGGCCACACGCGGGGCAGTCCATTTTTCATGGCCTGCAATCTAGCAACATTCCGTGGGAGTGTCAACGGCGAGAGGTCAGCGGATTACGCGGCGGGTGTGTAGTCACTCTCATGCATGAACTCCGGGACGACAGCGGTCTCTTTCGGATGATATGCGCATGTTAGAAAAAGCACCGTACCGGTTATCATAACGATCGCACCCCCTGCGAAGGCATAACGTAGCTGGAACAAATCCATCATGATGCCACCCAGAAGGGCACCGGTAAGCATTCCGAGACTGTGGGCGACTGTCATCAGGCCCATGACGCTCCCCATGGCGTCACTCTTGTTTCCCTTCCGGGTCGCCATGGCCGAGAGGGCCGGCATACATATGCCGCCGCCTATACCAAAGGATATCGAGGCGAGTACCATGTCACGATAACTCGTGGCCCACTCGAACGAAAAAATCGCATACGCAACGATGAGCCCGCCGATGACGACCATCATCTTTTTGTTGATCCGGTCAGCAAGAACCCCCATTGGAGCATTCATCATTCCGCTGGCCAGGATGCCGACGGTAATCAAGAGCCCGATGGACGAGCTGGATAGCGGGAGTTTCAGAGCGGCGTACAACGGCAAAAATCCCCATATAATCCCGATACAGACGAGGTACGCAAATCTGAAAATCAAAAGACCCGCCAGGGCGCGATCGTTCACAAGCCGTCGCCACGAAACGAGTTCCTTGTGGGTCCTGACGATGCTTTCGGACCGTGTTGGCGGGAGCATCAAGAGACACATGGCAAAACCCAGAAAGGCCAGCATCCCCATACACACGAATGCCGCCCGCAGCCCAAAGTTGTCGTTTACCAATCCTCCGATCAGCGGTCCGAGGCTCAATCCGAAGAGTACGAACGTGGAATACAAACCCATGATACGGCCTTCGCGACCGAGAGGTGCTATATCTCCGACGTAGGCCAGAATTACCGGCATGAGCATCGCCGAGGCAACACCGTGAAAAAAGCGGATGATGATAAGCGAAGTGACATCCGTTGAATAAACAAAGCCAACCGAGATCAGCGCATAGCCCAGAAGACCCGAAATGATAATCGGCCGACGGCCCTTTCTATCCGAGAGCCTTCCAAAGAACGGCAGAAAAAACGTTCGCGACAGTGAAAAGGCGCCAAATATCACAGCAATATAAAATCCACTCGCGCCCAGGCCATGAGCGTAGATCGGGAGCAGCGGCACCACGATCCCTACTCCGGTTACGGTCGCAAATACGGAGAAAACGAGAGTCGCGAATGTTCGTTTGTCGAGCTTGTCCATTCACAGCCTGTGGGCGGAAGGATTCTGCTAGTGTCGTTTTGATAGCGTAGTGAACAAGAAGGCTGCCTAATCATTCCAGTTCATGATGGCGTTGTAGACCAGCCCGAACGACGCGTGCGTGAGGTAGCGGTGCATCGGGTTGAAGCTGAAGATTATGACACGCCCTTCACCCTGCTTGATCTCCAGGATCGCCGGTTTGCCCTTCAGGTGCTTTTCGCCCTTCACAAAACCGCTAATGCAAATGGGTTCGGGCTTTTTGGATTTTTCGGTGTCCTTTTTCTCATCCTCGTCTTCTGAGTCGTCTTTGTCGGGCTCGATGCCGTAATGGAGCACCTTCCAGGAGCGGTACTTCTTCGGCACGTCGAATAGCGGGAGGTTGCCCCGGAAAATATTCGGCGTCTCGTCGTAGCCGTACAGGATGTTGCTCGTCTTGTCGGTAACCAGGGTACGCACGACCGAGCCGGGGTTGTTGAACCCCGACGGTTTCTTGCGGTCCACGCCACGCACAAGACCGAGCTCGACCGGAATCAGACTGCCCGCACCAAGCGTGATCAGCGTACCGCCTTGTTCTATGAACGATTCGAGATGCCCGAGGCCCTTGAAACCCATGCCGCCGGTCAGGTCGTCCGTTTCGTCCACCAGCCCGTGGTACTTGAACTCCGAACTCGCCGTATACGGCATGGGCCCCCACTTGCTGTCGATGCCGTGAACGAGCTGTTTGGGCTGAAACCACCGGCCCAGGTCGGGGATGAGGATCACGTCGAAATGCCGGCGCAGGTCGCCGTCGCGAAGGTGGTCCTTGTTGATGAGCGTATACGGCACGTTCGCCTGGTCGAGCGTAAAGCGCACCCACCCGGAATCCTGGGTATAGGTCCAGGTGTGAAACACGGCGAGTCGCGGAAAGTCGAGGTTGTGCTTGGGAACATCGGGCACCGACCGGCTCGAGTACACGTCGATACCGAGCTTCGCCGCAATGCCCTCGACAGCATCTCGCAGACCTGGCGTCTCGACCGCGGGAATGACCCAACTGCCCACCGGGTACGTCCGTTTGCCCACCTTGAACGCCTCTTCGGCCGCGAAGACGGCGATGTCTCCCAGCATGAGGCGCGCCTCGATCAACTTCTGGGTCGACGACGCCGAGATAAGGTAGGCGCGGCGCCTGGCCTTCGGTTTCTCGCCGGCTATCCGTACGTCCGATTCGACGGGTGACATCGGCGCTTGCAACACGGCCTCGTCGTCGATCTTATCGGCCTTTACGCCGTAGAGCAGCGGCAGCGTCCACGCCACGTCGTCGTAGGGCTGAAACTCCGCGTCCTCGGGGAAATCCTGCTTCTCGAGCAGCGTCTTCGCGAGGTCGCGGTACGGCTGGTCCATGCGCACCACGAAATCACCCTTGGCATATTTGTCGTCACCGACGGTGAACGTCTTATCCAGGCGGTGTACCTCTATCCCCTGCGCCCTGAGGTTATTGACGAGGTAGCCGAGTTCCCAGTTGTTCTGGCCGTCCCCAGGGATGATCCACGCACGCGGTTTTTTCGACCGGCCGCGTTCGACGGCGTTGGCGCCCTTTTTCCAGAAGTTGTAGAGGAGCGATTTGCCGTTCTTCGCCACGAAGTCGAGGCTTACCAGGACGCCGGACTGCATGTAGTTCGTGTTGTTGCGAAGCGACCATTTCACCTTCTTGTGCGGCGGCCACGGGCGGTACCACTGTTTGCTCGTGACTTCCTTGCCGGCGAACTTGCGCTTGGGCTCGCGATCGATGGTCGAGGCACCCGCGTTGCCGTAGGTCTCGTAGAAACGGCCGATGCTGTTGTGGTTGTTTCCCCACCAGAGGAGATACCCGGGGTACCAACCCGTGTAAAAGCCCCAGGTCCATACGCCGGGCATGCCGAACTTGGTAAGCTCGGCCACTTCATGGTTCGAGATCCACTGCCATTCGCTGGTCACGATGGGGTCGAGGTTGGGACCGTAGGGACCGGTGCCGGCGGACACATAGAGAAACGGAACCGACTCGTGCAGATCGAGCATGACCTGCGGGTGGTACTCGAAGAACAGCCTGGCGACGTTCCGTGTCAGCGGCTGGCTCAGCTGGATGCCGTCACGATTGTTGTCGTGAAAGACGTACTTGCCCCAGTAAGGGGGCGTACGCGGTGGCATGTCTTCCCAGTCCGTGTGGTCCTTGGTATAGCGGTTGTACCAGTCGACCATGCGCTCGCGACCGTCGGTTTCGAGGACGGGCGTAATCATGGTGATGACGCGCTCGCGGATGTTTTCGATGAAATGGCTCCGTCCCACGGCGAGGCGGTAGGCGAGCTCCATGAGCATCTCGGGCGGACCGGTTTCGGTGGAGTGCAGTCCCCCCGTGATGTAGTAGATCGGTCTCGCCTGCTCGATGATTTCTTCCGCGCGGGACTCGCTCGTCACCCGCGGACGGGAGAGTTGTTTCGTGTAACCAGTGTAGCGTCCCATGTCATCGAGCACCGCCTTGTCGGCGATGAGCATGACAATCATTTCTTTGCCTTCGTTGCTGCGACCGATCGTGTAGAGGCGCGCGTTGTGGGAGGCAGCGGCGAGCGCTTCGAAGTACGCCTTGATTTTGGTGTAATGCGTCAGCTGCCTGGGCGTGCCGGGGATGTAGCCGAGAAACTCACGGGGCGACGGCACGTTGGGGTCGGAGGGAACGTGGTCGACCAGCGGTGAAAGAAACTGTGGGTCGGTCGTATACTCCCGGATCAGGCCGGCGTACACGCTATCGACTGCGGGCTCCCGGTAGTCCGACGCACGGGCCGGTTGCACAAAACACGCCGCCAGAACGAGCCAGGCCGCGAATGTCCCACAAACGGTACGGGCAGGTGAGCGGCGCCCTGAGATCACGGTTCTCAACACGGTCATCGCGGTTTTCCTTTCCAGGACGGGGAGGTAAAGCGATCAAATTAAATTTTTCACAAGTAGTTTTTGGTGGCGCGCCTGGGTACCTGCGACTATATTTTTATCGACAGCCAAAAGGAAGCCGGTATCGTTTTTTTACCTCCCTTCCTGGAAAGAGTAGTTGGTTTTACTCTCCTCCATTTCGTGCTCATGTGCCGAGTTACCTCCCTGGTAAAAAACGATACCGGCTGTATTTACGCCCGTCCCGCGGGTTTTTTTTGTGCCGGGTCCTCACCGTCGAATCCCACGCAGGTCGCTCTTTGAAGTATGCCGCGGGCGAAGCTGACGCCGCTCCACGCCGGAAGCCGGCACCGCTGCCAAGTCCACGCCGGAAGCCGGTGCGAAACCGACATCATATCAGTATCGTTGCGGCCAGTAAAGTGCCGAGGAATACCGTCAGTGGAGCCGCGACAAGTCGCCGGGTCCACCGGAGCGGCGTGCCGGGGGCCTGCTCAAGGACGGATGTCTGCGGCCAGGGAGGTCGTCCCGTCCGACTCGTCGTAAATGGACATGTCGACGCGGAGCGGCATGGCCTGGTAGAGAATGACCAGGTTCGCTTCGTCGTCGGTGATGTCCGGCGGCAGCGGTTGACCGAAATACATGATGAATTCGGGCGGTTTGATATGATCCAGGCGAATGGTGTGCCCGAATTCATGCATCATTACCTTGAAGAGGAAGTCGGGGTCGTTGAGATCGTTGTCGACCTTGATCTCGGCCAAAATGGGGTGCTTGTCATCGCCGAAGGTGTAGAACGTCGTCGCCGTGCCGATTCCCGGCGCCCGGGGACTAACCACGATCCCGGTGTCGGGCCGCTGGGAGACGAAATCGAATAGCGGCTGGCCCGTCCGGTCCATCCACCGCTGGGCGCCGTCCCTGGATATTGCTTCATAGTCGAGACCGCTCGTGTTTACGAACTCGAAGTACGTGGGAACGGGCGTCCGTTTCCATTTTGCGAGGAGGAACGGTGACACGTTGACAAACGTCATTTTCTTGAAAAAGGCCAACAACGTAATCCCCTCCAACGAAGGCGAAATGGTGGCCTGAACCGGTATCACTTCGAAGGTGTGAGAGGTGTCTCGTACCATGACAAAAAGCTGGTGCATGCGGTGGTAGTCCGGAGGGGCGGGGTTGTCCGCAATGGTCACGGTCACACCGCCCGGAGGCAGGTCATCCACCGCGAACTCACCGCTCGCGTCCGTGGTTACGTTGAAGCCGCCGACCTGTACGGGCAGCCCCGGGATCGGATTTTCGGTGTACACGTCGACGCAGCGACCCGTGAACGTCGGCCCCGGGATCCTGACCGAGACCAGGTCGCTGCCCGGGGACCGATTACCCACGGCATCGTAGCTCCGTATCCCAACCCAAAGATCCTGAAACTGGGTCAGCCCGGAAATCTCCACCTGCTGAGGCGTTCCCGGAGCCCCGGGCACGGGCGGGTTGGACACGGGGATGGAGAGGTCCCAGAAGGCGGGGGGGAACACGCCCCTGGAGGTCTGCGCATAGCGGATCTCGTAACGGTCCGCCGGTTGATCGGCGGCATCATCATGGGGAGCCGACCACGAGAAGGTCGCGATGCCAATCGCACGGATGAAATTCACCGCCGGGTCCGTAACTTGTGAAGGTGCAATGGTATCCAGTCTTACGATGGTCGTATCGTCATCGCCGCCATTGCCGCCGCCCGGGCCGGTCGGGGCGTCAGAATTGCAGCTGAGGACCACGGCCACACCGAGTGCGGACAGGCGTATTATAAGGGGATGAAACCGGCGCATATTCTACAGGGAGCCTGTGGGGTGGGATCTCATCTAATTATATGATTGAGCTAAACGGTTGACAAGACAAAGTTTTGAGGCGAATTGGCCTCAACAGGCCTGCGGCTTGACAATTCGGCGGATTGGATTATTGTAGCGTATGCATTCCCAAACACTGAAGGAGTTTCGCGGCGATGTCAGATGAAATCCACAACGTGATCATTTTGGGCTCGGGCCCGGCGGGACTTACCGCTGCCATCTACGCCGCCCGGGCCGACCTCAGCCCATTGGTGCTGGAAGGCGCCCAGCCGGGAGGCCAGCTGACCATCACCACGGACGTTGAAAACTACCCTGGCTTCGAGCAGGGCGTCATGGGGCCGGACCTGATGGAAATCATGAAGAAGCAGGCCATGCGCTTCGGGGCGGTGGTCGAGCAGGTCACGGTGGACCGCGCCGAGCTGGGCAAGAACCCCAAGGTGGTGTATGCGGGCGACAAGAAGTACCTCTGCAACACATTGATTATCTCCACGGGAGCCAGCGCCATGCTATTGGGGCTCGAGAGCGAGCAGCGCCTGATGGGGCGCGGGGTGTCGGCATGCGCGACCTGCGATGGATTCTTTTTCAAGGAAAAGGTGATCGCCGTTGTGGGTGGGGGTGACACCGCGATGGAGGAGGCCACGTTCCTCACCAAGTTCGGCAGCAAGGTCCATGTGATCCACCGGCGCGACAAGCTGCGGGCGTCCAAGGCGATGCAGGAGCGGGCGTTCAAGAACCCGAAGATCGAGTTCATATGGGATTCGGTGGTGACCGAAGTTCTGGGGACCCCGGAGGAAGGCGTGAAGGGAGTTCGGCTCGAGAACAAGAAGACAGGGGAAACGTCCACGCTGGAGTGCCAGGGTTTCTTCGTTGCCATTGGGCACACGCCGAATACCGAGATCTTCAAGGGCCAACTGGAGATGGATGCGACCGGATACCTCATAACGAAACCCGATTCCACTCACACAAATGTGCCCGGCGTTTTCGCGTCGGGTGATACACAGGACAAAGTGTACCGGCAGGCGGTCACTGCTGCGGGGACCGGGTGCATGGCCGCGTTGGATGCCGAAAAATACCTGGTCGCCGAGGAGCTCGTCGAGTAAGCGGGCGCGGCGCGCTGTTGGAACACGCTCGCTGCCGGGCGCCCGTTCGCTGCCACCCGCTTCGAGCCGTGGGTAGCCGAGCGAAGTGGAGCACGGTACCGGAAGCGATTCACAGGATACAGCCCTCCCTCCGGGCACGACTCTTCGACGATCCAACAACGCGCCGCGGCCGCGGTAGAATGCGCTACTCAGCCCCCGAGCTCTTTGATATGATGGGGCGGAAAACCACCCCAGAAGGCAAGCGACAATGCTCTATATCACGCGCAAGATGCATTTCTGTGCGGCTCACCGCCTGTACGATGACTCGCTCTCACCGGAGGAAAACCGTGAGCGGTTCGGTGAATGCGTGAACCTGCACGGCCACAGCTATGTTCTGGAGGTCACCTTTGCGGGCAACCCCGATGAGAAGACCGGCATGGTCGTCCACCTCTCGGAGCTCGACGCCATCACCAAGGAACGCGTGGTCAGGCGCCTGGACCACAAGTATCTCAACGAGGACGTAGACGTCTTCAGGAGGGATGTCGTGCCTACGGTGGAGATGCTGGCGAAATACGTGTGGGAAAGGCTCGAAGGAGCGGTGCCGGGCGCCAGGCTGCACCAGGTCCGTATTCACGAAGACAACCTCTTCTACGCCGACTACTACGGCAAGGAATACTGACGCCGATGGTATACCTGACTTTTGCTTCGAGTTTCAACGCGGTGCACAGGCTGTGGAATCGGGACCTGAGTGAGGAGGAGAACAGAGCGATCTATGCGGAGTGCGCCAACCCCGCCGGCCACGGCCATCAGTACAGGCTCGAGGTCACCGTGGCGGCGCCCGTCGGCGGCCGGCGACCCGTCGTCATCGCACGGGGGGCGGTGCAGAGGCTTGTCGATGAAGTCCTGAAGCCAAAACTTCACCACGCCGATATGAACACGGCGTTCGGTATCGACAATTTCATATCGACCGGCGAAAACGTTACCAAACTGATCTGGCGCCTCATTCAGCCTGAAATCAACGAAGGCATCACGCTGGTCAGTGTAAGAGTTATCGAAACACACAAGAACAGTTTTACCTACCGCGGCGGGTCCGAGGAACCCGCGCTTCCGTCTGCGTGAAGGCCGTCAAGTGCCGTATGAGACCGCACGACGGTACCGGAGGCTTTGCAAGGAGAACTTATGAGCGCTGTGAATCCGAAACATGACAAGATCGCGGAGTTCGTACGGGGGATTCTGGCCGAGATCGACGAGGACCCGAACCGGGAGGGACTCCTGCAGACCCCGAGCCGCGTGGGCGAGGCACTGGCGTATTTTACGCAGGGATACCACATCAACATCGACGAGATAATCTCCGACGCCGTGTTCAACGAAGAGCAGGAAGAGATGGTGGTGCTCAAGAACATCGATTTCTACAGCCTCTGCGAGCATCATCTCGTGCCGTTCTTCGGCAAGTGCCACATCGCGTATCTTCCGAGGAACCGCATCGTCGGACTGAGCAAACTGGCGCGCACGGTGGACGTGTTTGCCAGAAGGCTCCAGGTCCAGGAACGGATGACGCGCGAAATAGCCCATGCCATCGAGCGCAATCTGCGACCACACGGGGTGGCCGTCGTCATCGAGGCCCAACACCTGTGCATGATGATGCGCGGCGTAGAAAAGCAAAATTCATTGGCGATGACCAGTACCATGCTCGGCATGTTCAAGGAAGACGCCGCCGCGCGCATGGAGTATTTCAGCCTTTTGGGAAATCCGGGCAGAGGTTTTCGTTAACAACCGGTGGTTCGCGCCGTGGGTCGGCCTCTCGCCCAGGACGTTCGCGCTGCAGCCCATCCATTGATTGATACCGGCGATAGCGCCGCGGGACAACAAGCATGGACACCATCTACATGGATTACAATGCGACGACTCCCATTCGGGACGAAGTATTCGACATGATGCTTCGCGTTTCCAGGGAGTGCTTCGGCAACCCGAGCAGCGCCCATTTGCCGGGCAGGATGTCGAAGGCGTGTCTGGAAGACGCGCGGCGCAAGGTAGCGGCGAGTCTGGGGGCGGACGCCAGCGAGATTGTGTTTACCCACGGTGGCTCGGAGAGCGTCAACCTGGCGGTCAAGGGAATCGCGGCCGGGCGCACGTCGGGCCACATCATCACGACCTGCATCGAGCATGCCGCCGTGCGTAAGAGCTGCGAATACCTGGAGAGCTGCGGCTTCGAAGTCTCGTGTCTGCCCGTCGACGGAGCGGGCTGCGCGGACCCCGAGGTCATCCGGGGCGCCATCCGCGACGATACATTTCTCATCACCGTCATGTGGGCGAATAACGAAGCCGGACAGATCCAGCCGGTGGCGGAGATCGCCCAAATTGCGAGAGACCACAAGGTGGTGTTCCATACGGACGCCGTCCAGGCATTCGGCAAGATTCCCGTCGACGTGAGGAAGACACCGGTGGACCTGCTGTCCGTGTCAGGGCACAAGTTCTACGCGCCTAAGGGAGTCGGGGCGCTCTACATCCGCAATGGTATCGGGCTCTCGCCGGAGGTGCACGGCGGCGGCCAGGAAATGGGTCTGCGCAGTGGCACCGAGAACGTTGCCGCGGCGGCGGCACTCGGCGAAGCGTGTCGCCTCGCTGTCCGTGACCTCGATGAGATCGCCACGCGCCTGTCCGCACTAAGGGATACATTGGAGAACGGGATCCTGGAGCGCGTGCCGGATACGCTGGTCACCGGTGACCCGGATCGTCGCGTCCCCAACACGACGAATATCTCGTTTCGGGGTATCGAGGCGTCGCGCTTGATCCAGCGGCTCGACGAATCGGGTATCGCGGTCTCCGGTGCATCGGCGTGCGCGTCGGCTACCGCAGATCCGTCGCCAGTTCTCATGAAGGGAATGGGGCTGAGCCGGAAGCAGGCCATCGGCGCGGCGCGCTTCAGTCTCGGCCGGCATTCAGAAGAGTCTCACGTCGAGCGGGTGCTCGAAATTCTGCCCAGCATCGTGGCGGACCTTCGCCACGGTGCGTCCGGGGGTGCGGCATGATTGCAATATTCAGCGTGGTTCCGCTGGGAAAAGAAGCACTCAGCGAGGATGTCTCCAGGGTTATCGATATCATCGATCGCAGCGGGATGGAGTACCGGCTGACCGCCATGGGCACGGTAGTGGAAGGCGAACCCGAAGAGGTATGGAGTTTGATCCGCCGCTGCCACGAGAAGATGCGGGAATTCTCGCGACGCGTTCACACACAGATTACCATCGATGATCGCGAGGGCGCCACGGACACGATTCGAACCAAGATAGAAGACGTCGAGCGGCACCTGTCCCGAAAGCTCAAGACGCGACCCTAAACGTAGAGTAAAAACGTTTAACCAGGAAAGGACGATGCATGTCGATCAAACCCGACAAGTGGATCATGCGAATGGTCAAAGAGCACAACATGATCGAACCCTTCGTGTCGGAACAGATGAAGGACACCAAGGTGTCCTACGGTGTTTCTTCGTACGGGTACGACATCCGAATTTCGGACGAGTTCAAGATTTTCACCAATATCAACACCACGGTTGTGGACCCGAAGCGATTCGACCCGAAGGCGTTCGTCGATTACAAGGGAGACGTCTGCATCATCCCGCCTAACTCGTTCGCCCTCGGCCGGAGCGTCGAGTATTTCCGGGTGCCCAGGAACGTCATGACCATTTGCGTGGGAAAATCCACCTACGCCCGCTGCGGGATCATCACCAATGTGACCCCCTTCGAGCCCGAGTGGGAGGGGTTCATCACCCTGGAAATTTCGAACACCACACCGCTGCCCGCGAAGATCTACGGCAATGAGGGAATCGCGCAAGTGCTGTTCTTTGAAAGCGATGAAGAGTGTTTGACCTCGTACGCGGACCGCAAAGGCAAGTACCAGGCGCAGAAGGGCATCACCCTGCCCAAGGTCTAGGTGACGGGTCGGGTCCCGGCTCGGGTGTGGAATATGGCCCTCAGAGCCGAAATGAGGCGAAAATCGCGTAAATTTTTCTTTGACAAGACTGGGGAATTCGGGTAATTGATACGGTATTCGGTATCTATTCAAGTTTTCATCCCAGAACAGGAGGATACTAGATGGCAAAGGCAAGAAAAACGGGTGACCTGATCATTTCCAAGACCAGGACCAAGGCCGCCTCGAAGAAGTGCAACGTTTCAGGGGATTTCTACGGCGCGTTGGATCTGAAGGTTCGTGAAATGATCAAGAGTGCCGAAACAAGGGCGATTGCGAACAAGAGGAAGACCCTCAAGCCGGCCGACCTCTAGACCGGAGTCAATTGACCGGCTTCTTAGTGAACCGGCCCACAGGAACACCAAGGGTTCGGGCACGCGTGCTCGGACCTTTGGTCTTTCTCTCGCCTAGAACTCGAGGCGTACCTCGACTCCCTCGATGTCGCGCATCGCCTGCACAACCCGGCCGTGCTTGTCGTCGGACGCCACGTATTCCACATCGACCACGATTTTCGTGTCCCCACGCCTCAATTCGAGGTTCTCCGGATTGATCCGGTAGGTGGCAAAGACTTTCTTGGCCGGTTTCATGGCGTTCGCCTCGATGGGAAACCGGAACTGCAGGATGTGGCGCCGCATCCGCACCGCCACCCGCTGCTCGATACTGCTGAGGAGGGTCAGGGTCAAGATGATCAGGATAGTAGAAGCCGACGCCAGCAGGTAGTCACCCCAACCGATGACGAGCCCAATCGCGGCCACGAACCACAGGGTGGCCGCGCTGGTCAGGCCGATCACCGAAAAGCGCGACTGGATGATCATGCCCGCGCCGAGAAAACCGATACCGGTCATGACCTGCGATGCCATGCGCGAGGGGTCACCCATCCCCGCCCCCTGTCTGAAGACCTCGATGGACAAGATCATCAGTACGCAAGTACCCATGCACATCAGCATGTTCGTGCGCATTCCGGCGGGCTTGCCCTTGATCTCGCGCTCGATACCGATTAGCCCGCCGACAATGAGGGCGAAAACCATCCGCATGACGTAGTGTGCAAAATCATTATCCACGGGGCCGATATTCCGGTCTGCCCCAACGGTTTGTCAAGGGAATGTCTCTCCGGCGGCGCGGCGCTCCTGCCCACATCTCACCTTGCCAAACCAGCCTGTTCGGTGCTAAATTATATCAATTCACCCAAAAAGCGGAATACCATTCAGGGGGGCATGTGGAGAAAATTATCGGCAATGGGATTACTTTCGACGATGTTTTGCTGGTGCCCGCAAGGTCGTCGGTCCAGCCGTCCGAGGTGAGCACGGTGACACGTCTCACCAAGAAGATTCAGCTGAACCTTCCCATCGTTTCGGCGGCGATGGACACGGTCACCGAGGCGAACCTGGCCATCGCCCTGGCGCGCGAAGGTGGTATCGGATTTATTCACAAGAATTTGAGCCCGATCGCGCAGGCAGGACAGGTGGACCGCGTCAAGCGCAGCGAGAGCGGCGTGATCCACAATCCGATCACCCTCGAGCCGGATCAATCGGTAAAAGAAGCACTGGCCATGATGAAGAAATACCACATCTCCGGTGTGCCGATTACCGACAAGGGCAAGCTGGTGGGTATGCTTACCGGCCGAGACCTTCGTTTTATCGACGACGATTCCGCTCCCATCCGCGACTTCATGACGAAAGAAAACCTGGTGACCGCCCCTGAAGGCGTGACCATGGAGGAGGCCAAGCGGATCTTGCACGAGCACCGTATCGAGAAGTTGCCGGTCGTGGACTCCAAGAAACGGGTCAAGGGGCTCATTACGTTCAAGGACATCAAGAAGAAGATGGATTTTCCCCTCGCCAGCACGGATCAAAAGGGCCGGTTGCGGGTTGGCGCGGCGATCGGGGTTGGCGCCGACGCCTTGACACGGGCCGACCTGTTGGTGGAGAGCCACGTGGACGTCGTGGTCATCGATACGGCCCATGGCCACACGCAAAACGTTCTCGACGCCCTGGTGACGCTCAAGACCCGGCACCGCAAGCTTCAGGTGATTGCGGGGAATATCGCCACCGCTCGGGCCGCGACGGATCTCATCAAACAAGGGGCCGACGGGCTGAAGGTAGGTATGGGACCGGGTGCCATCTGCACGACCCGGGTGGTCGCCGGTATCGGAGTGCCCCAGATCACGGCGATCATGGAGTGCGCGCGGGTGGCGTCGAAAGTCGGCATTCCGATCATCGCCGACGGCGGCATCAAGTACAGCGGCGACATCGTCAAGGCCATCGCCGCCGGGGCCGACTCTGTGATGATTGGGAGTCTCTTCGCCGGTACCGAGGAGAGTCCGGGCCAGATAGAGCTTTTCGAGGGGCGGGCCTTCAAGATTTACCGGGGAATGGGTTCGATCGAAGCCATGAAGGGCGGCAGCGGGGATCGCTACCTGCAGGAAGGCGTGGAAGAGTCGAAGCTGGTGGCGGAAGGCATCGAGGGCCGCGTTCCCTTCAAGGGCAAGCTCACCGACTCGGTGTTCCAGCTGGTCGGCGGCCTCCGGTCTGGCATGGGTTACTGTGGTGTGGAGACCATCGACGACCTCAAGAAAAAGGGACGCTTTATCCAGGTCTCAGCCGCCTCGCTCAGGGAAAGCCACCCCCACGACGTCATGGTGACAAAAGAAGCGCCCAACTACCGGATCAGCTAGGAATACGAATGACCTGGCACGGACAGATCAATCGGACTATCTGGGAAATCGAGACCCTCCTCGAGAAGAATCCCAACGACTTCAAACTCGGACGCGAACTTCTTCGCGCCCACTTTCTCCAGCGCTTCGAGTATGACCGCAGTGTTCACGTCCCGCGTGACGATCGCTCGTTTCTCTTTCTACAGCAGCAAAAGGCACCGGCGTTGCTCGTGCTCCATGGCGCGCACGGCACCCCGGCGGAGGTGAGGGAGCTCGGGAACTATTTCTACGGTAAAGGCTATACTGTCTTCTGCCCGCGGCTCACACGTTACGACCTCAAGAATCGGATGGTGACGTGGGAGTCATGGGTGACGATGGCGGAGACCGCGCTAACCACGGTGCTGCGCTACTCGCCGAACGCGATTGTCGTCGGTCTGAGCCTGGGCGGCACGGTCTGCATGCTTCTCTCCAGCCTGCACGGGCTGAAGGGAATGATACTGCTCGCGCCAGCCATCTACCCCAAGTACGACCTCAAGGGACGGTTCTACGCGCTGGCCAGGCACGTTACGCCAACCCTGTTCTTTCGTTTCGCGGGCTGGAACGGCGAAGCCACCAAAGCCATGGAGCGGATCCGCAGGTCGGACCCCAACACCCAAACCCCGGTGCTGGTCCTGCAAGCGCGGGACGATCGCGTGGTCTCGAACAGGGGGCTCAAACTCATCAAGAAATGGGCTTCCAGCGGCCAGAGTGAAGTCGTTCTCCTGCCACAGGGCTCGCACGCTCTGACCCGCGGCAAGGCCAAGAAAGAGGTGTTCGAGCGGATGTACGACTTCGCGCAGAAGCTCCAGACCTCGGACAGGGGATCCCGGAGGAATCGCAGGTAGAGGGTTGGGGGATCGCTCAGTCTTCGATGTGAAATTTGAACGACGGGTCGATCCGTTTGATGTCGTTGACCATCGTTTCGAGCTTTTTCCGCAGAATTTTGCTCTTGTTCTTCATGTAATCCGAGTACAGATCCAGGAACTTGTCCTGGAGGCCCTTCAGCTCTTTGCTGACCGCCTCCCGGTCGATCGACCGTTCGAGATGATAGATCTCGCCTTTTCCGAGGCGATCGAGGATGTTGAAGTATTCTCCCCTCATATGGCTCAGGATCTCCACGTAACGTTCGAAACCCCTCGAGAGCTTCTCCAACACCTCGCTGATCCCGGAGGACTTGTTGAACATCGACTGGCTGTACGAATAGGCGAAATTGTAATACGTCTTTGCCCTTCCCATGTGGGCTTCCTCGGAATTTATCAGTAGCGATGCCGGATCCAACTTATCGTTGTGCCCGTCCTTGAAGATTCCGATGGAGATGAGCAGAAAATCTGCGTTGGTTTTGTATATCGTGTACTTCAGCCGTACGTCTGAAGAGTTTTCTATCTTGGAAAACAGGCTCGTATCGTAGCGCGAAATATATTTTTTTACCCGCCGGTGGTACTCGGGCTTCATGAACGAACAAAGGAGGTTCGTCAGGTACATATTGACGTCTTCGTCGTAGAAATCCTTGTTGGAAGGATGTCCAGTTTCTAGCCGG
>JAZGDW010000041.1:0-10896 GCA_036478295.1 Candidatus Krumholzibacteriia bacterium
GGATATTCGGAGACGAGTCCGCGGATGCTTAACATATTGATTCGCGAGTTTCAATTATTATGTTATATGAAAGGGACTTGTGGGGCTGCCGCACGCCCATGCCCAGGGTGACACCAACGCTATAAAGACAAACAGGCATGAGATATACGATAAAGTTCGGGACGTATTTTGGCATCCCGGTTCGAATCCACCTCACGTTCCCGTTGATCCTTCTGGTCTTCGGCGTCGACGGGTGGCGCAGCGGCGGTTGGGGGGAGGCCGTATGGGCGGTGGCTCTGGTCGCCGCCGTTTTTGTGTGCGTCGTGCTTCACGAGTTTGGCCACAGCCTCCAGGTTCGCCGTTATGGCATAAAGGTCCGCGACATCGTGCTCTTGCCCATAGGCGGCATGGCGCGGGCGGAGCGTATCCCAGAGGACCCCGTGCAGGAAATCATCGTGGCCATTTCGGGGCCCCTGGTCAACTTCGCGCTCGCGGCGATCTTTTTCCTCATCTTACGGCTGCGGAACGTCCCGCTCGATCTCGACCACGGGTTTCTGGTCAACCTGATGGTTATCAATATTATTCTTGGCGTCTTCAACCTGATTCCCGCGTTCCCGATGGACGGCGGCCGTATCCTCAGGGGTGTGTTCGCCACCCGCATGTCGTACCTGAAGGCGACGCGATACGCGAAGAACATTGGACAGGTCATCGCGATTGGCTTCGCCATCCTCGGTTTTGCCGACCAACGGTTCATTATGTTACCGCTGATCGGGGTTTTTATTTTCTTCAGTGCGATGAGCGAGGAAAAGATGATTCGAATAAGGATCGGGTTGGGTGAAAAGTGGGCCCGGGACTTCATTGTGCCGGGTAACACGATGCTGTTCCCGAACAGCACTGTCGAAAGCGCCGCCGCGTCGTTGGAGCCCGGGCAACCGTTTGCCCTGCCGATCACCAATGCCGATGGGTCCCTGGTGGGGGCCGTGGAAGCAACCGACGTACGACAGGCGATGAAACGCGGCATGGGCGGCACGCCACTCGAGCCCTGGGTCAAAACGGAATTTCCGCTCATCGACGCGGGCACCTCCGCGATGCAGGCCTACTATATCCTCCACAGCCACAAGCGGCGCCTGGCGGGGATCATGGAGAACGGCCAGTTCCTCGGTCTGGTCTCCTACGACGATCTCACGGCGGCGATTGCGTAGACGGCCCGCCACCCGGCGCCCCCCGTGGAACGCATCTTGCGCCAATCGCGAACACGCTCAAACGGGACTCATTTTGGCGGCAGGTTGCACGTTTTTTTCGTTGTGCAACACTGTCGCGCCACGTTTTCTCCAAAGGAGTTGTCATGGAAACAGCCCTGGATCATGCCCGTGATACGACGCTCGAATCACAGGCGCTCTACAATCTTGCCCTCGAGAGAATGGCACGAAACAACTTCGACAAGGCCCTCGATTACCTGCTACAATCGCTCCGCATCTCTCCGGGGAATGCCCTGTACCTGTCGTATTTCGGTTTCTGCCTGGCTCAGGCGAACCGTGATTACGACCGCGCCATCAGGCACTGCAAGCAGGCCGTGAACGCGCTGCCCGTGGATCCGGTACCCTATATCAATCTGGGAAAAGTGTACAAACTTCGGGGCGACAACGCGTCGGCCTACGAGGTGTTCCAGCGCGCCTGGACGATCAACAACAGACACCCGGCGACTGCCGCCGAGCTGACACGAATGGGCATTCGCCGCCGGCCGTTCTTTACTTTTCTACCCAGGACCAACTGGTGTAACCGCTACCTCGGAAAGCTCCGAGCCACCCTCGAGAGAAGACTGATCGGTCACCGGCAATCGTAGCGTCGAACGAGTGTTCGCAGGACGGAGTTTGGTCTTTTGAGATCCGGCTCCCCTGTTGTATCTTGATGTATGGGGTGCCCAAGTGCGGAAATTCCGCCAGGGGCCGCCTTTTTTGCGAGCGTTTCGTGATGCGCATCGATCTCTGTTTTCTCATTTCTATCCTGCTCCTGCCTAGCTGCGCCGGTATGCAAAACGACCGTGGCGGAAACCCCGCCGAATACATCAACGCACAAAAAGCAAAGGCACAGACCCTCATGGAAACGGGGGATTACCAGAGCGCAGTCGCGGCTCTGCTGCCACTCAGTGAAAAAAACATCAAAAACGGGCAGCTCTACGCCATGCTGGGCAAGTGTTATTGGAAGCTCGGCTCTCATGGCGCCGCGGTCAGCAACTACGAGAGGGCGCTTCGCCTGGATTACGGGGGATCAGAGATTCACCTGGCCCTGGCCGCGATGCTGATGGAGATGGGCAAGACGGGAAGGGCGCTGACCGAGTTCGATCTGGCGGTCCGTTACGATCCGCGCGACCCGCTCGCACATTACAACTACGGTTTGGCCCTGTACGAGCTCGGCCGTACGGACGAAGCGCTGGGCCACTGGGAAAGGGCGCGTTCGCTGGATGCGCGCAACCCGCAGTACGCGGAGGCGATGGGTATCGGTTTAAGCCAAAGGGACGACACTGCGGCGGCCAGGTATTTCGAGCTGGCGGGAGAGCTGGGCGCGGACGGCCCCAAGTTTCACAATAATTTCGGACTGCTGCTCCGGCGTATCGGTGACTTCAGTCGTGCCGAGTCCGAGTTCAACCGGGCGCTGGAACTCGATCCCGATAACAACGCCTATCGTTTCAATGTGGCGGCGCTCTATATGAGTTCGAAGAAGTATGGTTCGGCAATTCCGTTGTGGGAATCGCTGCTGGCCGGCGAGCCGGACAGCCGGACGTTCCGGACCTATCTGGGCCGGGCGCTCTACGAAAAGGAGCGCTTCGAGGAGGTGGTCGGCCTTCTCGAGGAATGGCTCGGGAGCCGCCCGCCCGAGGCGGCCCGCGAATCCTCCTGGAGCGCTTTTGACCCGCGCACCGAGCCCCGGGAACCCGGCCTGAACGAGGCGTTCGACGTTCTGGCGATGAGCCTGCGGGCGCTGGGGGAGCTCGAGAAAGCGGCCACCTACATCGCCCGGGCGCTGGAGATCGCGCCGCAGAGCACGGTTCACCTGAATAACTATGGCGTTATCCTGGCGGAAAGTGGTAAGATTGAGCAGGCCAAGGCCCAGTGGAAAAAGGTGTTAGGCTTGGAGCCGGACAACCCCACCGCCAGGCGCAATCTTTCGGCTCTGTCGGAGTAACAATCGCCATTCGTTTATCGTAGAACGAAGCGAGGGTTGGGTTTCCGCCGGTGGCTTTGGCAAGACGGGTGAGAAAAATGTATTGCAGGCACTGCGGCAAGGAAATAGATGAAAAGGCCGAGATCTGCGTCCACTGCGGGCGGAGGCTCCGCAGCTCCGTGTCGAGTTTCATGGAGGGCAACGAGCTCACTCGGCTGCGTCCGATCACAGTCGAGAAGAGTCCTGGCCTTGCGGGTTTTCTGGGCTTCATCCTGAGTTGGGTATTCCTTGGACCCCTGGGCTACCTCTACCTGGGCCAGTGGAATTGGTTCTGGATAACCCTGATTATCTCGGTGATTGTCTACCCGCTCACGGTAGGTCTTGCCTACGTTCTTTTTCCGTTTGTCTTCGCTTTTCACCAGTACCAGATGGCCAAAGAGCTGAATGAAATGCGCAAGCCGGACGACACGAGTGAAGACGAAGGTGAACGCAAAAGCACACCGGCCGAAGGGTAAAAGACTCCATCGATGGAAAGAAACCTGGCGCTCGAGCTGGTCCGCGTGACCGAAGCGGCCGCGTTGGCATCCTCCCGCTGGATGGGTAAAGGCAACGCGGTCGAGGCGGACCGTGCCGCCTGCGAAGCGATGGCCATCGCGATCAAATCCGTAAAAATCAAGGGTACAATCGTCATCGGGGAAAGAGACCCCAATCACGAGCTGTCCAAGGGCAAGATTGTCGGTGAGGGCGGGCCGCCCGACATCGACGTCGCCCTGGATCCCCTGGAATGTGTCGACTCGGTGGCCATGGGACGCGCCAATGCCATCTCGGTAGTTGCCGTGGCCGATAAGGGTGGCTTTTTCGATTCGCCGGTCCATTATATGAACAAGATTGCCGTCGGGCCCGAGGCCGCCGGGCGCATCGACATCAACGCCAGCCCGCTCGAGAACCTGGTCAACATAGCCGAAGCCAAGCGTACATACGTCGAGGACCTCACCGTGTGCATTCTCGATCGCGAGAAACACATCCCGCTCATCGAAAAAGTGCGAGCGACCGGCGCGCGTATTCAGTTGATAAGGGACGGCGATATCGCCGCGGCGATAGCGGCGGCCACCCCGGGCAGCGGTGTGGATGTTTTGATGGGGGTGGGTGGAGCCGACGAAGGCGTGCTCTCCGCGGCGGCGCTCAAATGCGTGGGCGGTGATTTTCAAGGCAAACTCGAGGTGCTGGACGAGAAAGAGGAAGCCGCGCTCGAGAGCAGGAAACTGAGCAAGGAAAAAGTCCTCGGTATGGATGATCTCCTGATGGGCGACATCTTGATGTTCGCCGCTACCGGTGTGACCCGAAGCGATATTCTTCGCGGCGTCCAGTACCGCCATGGTGGAGCGGTGACCCATTCGGTCGTCATGCGCCGCAAGTCGGGAACCGTTCGTTTCATCGAGGCCAACCACTCTTTCGACCGCAAGCCAAACTATTCCTGACGCGACATTGGATCCACAACCGGGCGAAACCAGGTGGAAATTCCGTTCATAGATCCCGTTGACAAGTCGCGGCCGCTCGCAGAGCGCATGCGGCCCCGCACGCTCGACGATTTTCTCGGCCAGCAAGACATCGTCGGTCCCGGCACGCTGCTTCGCCGCGCCATCGATCAGGGGGAGTTGAAGCAATCGCTCATCCTCTGGGGCCCACCCGGCTGCGGCAAAACTACTCTGGCACGAATCATCGCCGGCAGCGTAAAAGGCCGCTTCGTTACCTTTAGCGCCGTGACCTCGGGTATCGCGGACGTCAGGCGCGTCATCAGCGATGCACGGAAACTGCGCTCGATAGACGGTACGCCGCTGCTCATGTTCGTCGATGAAATCCACCGTTTCAACAAGGCGCAGCAGGACGCATTCCTGCCTCATATAGAGGACGGGACCATCGTCTTCATCGGCGCCACCACGGAAAACCCCAGCTTTGAAGTCATCGGACCCCTGCTGTCCCGCTCGCGCGTGCTGGTTTTCAATACGCTTAGCCACGATGAAGTGCTGACGCTGGTCAAGCGGGCGCTGCACGATTCTGAACGCGGCCTGGGTGGGGTGGAGATCGAAGCCGACGAGGAGGTCCTGGCCTATGTCGCAGACGTCGCGCAGGGCGACGTGCGGGCGGCGCTGAACGCGCTGGATTACGCCGCTTCCGTACTGGTGGGCGTCACGGGTGAGCGCGTTCTCACGCGCGGTCTCGTGGAAGACGCCATGCAGAGGCGGCTCGTGCGGACGGACAAGGCAGGCGAGTCACACTATGATCTGATTTCGGCGCTGCACAAGAGCCTGCGGGGTGGCGACGTCGATGCGTCGCTCTACTGGCTGGCGCGAATGTGCGAGGCGGGAGAGGATCCGCTGTTCATCGCCAGGCGCCTCGTGGTTTTTGCGTCGGAGGATGTCGGGAACGCCGATCCACACGCGCTGGTCCTGGCTATCGCGGCACGCGACGCCGTCGCGTTCAATGGGTATCCGGAGTGCAAGCTCGCACTCGCGCAGGCGGTGGCCTACCTGGCGCTGGCGCCGAGGAGCAACGCGTCGTACGAAGCCTACAAGCGCGCGGCAGCCGCCGTGCACGACAACCCGCCCTATCCGGTGCCGATGCACATCCGCAACGCTCCCACGCCGCTCATGAAAGAGCTGGGCTACGGGAAAGACTATAAGTATCCCCACGATTATCCCGCTGGGTTCGTCAGGGAATGCTACCTGCCCGAGGCGCTTCGCAAAAGCCGCTTCTACCGCCCCAAGTCCGCCGGTTTCGAGGTGGAGCTTCGCAAACGTCTCGACGCGTATCTCGAGCGGCAAGAAACCGATTCCGCGGAACCAGAGGAATAGCCTTGATCCGTCAAAAAAATGGCTCTGTCATGATGGGCCGGGCGCGTAAGGACGGGGGCGCTCCGGCTCAAACAGTCCTCGCGCGCCGACGGAGAACGTCTGCCTATCCCCCACAGTTTGTGGGCGGTCGGCGCGCTGCGCACTGCTACGCAGCATTTCGCGCATTATGGCTGGCTGCAGGTGCTCAAGAACTCGCCGTCGACCCCCGTCCTTACGCGCCCGGCTCCAGTTTAAGGCAGCGAGTTTTTGACGGATCAAGGATAGTTCTCGAGGATCCAGAATCGCCGACACGACCACCCGACGGCAGGACCCACGCATGAACGCGTCTCGAGACGACGTTACCACGAGAATCGTAGACCATCCCGCCGGGCACCTGCGGGTTCTGGGCCCCCCGGGAAGCGGCAAGACCCGTCTGGTGATCGAGCGTTACCGGGCGCTCACCCGTGCCGGCTCGCGCGCGTTCATTCTTACCTATTCCAGGGAACAACTGAAACAGGTCACCGCCTCGGTGCTCGAATCGGGGGCGGCGCACGCGGGTCTCTCTCCGGTTCAGAGCTACTTCACGCTGGCCAGGGAAATCGTGTCTGATTCCGGCCGGCCGGCGCCGCGTATCATCGAGGGAATCGAGGAGTTACTCCTGGTCCGGCAGGTGGTTCGCAAGTACGCGAAGAAATTCAAGAGCGACTATCGCACGATCAAAGACTCGCAGCGTTTTCTGCGCGACCTGCTTGCGTTCTGTCACCTGATGCTCCAGAACGACGTCAGGCAGGACGCGCTCGGGCTGGTCGAGTCCGCAGCCGCAAGCGCGCGGCTGGCCGATGCCATTGCGCTCTATAGGCTCTACCTGGAGAGGCTCGCGGCGGGCGGCCGAGTGACCTTCTACGATCTGTCATGGTTCGCGGCGGAGACGTGCAAGTCGCTGCCGGACACCCATCCGCTCCGGCAAGCCGACGTGTGGCTGGTCGATGATTTTCAGGACATCGACGCGGGCCAGTTCGCACTCCTGCATGCCTTGCTGCCTCCGGACGGCGGCGCCGTCAACGTGTTCGGCGATCCCATGGGTTCGTTCTTTGGTTTCAGGGGGACGAGCGCGCGATATCTCATGCGTGAGTTTCCCGAGCGCTACCCGTGCGAGACCGTGATGCTGAGTGGCCGATGCCTGGACGCCGGTCCGTTGGGCAAGACCCTGGAGACGCTCGCCGGGGAGACACTCGGCGACGGAGCGGGGGACTACCTGCCGCTACGGCCGCTGCGACCGGCCGCTCGTGCGGCCTCGCCTCCCGGCTCTGCGCAGCACACGGCCTCGCCATCGCCGGGACCGCTGTTCGACCGCCCAGTGGGTGGGGCAGAAACCGTGGGAAGCGCCGGTCCTGCGGTCGCCGACGTGCAGCTGGAAATCACCGACGACGAGGTCGACGAAGCATACATGGCGGCGTCGCGCGTACACGACCTGATCGCGGGCGAGCGTTATCGCCCGTGCGAGATCGCCGTCATCGCCAACGAGAAGCACCGTTACGAGCCGCTGCTCCGCGCGGCCTTCGAGCAACGGGGCATTCCGCTCGACACCGGCCGGCCCCCGCAGGGTGGGTTTCGCGGTTTCGTACAGTCACTCCTGACACTTATCGAGACGCCGGGCGATCCGGTCGCGATGGAGGCGCTCACGACTTCGCCTTTTCAGCCGTATTTTCGGGATGAGTGTCTGGAGTTCAGTGGTCGCCCTGTTGACCCCGAGGGAGAACGGGATGCCGTCCGGCGGCACCTGCAGGCGACGGCGGATGACCTGCGGTCGAAGGAACCGGGTGAGCGTATGACTCACGTCGTGCAACGTTCGTTCATGCCGGCGTGCGCAGCGTACCACCACGAAACGGAAGATGAGCTGGTGTACGCGTTTCTCTCCGTGTTGGGCAAACGTTGGGAAGAATACGCGGCGGCACTCGAGGCAACGCACGGCCAGGCCACGTTCGGTGAGTTCATGCGCATCAGCGGTCTCTTTGCGACACAATCGCTAACTGCGATGCCGTCGCTAGACGAGGTCGGGTTTTATTCCTGCCGCGAAGTGAAGGGGTGTTTTTTTCCGGCGGTGCTGGTACTGGGGTGTTCGGAGCTGCTCTTTCCATCCGTGATGAAGCGCGAGGGGCTGGTGCCTGCCGTGGTTCTGCAGGATTCGTTGACCCGGGCTCTGCCCGATCGCCCAGTGGCCGTGTACGGGGCGCGCTCGGCGCAAGACCATCTGCAGGAGGAATACCACCTCCTGTATCATGCGCTCACCCGGGCGAAAGAGACCCTGTACATATCGGCACCCCGAATGTTTTCCGGCCAGGCGAGACCCGCGCCGGCTTCGGTTCTGAAACGAGCGTGGCCGGAAGCCAGGTATCACGAGACGAAAACCAAAGAGAGAACCCCGCCACAAGTACGTTTCGCCAGGGCGTGGGTCGGGGGCCAGGCAACACCCGGGTTGGCGGGTCGTCTTGAGGAGTTGAACCTGATCGGGCCCCTGTGGAACCTGCCCGGACCGGCGGCGGCGCCGTTCGAGCTGGAGGCGTTCCGCATCAGTCAAGGCTCGTTGAAGAGGTTCGCAAAATGTCCGCGGTACTTCTTTTACGAGAAGATCCTTCGTCTTCAGAGTGAAGAAAACGCCGCGATGACGGTAGGGAGTTTATTCCACAAAATCATGGCCACTCTCGCCGACAACTTTCCTACGAAAAAGCAGCTTCATGCGAAAGCGGACGATACGTTCGTCGCCAAATTAATCGACGAGCTGTTACGCGAGAACCGCATCCGGCGCGGAACTCTTTTTGACACGACGCTGCGTCACTATCTTCCGGCAATGGTGAGATCCACTCTCAAAGAAGATCAAGAGTCGGAAGACTATTCAATCGCACTGCATGAGGAATTGGTCCCTTTTGAGTGCGGCGGCCGGCATTTTCACGGGCAGATGGACCGTATCGAAAAAGCGGCCAGTGGTTTTCACGTGCTCGATTTCAAGACCGGTAGCATCCGCAAGCAGGGCGTGACCATACGCGGTCATATCCTCGATACGCCGAGTGACCCGGTCAAGGATGACTGGCAGGCGCCGATGTACGTCATGGCCAGCCTGGAAAAGACAGGAGAGTGGCCCCGTACGTTCAAGTATCTGGGGCAGGAGCCGGGAGAAGATCCGGTTCTGATCACGCTGTACGTCGTGGGGGACGACCAGCCACTCCCTCCCGCGGCGGAGTCGAACACCGGGGATTGCAAGAGATATTCCTATTTGCGTCACGAAGAAATCGAACGGCTGATGCAGCGCGCCGTGGATCACGTCGACTCGATCTTCTCCTCGCGGACGGGATTTGAACGCACCGAAATACATGGACGCTGCCGCAAGTGCAGGTTCATGCGCTTGTGTAACCGAAACGCATGATGGAACTCAGTCCAGAAAAGAAACGAGTGGTAGGCCTTCCCGTTGGGCAGACGGGTAGGGTCCTGGCGGGCCCAGGCACCGGTAAGACCCGGGTGCTGGTGGCGCGCTACCTCAAGTTCGTGCTCGAGGATCGCATTGCGCCGGATCGCCTGCTCGCCCTGACGTTTACCAAGAAGGCCGCCGGCGAAATGCAGAAGCGGATATTCGAGGGCATACTGGAGTGCAAAGACGACGAATTATTGAGACAGCTGTACGGTGCGTGGATCATGAATTTCCACCAGTTCGCGTTTCGGGTCATCAAGGAGAACGCGCCGTCCTTCGAGATCGATCCGGATATCGGTATCGCTACGGAAGTCGAACGCCTGCGAATCTGCCGCGTGGTAGGCGAAGCGTTCGAGGGGGGGCGTGTCGCAGGAATGCCGGAGGCATTCGAGAGCGACATGCCGTCGCCCAAGAAGCTGGGACCGCTGTTCGACAAGGCGATGAAAATCATCTTGAAGGCCAGAGATATGTTGTGGACGACGGACACTTTGTTGAAGAACATTCACAGCGACGACACTCCGGAATACCGGCGTTTCGTGGAGACGGTTATCGCCGTGTGGAACGCTTACGAAAGTGAACTCAGGCGCCGCTCGCTGATCGATTTCGGCGATATGATCCGGATCGTGGTCGACAAACTTCAGGGAAACGAGCAACTGAGGAACCACTACGGAGGCCGATTCGAGCATATTCTCGTGGACGAGTTTCAGGACACGAGCATTGTACAGAATGAAATGCTGCGCTTGCTCTCAGGCGGCGATTTCAGCCGCGTAACCGTCGTGGGAGACGACAAACAGTCGATTTACCGCTGGCGAGACGCCTGTGTGGACAATCTTCGTAATTTCGAGGGTGAGACGTATCACCTCAAGACCAATTATCGTTCCACGCAGGACATTCTCGACCTGGCTCACCGGTTCATTATAGAAGACACGTATTTCAAGCCGCTTGCCACAGAGATCGAGCTCGGCGCCGATCGGGGAGCGAGCAAGGCGCCGATTTGTGTGTTTCATCCCCCGGACGGGGCAGAGGATTCGGTCGCAGCGGAGGCGAAAGCGTTGGGTGCCTGGGTGGCCTCGCTGACCGGGCTCCTTCCCAAGAAGGACGTTCCTTTTGCGCATTATCGCAATGCCCCGGACCGCGTGGATTTCGGGGATATTGCCATTCTGATGAGGACCCTCAAGGCGTCGTCGGGGCTGCCCTTGTACGAGGCGGAGCTTCACCGGCTTCGCATTCCGTTTGCGATTGTGGGAGGCGTGAGTGCGCTCGAGGATCGGGTTCTCGAGTTGTTCAAGAACATCCTGAGATTGCTCATCTACCCGGATGATATCGCCTCTTTTCTCAGTATTGTCGAAGCCAAGCCGTACTCCCTGCCGGATGGCGCCCTGCGGGAGCTGTTCACCGCGGCGGGCAAGAACGCAAGCGTCGTCGAGCTTCTGAACGAGAAGACCCTGTCACAGGTGGGCG
>JAZGDW010000042.1:0-2885 GCA_036478295.1 Candidatus Krumholzibacteriia bacterium
CCATACGCCATTGGGGCAACCCTGGCGGGACGGGCGCTTTTGGCCGGACGCCGCGTCGCTCGTTCTCGAATATGCGCTGCATGTCCTTCGTCCCAAATGTTGATCCCTGGCCTAACGTCCGGCCAAAATCGCTCCGTCAGCGTGGTTCAATATGATCGGAAACTGCTCTAGCATAATGGGCAGACCAACACCGATGGTGGCCGTCCTGGAGTGCGGGTTGGCTGCTCCTGGATAGAACTCACCGTCCCGGCGCAGTCCGAGGCACGACCGGTTTACCGCCAGCTCGGGGCATTGGATTGGGAATGTCTGGAAACGCGTCAATGACGCCCGGTCCACCCCCCATGAGTGGACATTCGCGTTTTGGGTCACTCGGTTGAGCAAGCGCTGATCCGGCGGGCGTAGCGGCGTCCCGAATTCAATTCTCATCCGGGCCAGAGTGTGCCGTGACGAACCGGCGGATCACGCTCATCATATCGGGACGATCGAGCCTCGGGGAATGTCCGCCCGTTGCGAAGATCACGGTCTCGGTCGTCGGCGAGCCGGCGAAAGTCCGCACGGCCTCTTCGTATGGGAGAACCTCGTCGTCCCGGGTCAACAGGACGAGCATCTCTGTCCGCGGATTCACTGTGGGCTTCACGCCCTCGTAAGCTGCCGCGTCTTTTTCGATGACCCGGAACGTCTTCTCACGCCGCTCGCTGTAGTGTTCGCCCTGCATATCCCGCATGAGTCTTTGAGGATCGACCACGGGGTTGACCAGAATGGCGCCCCGGGCAGCGACGGTGTTGGCGAAGTAGTTAGCCCAAAATCCGCCGAGAGATGTGCCGACTATGATGAGATTTCGGCCTCGAAGAAACTTGTCGTAGAGCTCTTCCAGCTCGACCTTATCGCGGTCCACGTCGACATAGTCGTAATTGAAACCCACGACGGTATGGGTTTCGTGGAAGGCCTTGTAGAAAATCTTGTAGGTCCGGTTCGGCATGGCGGAGCCGAAGCCGTGCAAGGTGACGATGACGTCGGCTTTGAATTCCGAGGCCGTCTCGCCGTCCTTGGCATAAAGCGTGAATTCCTCAAACTTCCCGTAGTCCGTGGCGTGCCCGGGCGGCGAGCCAACCAGCGCCCACACGACCGCAAGGCTCGCCAGCATCCTAAAGAGGTTTTCGGCCATGGACCTGCCCAACCGCGTCATCGACGTTCGCCCGCCCCGCTCAGATCCGTTTGTGAATCAGGTAAGCGAACGTACCCGAGAAGAACAACGGCGCAAGCAATAGGATCGGAGGGCCGATGAGCAGCATCATTGCGGCGAGGATGGCGTACTTGGCGCGGCCCGCAACCTTACAGGCCACCACGAGAAGCGCCGCGTAAGGCATGAGATAGCAGAGGAACCAGTAGGGGTCGTTGCTGAAACATCGGGCGCCGCCGAACTCCCGCTCAAACCCAAGCAGGTTGTAGATCCAAATTTCGTTCAGGTACAGCAAGCAGTTAGGGATGGTTACGATGAGATCCAGCAAACCATACGGACGCCGCACCTCCTCGAAAAGATAGTAATCGTCGTAGCGATACACCGCCGCATCGAAGCTGTATCCGATGCTGTCCAAAATCGGTACCGCGAGCACCATCGGAACGATCAGGTAATAGTAGCTCCAGTAACGCTTGAAGATCAGGGCCGCCGTGCCGCCGCCGGCCCAGTCGATCGACAGCATGGCGAAATATCCTGAGAGCATGAAAAATGCCGGGACGGCGAACCTGGGCGCATGGCCGGGGAAGCCGGGGATGTTCCAGCTGGTGAACTCCTGGAAGCTGAAATGACCAAACACGACACACAGCGTCGCAACGATCTTCACCATATTCAGGGCGTAGCTGTGGGACACCGTCAGGCTCAGTGGACCGCCCTGTCGCCGCGCGGCCGCGTCGGGTACGGTCGCGCCTCGCGAGCGCCCCGCCTGGGCCCCCGGCCAGCGCGCATCCAGGACCACCAGACCGCGCTTGAGCCCCGCATCGTAACGCGGCTTGGAGGCGGCGCAGATCCGCCCGAACAGAATGCAGAGCGTGAGGACGGACACCAGCAGCGCGATCTGCTGCCAATTGCTGGTCCTGTCGTAGTCGGTGACCGCGGCCAGGAAGAACAAGAGCGGGAAGTGCAGGATGAAGATGGGGAAGACGTGAACCATGAGCTTGTCCACGGACTTCCGATAGAGCGGGCCGATCCTGTCCGTCGTGAAAATGTATTTCGAGACCAAGAGAAGCAGAAACAAAAAGAAGATATGGCCATATTGCAGCAAGAACCTCTTGCTCATGCCGAGGTGTTGACGGATCTCATATGGAGCAAGGGTTTTCGACCATTCATACCACTGGTTGCCAAGATCGAAATAGAGGAAGAGCGCGTAGAAAAACAGCGTCACCAGCAAGAACAAAAGTGCCCCGCTGCGGCGCGGACCGTCAGCCGTACACTCTGCCATCGCCTACGCTCATCCGACCGTGAGAGAGACTCTGCGCGACGGCATTGTCCGGTCCGCCCCTATTCTTGAGCCTCGAGATCTCATAACAAAGATCCCGATCATGGTCACGAGAAAGTCCAGGCTGGCCTGAAGCGGTGGACCTATGCCCGGTTCACCTCCCGGCTTGGCTGTGGGCGGCCTCATCTTCGAAGCGCTCGACCGGCGCAGCCTCACCGACACCCTTGTAAGCGAAAACATCACCCTCACCGCCAAGGACCAGGAGTTGGTTCGCAGCTTGCTCTCAGACCCTAGAGCAGTTTCCGATCAAATTGAACCACTCTGACGGAGCGATTTTGGCCGGTCGTTAGGTGCGACGACGATGGACATGCTGAAGCCTATTCCCAGTGGATTTTCGGGACGAGAGACGCGGCGTCCGGCCAAAAGCGCCCG
>JAZGDW010000043.1:0-3212 GCA_036478295.1 Candidatus Krumholzibacteriia bacterium
CGACGCGGGGCACATCCTGGGATCGGCCGGGATCGTGCTCGAGATCGAGGAGAACGGTACAAAGAAACGGCTGGGTTTCAGCGGTGATATCGGCAGAGAGAATGTGCCGATCCTTCGGAATCCGCAGCCGCTGACCGATCTGGACGCCCTTATTATAGAAAGCACGTATGGCGACCGTGAGCACCCCGAGAGCAGCCTATGCGACCAGGAGCTGGCCGACGTGGTGAACGAGGTTTACAAAAGAGGCGGCAAGCTCATCATCCCGGCGTTCGCGGTGGGCAGAACGCAGCTCTTTGTCTACACGTTTCACCAACTCCTCGAGGAAGGGCGCATTCCCAAGCTTCCGATCTATGTCGACAGTCCCATGGCGTGCAAGGCCACCGATGTGTTCCGCGCGCACCCCGAGGTTTTCGACCGCGAAGCGTACGACCATTTCATGAACGATGAGGTCAATCCCTTCGCCCCGGAGGGGTTTGCCTGCATACGCAGCGCGGCCGCGTCGAAAAAACTCAACCACATCGACGACCCGCACATTATCATCGCGGCGTCGGGTATGATGGAGGGTGGCCGCATCCTGCATCACCTCAAGCACAACATCGGTAACCCGAAGAACATGCTGCTCTTCGTGGGATTCGCCGCCGAGCACACACTCGCGCGGCGGCTGATGGACGGGGCCAGGAAGGTGAAGATTTTTGGTGAGGAATACGCGGTCGAGGCCGAGATCAAGATTATGCCGCACTTCAGCGCACACGCGGACCGGCACGGCCTGATGAAAATGGTCAAGGCCACGCCGCCGCAAAAACTGAAGACGATTTTCTTGGTGCACGGCGAGAAGAAGCAGGCCTTCGCCTTCAAGGAGCGCCTGCATGGCGAAGGTTATGAGACCGTTCACGTACCGGAGCGCCTTGCATCGTATACTATTTAGCGGCAGCCGCTTCTGGAGACAGGGTGGTCAAAGCGGCAGGGATTCTCTATTATCGACGGATCCCCCGCGTCAACATCAAGGAGGGCAAGATGAAGAAGATCTGGAGAATAGCACCAATGCTGTTGTTCGTCATGGGATGCACGACGACGAATAACCAGGTGGATGCGCAGGCGTTCATCGACGAATACACTTCCGAATATATGAAGCTCCAGTACGCTTCGGCCAAGGCGGAATGGGCATCGAATACGAAAATCGTTGAGGGAGACACCACCAACGCCTATGCCACCCGCATGGCGAATGAGGCGCTTGCCGCCTTTACCGGCAGCATTGCCAATATCGAAAACGCCCGGAAGTTCCTCGAACAGAAGCGCAAGCTGTCGGAACTCCAGGTGCGCCAGATCGAAAAGATTCTTTACTACGCCGCCGACAACCCGCAAACGGTGGAAGAGCTGGTCAAGGAACGAATCAAGGCACAAACGGAACAGGTCGAGGGACTGTACGGTTTTGATTTCAAGATCGACGGCAAATCTACGTCCACGAACGATATCGATGAGATCCTTCGAACGAGCAATGACGAGAGAGAGCGCCTGAAAGCCTGGAATGCCAGCAAGGAAGTGGGCGTGGCCATCAAGGACGGCCTGGTCAAGTTGCAGCGTTTGAGAAACGAGACCGTGCAGGCGCTGGGCTACGATGATTACTTTACCTACCAGGTGTCGGACTACGGGCTGACCACGGAGGAGTTGCGGGAGCTCATGCTCGAGTTCAACAAGGAAATCCGTCCGCTGTTCCGCGAGCTGCACACCTACGCGCGCTACGAGTTGGCCGAGCGCTACGGCGCCACCGAAGTGCCGGAGCTGATTCCCGCCCACTGGCTGCCGAATCGCTGGGGCCAGGACTGGAACGCCATGATCAAGGTCGAGGGCCTCGACCTTGACGGCGCCCTGGCCGAGAAGTCCCCGGAGTGGCTTACGGAGCAAGGGGAACAATTCTATGTCAGCCTCGGGTTTGAGGAGCTGCCGGAGAGTTTCTGGTCCAAGTCGAGTTTGTTTCCGCTGCCCGAGGGGACGGATTACAAAAAGAATAACCACGCATCCGCCTGGCACATGGATCTGGTAGACGACGTACGCTGCCTGATGAGTATCGTGCCGAACGCGGACTGGTACGAAACGGTCCATCACGAGCTGGGACATATTTACTACTACCTTTCCTACACGAACCCGGATGTACCGCCGCTGTTGCGGGCAGGCGCCAACCGCGCCTACCACGAGGGCATCGGCAGCCTGCTCGGCCTGGCCGCGATGCAGAAGCCGTTTCTCGCCAACCTCGGTCTCTTGCCCGCCGATGCCGAGACCGACGAGATGCAGACGCTTCTAAAAGAAGCGATGAACTACATCGTTTTTATCCCGTGGTCCGCGGGCGTGATGACCGAGTTCGAGTACGAGCTTTATGCTGAGAACCTCCCGTCAGACCAGTTCAACAAGCGCTGGTGGGAGATCAAGCGGCGGTACCAGGGAATCGTACCCCCCGGCGGCGCAAGAGGTGAAGAATACTGCGACGCCGCGTCAAAAACACACATCAGCAACGATGCGGCCCAGTACTACGATTACGCGTTGTCATATGTGCTGCTCTTTCAGATTCACGATCACATCGCCAACAAGATTCTCCACCAGGATCCCCATGCGACCAACTACTCCGGGAGCAAAGAAGTGGGAGCGTTTCTCAGGGATATCATGCGTCCCGGCGGCAGCGCCGACTGGCGTAAGATGCTGCGCGAAAAAACGGGGGAAGACCTGAGCGCGCGGGCGATGCTCGCCTACTTCGAGCCGCTGATGGATTATCTGAAGGAAGCGAACACGGGCCGCAGTCATACGCTCGGGGAGCTGTAGCGCCCCGCCCACGGCGTGTCCTGATGAATCGCCTCCGGCCCCAAGCTGCACTTCGCTCGGCCGGGGGCGCCTGTTGGATTGTTTCCCTCGCCGCGCTCCGTTTGCAGCGCGGGGTGATGCGTTGTTGGATTGCTTCCGTCGCCGTGCTCCACTTCGCTCGGTTACCCGCCTGCGGCGGGTGATCCTCGCTCGTTCCCGCAACGGCTCCGTCACCAACCCAACAACGCACCACCCCCTGATCCCACGACGGCTCTGTTAACAACCCAACAGGCGTCCCCGCATCAGGCACGCATTACCGCTCAGCCGGTCGAATCGAGGCTCCCCGCCTCTAGCGAAGCACCAACATCTTTTTCGTTGTCGAGAACCCCGGCACACTGAGTTTGTAGAAATACACACCGGAT
>JAZGDW010000044.1:0-29921 GCA_036478295.1 Candidatus Krumholzibacteriia bacterium
CGTCATTGGGCTCGTGTTCTGCTCTGCGATTGGGATTATCTTCGGTATATTGCCCGCGATAAGGGCATCGAGACTTCATCCCGTCGATGCGCTGCGCTACGAATAACCGCTGTTTCTCTACAGATGCAGGAGACGGTAAGAATCTAGGGAGTCGATCCACGAAATGCGGCCCCGAGCAGTGCCCAACCAGCTTGAAGTTGGTAGAATTACTTGGAGGCTCCGGACTCTGTGAGCGCAAGGTCAGGTTCCGCCGGTCGCACGTCGTCGATCAGTCGCGTGGTGCTGGATGGGGTCGAAACGTCAAACTGCCCCGCACTGTGCCATGCGTCGATCATGATGAGCAGTACAATAACATGCGTTAGTGCACCGATTATGATGAGAGACGCGAAGGGCTGTCCCAGCAGTGCTCCGACAGCAACCACCAGGACTCGCAGGTCGCGCCGCTTCAACCGGTCGAGAAGATTGTTGGGATACGGTTTCCCGAACCTCAGTGTGTACTCTTTGGTCACATAGCTTGCAAGCGGAAAGCTCAAGATCGCGACCAGCCCGGCGGGCCAGATCCACGGCGCAGAGTACTGCCGGGATGCCGCGAACGTCACGGCAATGCCGATGGCCAGATCCGCGTAACGATCCAGCATTGTGTCCAACCATGCCCCGCGGTGGCTGTGCAAAAGCTTGATACGCGCAATTTCCCCATCGCAACCATCCACAATGGATGCTATTTGAATGAGTAACCCACCGATGACCCACGCCCACACGTTTGTAACAACCAGCGCGCCAGCGCCACAGAGTGCTAGAAGGAATGACAGAACGGAAATCTGGTTAGGTGATACCGACGTTCTTGACAGCATTTTGGACATCCAGCGCGATATCGGACGATTCAAGTACTGCGACACAAAGCCATCTTCCCGGCCCTTCATCAGGGACGCATCGACCAGAGCCTCGGCTTCACGGATGGCGTCAGGCGTGTCCACGTCCACCCAGCGGCTACCGGTAACATCGATTGCTCGCACGCCGCGGGGGAGACACTCGCGCACGCCGTCCGTCAGGGAGAAGCGACCTCGCAAGCGCGCATGCGACAGGCCACGGAACAGCTCGGACGTGCAGTAGAAAAGACCTGTGTCACCCGCGTCCCACGTCTTGAGACCTTTGCCGATTACAACAACGTGTTCGTCTTCGATGCGGACTTTGGTCAGGTCGGCTTCGTCGAATATATGGCTTTTGTTATGATCGACTGCCAGGGCGATTCCTCCTGGCGGCGGTGGCTGGGAGAGAAGCTTCAGAACCAGTTCGCGCGATAACAGATGGTCAACCATGGTCAAGAGGAACGGCTCGTGACCGACCAGGGACTCGGCGGCCGCAGCCGAGCATCCGTTGCCCAGTTCCCAGTTCTTTGCGACGATGAAATCGATCGCGCAGCATCGCCGCTTCGCAACGCTCTCAAAGTGGGCTCGCACGGAGTCCGCGTTGGCGCCGAGCACGACCACAAACCGGACCACGCCCACCTCTCGAAGCCGGGCGATGGAGCGCTCCGCCAGGGAAAGGCCTCTTACACTGATCAGCGGTTTGGGAATCACGTTCGAGCCGTTCTGCAGCCGGCATCCATTGCCAGCCGCCAAAATCACGGCCAGGGGCGCCGAACATTGTTCGTTGCCGCTCTTCTTAAACAACAATCGCATTGATAATCTCCTCCACTAAGTCGGGTGTTGCCGCCGCGATCAAGGTCGTACGGTCCCGTAGCCCGTCGAAAGGCCCCAGCGGTGAGCCGTCGAGCTGCACGACCTGACCTCCCGCCTCGACTACCACAAGTGCCGCGGCCAGAAAACTCTCAGGCGTCAGCCGACGTCGAACGTCGACGTGTGCGTCGAGAGCCCCGGTCGCCACGAGACACATGGCTCGTGACGCGCAGCCATAGGTGCGCACACCAGCGCAGGCATGCAGCGTATCCGCCAGCGCGCGGTCTGGACTCCAGTGATTGAGCTCGAAAGACACCACCGCGTCGCGGAGCTTTCTAACTCCAGACGTCTCCAGCCGGCGACCACATTGGTGGGCACCGTTGCCGCGCGATGCGAGAATCGGGGTCGATTCTGCGAGGTCGCCGACCACCGCGTGAACCACGCTTTTCGGCGCGAGCGGGGCACTACGCGGCAAGACCGCAATCGAAAGAGCCGCCAACGGCAGGCCGCGAGCGTAGTTCTCGGACCCGTCCACTGGATCGACGACGAAACAATGGCCACCGGCGGCGACTCCAAACTCAACGTCGTCGAGTTCCTCGGACAAGACGACTCCGTCCACGCCTCGCCGGATCAACCAGTCCCGAACCCACTTGTCAATCAAGACGTCGAACCGACGCTGCCGGTCGCCCTTGGCATTGTATCCCGTCACGGCGTTTCCATCACCGTGCTGCATGATTCCTGCTAGATGTTCTCGATACCCCGCGTACAAAGCGTCCAATAACTCGATGATGTTTTCATCAAGAACCGGGATTTTTCCCATAGTATACAAACACCTCACTCCCGTTACTCGTGTCGTCGTATGATCGCTGAGCTGGAAATGCTCTCAGAGCTTACTCAATGCCAACAACCTGGAACGATCCCGTACGGGGACGCCGGCGACATCGGCAAAATCGCTGAACGCGTCCCTGTCGATGAGTTCGCGGTTGCAGGCTTCGGCCGCGAGCGCGGCCAATCGAGAACAGAGAGAATCCGTTTCGTACGGTGCGGCTTTCAACACCAATGCTTTCTGTGCACGCCGGCCCGCGTCGGTACCGATCATTCGTTCGAATCTTTCGATCTGTTCATCGCTCAGGAGCCGGAGGTTCCGCAAGCGGTGTGCAGTCAGCGCGCGAGTCGAACCGTAGTAGTGAGCGAGTAGGGTCAGATCCGAGAAGTTGATCGGGTGTCGGCCCTCTCGAGTACGACCGTCGACGCGCAAGTTGTCTCCGCGCTCGCTCCCACGCTCGCCCTCGAAGTAGACGGAAAGAACGGTGCGTCCCGATCGGCCGAGCGTCTCTTTGCCCAACGTCTCGAGGTACCGCCGCACGCCGTGCTCGGGAAGCAGGAACCCCGCAGCAAACGCGTTCGCCCGCACCTCTTGAAAGTCCATCTCCGCACCGGTGCCGCAGACGCGCCACGGCAGATGGCGGTCGAACAGGGCGTGGGCCAGGCCGTGTGCGTAGTTGAGACGGCGGCGCCCGACACTGGCGTCTTCATCCACGACCACGAGGCACCCGATCTCCGGAGAGTTCGCGAAAATCGAGCTCACGCCCCGGGGAAGTCGTGCTCTCGCCGTGCGGACGCCCATCGAGGTGACGAGTTCGTCGACGAACCGAATCGGGCTTTCACCGAGAGCGAGGCGCCGCCGCTCGTCTTCTGAGGCGCGGTATCCCTGACGAGCCGCGTGCCAGGAGGTCTCGGGCCGAGTGTCGGCGTAAATCGGCAAGACGTTCGCAATCGCCTCGAAGCCGAGTGTCGACTCGACGGTGGTCAGCATTCGAGCAACGCGGAAAACCTGTTGAAACGAGAGGTGTTTCTCCTCCTCTTCCTGGAGCTCCGGTAGCGCCGCGAACAACTCACGCAAGACAATGTCTCCCCGTTGAGTCCCGCTGTGATACTCGATCGACAGCAGCTCGCCCGTACTACAGCCGTAGCGGAGCGCCAGCCGGTCGACATCTTTGGCTTTTACCGCACGCTTGCCGTTCTCCATCTGAGCGACGCTCGACCGTGAGACTCCGAGGGTCGGGGCGATGTCCGCCTGGGTCAGACCCCGGGACTTCCTGGCCTCTCGAAGAACCTGGCCTATGTCTCTGGCTCGTTCCGCCATGGGGACCTCGTTTAAAAACCGCGCTCACCTGACTGCGCTTATTTCTAACACAGGAGAGCACAAAGGTCAATAACGTTCGATAATCGAACTTGGGCAGGCGTGTGTTTCCTCGCTAAGCGAACGAGGGGAGAAGGTTATAAATACTACTATAACAATAAGTTAAGACTCATCAGGTTGGGATGACCGAGTTCGAATTGGGCCCGTTGGGAGAACAGATTCTAACGTGGAGACGCAAAGGGGTTACAGCAGTGTGCCGGGGAGAGCGGGTACGATCCGACGGCGACGGGGCCCGGCCCGGCCACCGCACCCCATTTCACCACCCAGGAGACGGTGCGATCAAGGGATACAGTAGACCACCGCATTGATGTTCATGCCGGCTCCCACCGACGCAAAAACAATCGTCTGCCCGGAAGTCAACCGGTGGTCCTCGAGTTTCCCCTTGAGGAGCAGATCGAGCAGCGTCGGAAGGGTTGCGACGGAGCTATTGCCGAGCCAGGAAATTGTCATGGGCATCGTCAGGGGGGGCGCGGAGTCGGCTCCAAAAAGCTTATAGACTCTTTCGAGGATGGCCTCGTCCATCTTGGCATTTGCCTGGTGAATCAGGACCTTCGATATGTCGCGTAGCGTCAGGTCGGCTTTGGTAATGCATTCCTTGACAACTTGGGGAACGAATCGCAGCGCATACTCGTACAGCTTGTGACCCTGCATCTTGAGAAACAGATCGGATCCGTCGAAATCGGGGTTGTACGAAGGGCCCATTTGCAGTAGGTGGGCATACTTGTAGGTGTCCGATCGCGAGCAGTGAGCCATTATCCCGACGGGTGATTCACGAGTCACCCCTTCGACGACACAGGCGCCTGCCCCGTCCGCGTAAATCATGCTATCACGGTCGTGCGGGTCAGACATCCGTGAAAGCGTCTCAGCCCCGATGACCAACGCCCGTTTGGAGTCGCCGGACCTTATGAAGTAGTCTGCCTGAATAAGAGCCAGCAGCCATCCGGCGCAGCCGAACGGCAGGTCGTAAGCGATGGTACCGGGGTTCTGTATTTCCAGGCGATGTTTCACCCGGGCTGCCAGTGTGGGAACTAAATTCGATCGGCGGTTATCGGCAGCAACGTCGCCGAAGTTGTGAGCGACGATAACGTAATCAAGACTCTCTTTGTCTAGTTTCGAGGAAGCGAGGGCGTCCTTTGCCGCGAAAAAGGCCATATCGGATGCTTGCAGATCATCTGCGACGTATCGTCGCGTCTTGATATCGGTGATCGCCTCGAACTTGTCGATGGTCTCCTGATTACTCCGCTCGATTTTCTGGCCGTCCGAGGTATAGAACTCGTTGCCAAGAAAGTCGGAATTGGCGACGAGCCTTTCGGGGATATAGCTGCCTGTTCCAACGATTGTGGTCCAAATCGTACGTGCGCTCATGTCACCACCAAATCCAGGCTAACCTAATAAGCACCAACGTGGTATGGCGTCTAGTCAATTCGACCGTGTGCATTATATGTCCCTGAGGAAGGCCCTGTCCAGTTCATTTCGGTGGTTGCGCGACCCTGGCGGCATGGGTTTTCCGGAAGTAACAGAGCCGGGTAGCACGTTCTCCACGTCGACCCACGTCTCGGACAGTGGATATTTTGCTTGCATTCCAATGTCTAGCTGTTATGTTGCAGCGACTCAGAGAATAGGCCTGCCACGTTCGTTTCCGCACAATCCACGCCTGCTGTTTCGACGGTTCAGAGTACATTCCCGGAGCTTGAAGAGGATGGGCGATTTGACCCTCCCAAGACGTAACGATCGCGATCGCTGTTGAGCATTCAGGAGCGCTATCGCACGCTAGTAGAGCGTGGAAAAAAGGAGTCATTCCATGTCCAGCAAGAGACTGTATGTTGGCAATCTTCCGTTTGATGCAACGACAGAGGCCGTCCGCGCCGCTTTCGAAGCTTACGGAACCGTTCACGATGTCACGCTCGTTACCGACCGTGACACCGGTCGTCCGAGAGGGTTCGGATTCGTCGAGATGGACGCCGAGTCGGCCAACGCCGCGATCGAGAACCTGAACAACAAGGACTTCGGCGGCCGCGACCTCAACGTCAACGAGGCGCGCGAGCGGAACTCGGGCGGCGGCGGGCGCAGGTAGCACGTCAAACCGTGTCAGGAGGGGGCCTCGCGGCCCCCTTTTTGTTGCGGCCGCGATGCCGTTTGCGGCACGGAAACTGCTTGATACGCAATCCGAAAGGACGCAGAATGGCGAAGCGTGGGAAATACGGCGCCGAGAAACGACAGAAGGAGCTAAAAAAGAGGAAAAAGCGAGAGGAAAAACTCTTGCGGAAACGGCTGAAAAAGCAGGAGACTTCCCAGGGCGAGTCGGAAAACGGTGGAGACGAGCAGGCGGAGAAGGCTGACGACGTTGTGGAACCGGGCAGCGTGACGAGCGAGGGTGGCAGTCGTTAGAAGATAATCAGGGGCGGTCGGAAACTTGTGCCCACTCACAGGTTCGAGAAAGGAATGACTGCAAAGTGACCACTTCCAGAGAATCAAAAGAAGGCCGGCAATCCTGGCGCAGGGTTGTCGCGAAGTATGAGGCGCCAAGCCTCGCTCGTAGTCTACGGCAAGTCGCAAATACGATCATTCCATACTTTGCGTTACTGTACGTGATGTACCTCACACTCGACGTTTCGTATTGGATAACGCTGGGGCTCGCTATCCCTGCGGCGGGGTTTCTGACCAGGAGTTTCATTATTGCCCACGATTGTGGCCACGGTTCGTTCTTCAGATCGATGAAGGCCAACCGAATGCTGGGATTTTTCACCGCGTTGTTGACCTTCCTGCCCTCGTATTACTGGAGTCGTCAACACGCAAAGCATCATGCCCATGCCGGGGACCTGGATCAGCGAGGTGATGGCGACGTGTGGACCCTGACCGTGCAGGAGTACCTGGCGCTGCCGCGAGGGAGGAGACTGTGGTATCGGACCTATCGGAACCCGTTCTTCCTTTTCGGGATCGCGCCGCTATACCTGTTCTTCGTCCATTACCGCTACTGGCGCGCGAAGGACAACACGCGCGCGCGTTGGAGTACGATACGAACGAACCTGGCTTTGCTGGCCATTGTGGTCGCGGCGAGCTTGACCATAGGTATCAAGGCATACCTCATGATTCAGCTACCCATCATGATTGTCGCGGGCTCGGGTGGCGTTTGGCTGTTCTACGTACAACACCAGTTCGAGAACACATATTGGGCGCGCCACGAGGAGTGGAGTTACGTTCGAGAGGCACTCGAAGGGGCATCTTTCTACAAGCTGCCGCGCATCCTCCAATGGTTCAGCGGCAACATCGGTTTCCATCACGTTCACCATCTGAGCCCGCGAATCCCAAACTACTACCTGCAAGAGTGCCACGAGTCCCATCCGATGTTCCAGGAAGTAAAGCACGTCACCCTGTGGTCGAGTCTCAAGTCCCTTGGCTATCGTCTTTGGGATGAGGAACGCAAGAAGTTGGTAGGATTTAGCTACGTTGACGTTTATCTCGGCAAAAAAGCGATGCTCGCCCGGCCCTGATCAGCGAATGCGGTTGCGGGCCAACATTCCACTAGAGAAGAGGATTGCATCCGCCACAAACAAGGTTATGGGATAACGTAAAGGAGCACGGCGAAGAAGTGGCAAATGCTCCCGCCGAGGACAAAGACGTGCCACACCGCATGGTGGAATGGCCGTTTCCAGACGAAAAAGGTAACACCCAGCGTATAAGCAAGACCGCCTGCCAGGAGCAGCACGAGTCCCGCCGGGGCCAGTTCCCGTAGCAAAGGCCGGGCAGCACCCACAATACCCCACCCCATCACAAGGTAGAGCAGCAGCTGTATGCGACGCACTCGGCCGCGCGAGACTGCTTCCAGCACGATACCCCCGATGGCAAGCCCCCAGATCACACCAAAGACGCTCCACCCCCAGCCCCCACTCAGCGTTATTAGAGCGAACGGCGTGTAAGTGCCCGCGATGAGCAGGAAAATGGCGGCGTGATCGAGGATGCCGAAAACCCGTTTGCCACGTCCAGAAGGCAGCGCGTGATACAGCGTTGACGAGGCGTACAGCACAATCAGCGTGACGCCGTAAACGGTGCAAGAGACCACGTGTATGGCGGAGCCTTTCTGAGCCGCGAAGATGATCATGAATATGAGTGCCGCGATTGCCAGGAGCAGGCCGGCACCATGAGTCAGACTGTGGGCCAACTCCTCGGCGGCGGAGAAGGTTTCGTCGGGGTTTGTGCCAGCCATGGTGGCATGGTGGCCTACCGCGGCCGAATGCACCAGTGACTTTTTGCTTGAGAGGGATGACAAACAGATCCGCCTCCATCTGGCAACACTGACCGGATCCCGGTAAGGTTGAATCGCATTGTGGGAACGAATCAATCCTTCCAACAGAACCTAGAATAACGGCTTACACGGACGGTGGTGGGATGGCGCCGATCCACGGCTGGGTATCTCTTGACGATGGAATGAGAATTGCCTAATATTATTTATAGATATGTCTAATTTCTAATAACACCGAGGTTAAGAGTTTGAAACGTCCCATATTGAGTCAATCGATGCGAAACTATCTCAAGGTTATTTACGAGATTCTTGAGAAGCAGAATCGTGCGACGACGTCCGCTATCGCTGAGCGGATGGGATTGTCATCGCCGTCAGTGACTTCAATGATCAAACGACTGGCCGAACTCAATCTCGTGCGGCACAAACCCTACCAGGGCGTGAATCTCACGCGAAAGGGCGAGCGTACTGCAGTGGAGATCATCCGCCATCACCGCCTGATCGAACTCTATCTGGCGGATTCTCTCGGGGTCCCTTGGGATCAGGTCCACGACGAGGCCGAGAAACTCCAGCACGCCATATCAGAGGATCTCGAGGGCCGTATGGCTGCAGCGCTCGGTAATCCCAGTGTTGATCCGCATGGGGCGCCGATCCCCGCGCGTGATGGCTCGGTCGTTCGTGTCGAGGGTGTTTCACTTTTCGAGATCGAACCGGGTGAATCAGTGATCGTGCTCGAAGTCGGTGACCGGAATCCGGAGTTGCTACGCCATCTCGGTAATTTGCACCTCTACCCAGGTACCGAGATCGACGTCGTTCGTGTGGAGCCCTTTGGCGGTCCGTTGGTTATCCGCGCTGACGGGCGGGAGTTCATTCTGGGTCGTGCGGCGGCGGGGGAGATCCTTGTGTCGCGTTCCCGGGAACGGGGGTAATCGATATGGGTTCGCCGATCTCGATCATTATCTCGCTCGTCTTTCTGGTGGGAGCGGCCGTCGGCCTGTGGTGGCCGGGGATAGGCTTGTTGGTCCGCGGCACCGCGCGAGCCACGCGAGAACGGATCCTCACCGAGGACGCGCTCAAACACATCTACGACGGTGAATACCGCGGGCACACCGTGCCTATCACGAGTGTCGCGGGCGCGCTGGAGGTCTCGGTAACGCGTGCGGTCGAACTTGTTGATCGTATGCAGGCGGTGGGACTCGTCTCGCTCCGCGACGGACGACTGCTTTTGACCGAAGAAGGCAACCGTTATGCGCTGCAGGTCATTCGTGCGCACCGCCTTTGGGAGCGCTACCTGGCAGACGAAACCGGTATCGCTTCGACGGAGTGGCACGCCAAGGCAGAGCGACGGGAGCATACGATGACGCCCGTCGAGATTGACGAGTTGGCAAGCAAACTGGGTCACCCGAGGTTCGATCCGCACGGTGACCCGATTCCCACGGCCGACGGCACGATACAGGAGATTCCAGTCTTGGCGCTCTCCGATCTCGAAGTCGGTGATCGCGCCCAGGTTGTTCACATCGAGGACGAGCCGGAGATTCTCTACGCGCAGCTCGTCGCCATGGGCGTGTATGTCGGTATGGTTGTGCACGTCCAAGCCAAAACCGACAAACGTATGATACTTGATGCCGACGAGCGCGCCCTGGTGATCGCGCCGTTACTCGCCGCAAATATTTCGATCCAGCCGTTAGAGGTCATCGAGGCGCCGGAGCACGAGGGCCCAGAACGTACGCTCGCCGAACTCGGGGCCGGAGAGGTTGCGGTGGTCGACCGGATCAGCCCGGCGTGCCGGGGAATCGAGCGTCGAAGGCTGATGGATCTCGGGATCGTACCGGGAACACGTGTTGTGTTCGAGCGGAGAGGTATGACCGGAGGGCTCTCGGCATACCGCGTCCGGGGCGCCTTGATAGCGATCCGTGAAGAACAGGCCGCCGTGATTTACATTCACCGCATCAACGAGGTGGCGCAATGAGTGAGCGCACTCCACAAGCCTGCGAGACGTGTCCCGCCCACCATGCCGGCAACCTGATCAAGCTCGGCGTGAATATGAAGCGGTTCGATTACGTGGTCGCGCTCGCCGGCAACCCGAACACGGGCAAAAGCACCGTGTTCAACGCCATCACCGGCCTGCGCCAGCATACCGGTAACTGGCCAGGCAAGACAGTCGCGCGCGCCGAAGGAGGGTTCGGGCTTGGCGACGCGCGGTACAAACTGGTCGATCTGCCGGGCACCTACTCGCTCATGACGACGACGGTCGATGAGGAGATCGCACGAAACTTTATCCTGTTTGCGCGACCGGACGTCACGGTGGTCGTGGTGGATGCCAACCACCTCGAACGCAACCTGAACGTGGTCCTACAAGTTCTTGAGATTACCGACCGAGCTGTTGTCTGTCTCAACCTGGTCGACGAAGCGAAGCGCCACGGACGACGCATCGACCATCGAAGGCTCGCGCGGGACCTCGGCGTGCCCGTCATACCAACCGTCGCAAATAAACGCGAAGGAATCGATGCGCTCCTGGATGCCATTGTACAAGTGGCCTCTGGCGAGACCGTGTGCGAGCCGCGACGCATCAAACGACGGGATGTCGGGGCAGAGCGTGTGGTGAGCGAGCTTGCGGAGGAGATCGAGAACTGGCTTCCGGGACTATCCAACGCACGTTGGGTGGCGCTTCGCCTTCTCGACGGTGACCGGCGCCTCGAAGAGGCGCTTCGGAGCGGCGAACTAATCGATCTTAGCCGCCAGGCCGCTTCGGCAGAAACGATGGCCGGCGCGGGTTCGACCGCGTTGCCCGATTCCGCGGCGGCCGGGATTCTCGCACACTCACGCACGCTGCGGTGGGAACTCGGTGTCGGGTTTCACGACACGATCACGGAGAATCTCTACACAGAGGCGGCGCGGATCGCCGAGCGTGCGACACTGATCGACGACGAGAAACCTCGATTCGACCTCGACCGGTTTATCGACGACGTTGTGACGAGCCGATGGTTAGGCTTTCCGTTCATGTTATTGCTTCTGACAGGTGTCTTCTGGGTAACGATCGCCGGCGCTAACGTGCCTTCGGCACTGCTGTCGACGCTTCTGATCGACAAAGTCCATCCAGTGCTTCTGTCGCTCGGCGAGACACTCCGTTTTCCATGGTGGCTTTCAGGGTTCTTGTTCGATGGTGCCTACCTGGCCACCGCGTGGGTCATAGCGGTCATGCTTCCACCGATGGCAATTTTTTTCCCGCTGTTTACGCTGCTCGAAGATTTGGGCTACCTTGCTCGCGTCTCGTTCAATCTCGACGGCATGTTCAAGCGCGCGGGCGCGCACGGCAAGCAAGCGCTGACAATGAGTATGGGGTTTGGGTGCAATGCGGCTGGTGTCGTTGCGACTCGGATTATCGACAGCCGCCGTGAACGGTTGATCGCGATCATCACGAACAACTTTGCGCTTTGCAACGGACGATGGCCGACCCAGATTCTGATTGCCACGATTTTTATCGGTGGCGTTGTTCCGGCGCATCTCGCCGGCCTGGCCTCCGCCTCAGCTGTAGTTGGCGTTGCGGTGCTTGGTGTCGCAATGACGGTCGGAGTCTCATGGTTCTTGTCGAGGACGATGCTCAGAGGGGAGCCGTCATCTTTCAGCCTCGAGTTACCACCGTATCGCAAGCCACGGTTCTGGCACACGCTGTATACATCTCTTATCGATCGCACGATCTTTGTGCTCTGGAGAGCGATTGTATTTGCCGTGCCAGCAGGGGCGGTGATCTGGCTTTCGTCTAATATCGATGTTGGCAGCGCGAGCATCGCCGAACATCTCGTTGGTTGGCTCGACCCGGTTGGGTTGATCCTCGGGCTCAACGGCGTGATTCTGCTGGCCTACATCGTGGCGATCCCCGCGAATGAGATTGTCATCCCAACGATTCTGATGCTCACCGTAACAACCGCCGGGGTCGCTGGGCTTGGCGAGGGGACCGGCGTGATGTTCGAGCTGGAATCGGTCACCGGTACGAGCTCCATCCTGGCACTAGGGGGTTGGACACTGTTGACAGGCGTCAACCTTATGCTTTTTAGCTTGTTGCACAACCCCTGTACGACCACGATATACACGATCTGGAAAGAAACCCATTCCAGGCGCTGGACGACAGTCGCGACGATGCTACCGCTGGTGATCGGGATCGGCGTCTGTCTCCTGGTCGCGCAGGTGTGGCACCTCTTTGCCGGTTAGAGGGTGTTGGCGCGGGGTGTTACCGGGCGACTGTCACCGTAAGCGTGTCGTCGGTTTTGGTTGAGCCGTTGCGGTACCGGAGTTCCACCTGGGTTGGGTTGTGGCGGTCGGCGTTTTGCCAGTAGTCGAACCCGAGGTCCTTCCAATACGCCAGCATCGGGAACGAGTCGCGCACGGGGGCGAGCGTAACCATAATGAGGTTGCTCGCCTCTTTATCCACGGAGAGGGCGACGAAAATGCTCTTTCCAATAACCCAGACCGAATCCGAGTTGGCAACCACGGACGGCTGACCTCCCGCTGGGGGCGCCTCGATAGAGACCGTGCCTTCCTCGGTGCAGCCCCAGGCGAGGGCCAGCACGAACAGCCAAACAAAGAGCCTCTTCATGGTTGTCTCCTTCCGCGCGCCCGTTGGTTGGCGCCTCGTGCGTGATCTCCTGTGCTTTCGTCACCCTGCCAGGCATTATTCGAGCCGGGCAATCCAGGAGAGCACGTTTTAAGGAGGGGGGTCTGCTTCGCTCCCAGGATAATGCAAAACCTCACGAATGGAAAGCCAAACTGTCACAGAGGCCAGGGTTCCGATGTCCCAATCTAACCGCGGTCTCCACCGGCCGAGGTGCTGGCGGGCCTCAGGGGAGCCAGGATCAAAGCCAGCATAGCGATCAGATAGACGAGGGCGGCCCCGTATGCGACGTCCGTGAGACCGACGAACATGGCGATCAGAATAGAAGCAATCGAGCCAAGAACCGTGGCGCAGGCGTTGACGCACCAGGCCCACGGGATGAGCTCGGTATCGATGCGTTCGACCATGCGAATACCGGTGGGGAAGGGCATGCCCATCGCCAGGCCGACGGGCATCAACGCGAAGACGGCCAGCACACAGCGCGTGAGGTGACTCAACTCCATAAGGTTCGGCACCACGTGGTTGAGAAACCACATCGTGGCAATAACGGTGACGACGAGAACGAGCAGCGCCCCCGCACCTCCGAGTCGGAGCCTATTGCGCGTCAGACGCCCGGCCAGGAGGCTGCCCGTACCGCAGAACACCAGCAGGCTGAACAGGGTCACGGCCATGGAATAAACCGGCCCCCCCAGAAATACCGCCAGTTTCTGCAGCAGCATGATCTCGATGCCGATAAACGCCAGACCAATGCAGGCGAAATAAACAAAGCCGTGCACGGTCCCCTTCTTGCCGCGGAGCCCGGCCGCCTTGCTACGCATCGGCAGCAGGATGAACAGACCTCCGAGGATGACAATCTGCACCAGGCACGCGAGAAGGACAAAGAGGCCCAGGGGCAGGCGCGTAATCGGGTATCCGCCGGCCGTCGGCTGAGACTTGAAGAGATTCCCGAGCCGGTAAAAGTTGAAGAAAAAAGGCGCGTCGTCGACGGAGGGAGTGATGTTATAAAAGTAGCCCTGAATGTATTCCCTGAGGCCGTCGTCATCGGCGCGCAGGGCGCTGTCGAACTGCTGCGCGCACATGATCGGGTCGAACTCGGGGGTCTTTTCCAGCGCGTCGTACTGGCCCCCGGCCACGTAGGGCAGTAGCGGGTTGTAAATCATTTCGAAATGGAGCCTGTCCGCCCAACGCTGCAGCGAGTCCACCTCGGCGGGTGTGAACGGCTGCCTCTTGATGAGTGTCTCGGCCCACGGGGGGTCGTACCCCCTGTGGCCGGCGATGACGAGGATATTCCGCCCCGGGTTCCGGGTCCCGAGCCGCTCCAGGGCGATACGCGCGGTAACGACGAGGCGCAGGGTCTCGCGAGGCGGTGTGAACAACCAGCGTGAGAAAGAAAGAACACCGTCTTCGCTCAGGTGCCCGAGGAAATCGGAAATCGCTTCGCGCGTGTAGAGGTAGTTCTCCGAGAGCGCGTAGGCACCGGACGCGAGGGCGCTGAACGTGTCCACCCCGCTCAGCTGGATGACGTCGAATTTCTGATCCGTCGCCGTAAGAAAATGCCGGCCCTCCGCACAGATTACCTCGACGTCCGGACGGCGATACAATCCGCCGGCGAAATCGTTGTAACGATTTTGCACAAAGTCGATCATCCACGGGTTAATGTCCACCGCTGTCACGTGGCTGCTGCCGTGGGCAAGGGCGATGGCCACGTCCACGCCGCCGCCGGGGCCGATGACCAGCACGTTCCCGCCGGGCCGGATCACGTAGGGGCATCCCTGCAGGTAGTGATTAAGAATACGCATGTCCTTCGGGTCCCGGTCCTGCAACTTGATAATACCGGTCGGGGCGATACCATCCTGGAACACCTGCCGGAAAACCAGCGGTGGCTCGGGCGCCTGATAGATGCGCGACAACTGGCCGCCGAACTGCGGATAGCCGGCCAGCGGCTCGGTCACATCGATGCGGGCCACGACGTGCCAGCGGTGCTCGGTGTCATAATGAGCGGCCGGTTTGGAATGCGGAAACGGAACCCGGATGAGACCGTCATCGAAGACGCTCCCTAGTGCCAGACCCGCCGCCACGGCGGCTGTCAGCGGATAGCGCCAGCGGATCCTTCCCCCGGTGCGGCCTCCGACCAGCATAGCGACCACGCACCCGGAGAGGGCCACCGAGAAAACGGTAGTGGGGATCCCCAGATAATTGATGGCGAAAAGAGAGCCCAGGCTGCCGAGACCGGCTCCCACGAGGTCAAAGAAGTAGAGCCGGTTAATTTGATCGCCGCTCTTGGTGATGAGGTAGCCAATGCCGAGTCCCGCAAAGAGGAAGGGCACCGAGGCCAGCACCAGGAGCAACAGGATACGGAAAATCTGTGAGTAGTCCCGCGACCGATAGAGCGCCATCGCGTCGACGCCGGTCCGCGTGATAAGCAGGAAGCAGAGCAAGACCAGAAGGCCGAACAACCACGCGCAATCGGCCAGCAGAACGGGATTGATGGTGTTGCCGGCAAAACGGCGGTTCACTGTCAGTACGGTCCCGGCGGCACCGAAGCCCAAAAGCGCAAGCCCTATGATGAGATAGGTGAAGTGGTGGTAGGTCATGACGGAGAAGACCCGCGTCAGGGCCACCTCGAGCACCAACACGTTCATTGCCAGAAGGAGGATCGCTGCGCCGGAGAAACGCGGCATGGGTTGCATGCGGGGAGTATTCCTTTACTCAGTGCCTTGCCACTCTCTTGTGACTGCGGGCTGGTCGCGTGACATTATAACGTGAAAGGGAATTGACTTCTATCAAGTTTCCACGCCGGGCAATTTATGCTATAAGAGCTATTCACCGCATAAGAGCTTATGACCGTATAAGAGCTTATAACGCGCGTTAACCCGCGAGTGACCATGAAATACGGCAATCGACCTATCGGAATCTTTGACCTCACGAACGAGTGTCCGCTTCGGTGCAAGCACTGCTACTACTATACGAATGTATCCCGACTTCCGCGCGAACTCGATGACCACGTATTTCTAACGAGGCTCAAGAAAACAAGAGACCAGTACAACATTCGTTCGGCTTTCTGGATTGGTGGGGAGCCACTGGTCAAACCGGAGCTTCTGCGACGGGCCTTGGAGTTTTTTCCACGGAACGCCGTGGCGACCTCCGGTGCGGTTTCGATTCCGACGGACCTCGATGCGGGTCTCCTGGTTTCTATCGACGGTCCCGAGGAGGCGCACGATGCGCTGCGCGGTGAAGGCGCTTTCGCCACGGCCATGGCGAACATCGCCCCTCTTCGGCCGAGGTCGTTCGCTCTCGCTACAACAATCACTGCGGCTACGGTGGATTATATCGGCGCGCTTCCCGAGCTCGTGACTGCTACGCGTGCCCAGGGGGTTCTGGTTGGATTTCATGTCGGCCGGCCTGATGACCCTTCGCGCGTCGACGACGAACGCCGCGACGAAGCCGTCGATCAATTGCTCGAAATACATCGTGCCCACCCCGGCGCCATGCTGCAAACACGGGAAGCCATCGAGCTGCTGCGGCCACGCCACAGCGCCCGGCTCGCGAAGAAATGTATTTACCGGGACACGGCCATTGCGTTCGACGTTCGTCTTGGCGTCAAGAGGCCCTGCACCTTCGCCGGCAATGCGGACTGTGACGCCTGCGGCTGTCCCATTGTTGCCACGCACGCGGCGTGGCGAGGTGACGATGTGGAGAGCGGTGTGTTGTTGCATGTCCTTTTTCCAAAACGGCAAGCCCTGGCAAGCGGTGCGTGAGTCGGGGTGGCGGCACGTGAGCGATCTCGCGGTCCAGTCGCAGACCCACCGAAAAATCCGCTCCCCGCGCTCGCATCGAGCGCGCAAACCCATCGTATCCATATTGACCCGAGTGACGCATTGATCTACAATTGACGCCTACTCCCGCTTCGAGGACGAACCCGTTGCTGCCAGGAGAGAGCCAAGCAGGACAGCTCTTCGCTTTACCGGGGGCGGAGCGCCATGTTCGACTTCTTGAGAATGGTGACAAAAAGGCGCGCGTCGTGGCATCCACTATGCGTCTTGCTCGTGGTGAGCGCCCTTGCCGGCTGCTCCGGCAATGATCCGGTCACCGTAGCGAATACCCCCCCCGCTGCACCTTCCAACCCATCCCCGCCGGATAGCGTGAACGATCAAGGGGTGAATTCCCGGCTCGAATGGGAAGCCCACGATGCCGAGAGTGATCCCGTGACCTACGACATTTATTTTGGTCAGGAGCCGGACCCACCGTTGGTTGAATCGGGTCACGCCGAACCGCACTACGACCTGCCAACATTGGAATACGCGACGACGTATTATTGGAAAATCGTAGCCAGGACCACCCAGCACAAGCCGGTGTCTGGAGCCGTGTGGCAATTCACGACGATCGCGAACAAGACGCCGACCGTTCCCGCCAGTCCACTGCCCTTCGATGGAATAACCGAACAACCGGTCGACATAACACTGAGCTGGTTTGCCTCGGACCCCGAAGGTGCTTCGTTGACTTTCGATGTGCACCTCGGGACAGACGCCGACCCTCCGCTGGAGTACACGGATCTATCGCAAAACCACTACAAGCCCGCCCGGCTCGAGTTTCAGGCGATCTACTATTGGCGGATAGTGGCCAGGGACGACAGTCACAATGAGACGTCCGGGCCCGTGTGGCGGTTCACGACGGTCACCAACCTGCCCCCAGGGATTCCAAATAACCCGTCTCCGCGAAATGGAGATGACACCCAACCCCTTGACGTCACACTCGGCTGGCGTGCTTCCGACCCTGAGAACGACCCGCTGACTTACGACGTTTATTTCGGAACCAGTAACGATCCACCCCTGGTGGCCAGCGATCGTGCAACCGAATCGTATGCCCCCGGACCACTTGAAATAGCGGCGACCTACTATTGGAAGGTTACGGTTAAGGACGATCACAACCACGCTGCGTCAGGCCCGTTGTGGAATTTCAGCACCGTGAACGGTATGTGGACTGAGATGACCAGCGGAACGAACCAGAACCTCAGGGGCGTGTGGGCGGGCTCACCGAGCTCGGTCTTCGCGGTTGGCGGTGCCGGCGTCATCCGCCACTTCAACGGTGTGAGTTGGAACGTCATGGTAGCCGGTACAAGAGAGAATCTCGAAGCCGTTTGGGGAAGTTCGACCAACGATGTTTTTGCCGTGGGGACCAGAGGGACGATCCTGCACTACGATGGATTCAGTTGGGTGGCCCAAAGCAGCGGTACTTTCGGTACGCTTCTCGGGGTCTGGGGGAGCTCGGCGAGTGATGTCTTTGCCGTCGGCGAGAGCAATCTCATACGTCACTACGACGGTACGAGGTGGCTCAGCATGATAAGCGGCAGCAACCAGATTCAGAGGGGTGTATGGGGGGCATCGGCCAGCAGTGTTTTTAGCGTCGGAACCGCCGGCACGATACTTCGCTATGACGGCAGCGTGTGGAGGAGCATGGATTCTCCCAATGCAACACCGACGCTTTTCGGCGTTTGGGGAAGTTCGGCAAGTGATGTCTTCGCCGTGGGATGGAGGGGCAACGTCCTTCGCTACGATGGTGCGGAGTGGAGCCCCATGGCCAGCGGCACGACAAATCCTCTGAATGCCGTATGGGGCAGCTCGGCGAATGATGTCTTCGCCGTGGGGTCCTCCGGCATCATCCTGCACCACAGCGGAACGGGCTGGATTGCGATGGCCAGTGGAACAACGCGCCACCTTTATGGAATATCCGGAAACTCAAAAAGCGACGTTTTCGCGGTGGGAGATTTTGGCGTCATCCTTCATTTCGCATCACAATAAGAGAATTATCTGATCAGAACCATTTTTTGCGCGAGAACATTGCCAAAAAAGGCAAGCCTCAAAAAGTAAATCCCGGACGCAACCTCTCTCCCGTGGTCGTCGCGGCCATCCCACGAGAGCGGGTAATCGCCCTCGTTCTGCTCGACGTCCAGAAGCACCCGCACCCTTTGCCCCCGAACGTCAAATACCGTCACGCGCACTCGACCCCGTTCCGGCAGCGTATAGCGAATCGTGGTCTGTGGGTTGAAAGGATTGGGAAAATTCCTCTCGAGACCGAGGACGAACGAGGGCGGCTTCTTCGGTGGTGGCGGCGGAGGTGGCGCTATGTGGGGTGGCAGACCCATGCGCAGATCCGCTTCGGCGGTAGAATTGTTCGGTTGGGTCAGCCACCGGGTGCGTGGCCAGATGGGCGAACCAAAATCCAGCCGGACCCGCCAGTGGACATTCTCTGGAGCTCCGGCAACATGAATGAGTTCGGCCAGCGCCACCGCATCATTGGACGTTCTGTCCAGAGCGCTTAGTGGGTATCGCGCACTGGTTCCGGTATTCGTTCCGTCAAACGGTACGCCATAGGGTTTTGCCTCCCATTCCATCAGGATCGTCCTGGTGCCGGGCGGTGGCCGGGTGCTTACCTTTAGACGAATGCTGTCCGCATCGCCCGAATAGCCAAGCAAGCCCACGGAAGCAGAGCCATCGGTCCGAATCTGGCGTGGATTCAGGAAGGGTGCCCTTCCCGGCGTGGCGTACGTCAAGGCGATCCCGCTGCGGTTCGAGCCCGCCAGCCACCGTGGCGCCCCGACGACGATGTCCGCCAGGCCGTCCCCATTCAGGTCCCCGGCCGCGGCGACCGAAAATCCGAGCCATGCGCCGGACTGATTCCCTTCGGCGGACCAGTCGGGGAATCTCGGTAGCCCGTTTGCCGACCCCATGTAAACCACCACTCTTCCCTCGTTCGCTTCGCCATCGTCGAAATGGGGGTCCCCGATGGCGAGGTCACCAAACCCGTCACCATTGATGTCTCCCGCGCTGGAGACGGCTCTCCCAAAGGCGCCTTCCAGCACATCGCCCTGGGCGGCCCAATCGGGCGAGCTGCCCGGACCCGACGGTGAGCCCAGGTACACAAACACGGTTCCGATGTCCTGCAACACGTCGAGATTTCCCTCGGCACCAATAACCACATCTCCGTAGCCGTCTCCATTGATGTCTCCGGCGGAGGCTACCGAAACGCCAAAACGCCCTACCGCGTGGTCGATCTCCGCCGTCCACATCGGTTCGGCCAGGAGACCGCCGGCGGATCCGGCGTAGATCATCGCGCGCCCTTCATCCTCCTCCCCATTGTCGAAGTATGGAGCCCCGACAATGACGTCGCTGTAACCATCGCCGTTGACGTCTCCGGCACCGGCCACGGAATACCCGAGCCAGGCTCCAGCCTGATGGCTCTCGGCCGTCCAGCTGAGTGAATCCGGCAGGCCGTAGGGGGAACCATACAAAACGACCGCCCTGCCTTCCTCCTCTTCACCGCCGCTGTATCGATAGGCCCCCACAATGACGTCGCTGTATCCGTCGCCGTTGACATCACCCGCCCGCGCGACCGAAAACCCGTATTGCGCACCCGCCTGGTCACCCTCACCGATCCAATCGGCCGAACGGCCGAGTCCCGACCGTGCGCCGAGATACACGAAGACACCACCCTCGTCTCCCTGGCCGTTGGAATACCGAGGGGCGCCAACGATTACGTCAGAGAAGCCATCACCGTTGATGTCGCCTGCGGATGAGACCGAATATCCAAACCACTCCGCGGTACCAGCGCCCCAACCTCGCCACCACGGTTCGACGATGAGACCTGAAGGCGACCCCAGGTAGAGAAAAGCGGCACCCGCGTCCTTCGCGGTGCCGTCCTGGAGATACGCACCGACGATCATGTCGGTCCACCCATCCCCGTTGACGTCGCCGGCGCTCGCGACGGAGTTGCCGAACCAGGCGTCCCGCTGTCCCTCTTGAACGAGACCATGCGGTTCGGGTCCAAGCGTCCCCAGGAAAGGAACCGCGTGGTAGACAGATACTCTGCCGTCAGGGTTAGTGGTGCCGTCCAGTGCGTTTCCGACAAGGACATCGCTAAGGCCATCTCCGTTGACATCGCCCGCCGTCGCGACCGCCGGACTGACGTGGTTGGCCTCCGTAGAGGCCGCCCAATCGGGAGTACTTGCAAATCCTGAATCGGAGCTAAAAAACACGAACGCGAAGGACTTGGCGACCCCAAACTGGGGTGCGGGCTTGGCGCCGACGATGATGTCACTCAGGCCGTCGTCGTTCACGTCGCCCGTGGTCGCCACCGCGAAGCCGAAGCGGGTGCCCGAACCGACGGTCGCTTGCCAATACGGCTCCGTTTCGACACCGGAGGCGGACCCCAGGTAAACGTACGCGCGGCCGTCCGGCAGCCCCGAGTGGCTCCCGTAATCGCTCGCGCCAACGATAATGTCGCTGAAGCCATCCCCGTTGACGTCTCCCGCCGTTCCGACGGCTTGTGCAAAGGCCGCTCCCGGCTGCTCCCCGACCCCAACCCAAACCGGCCGTCCGGAGAGTCCCTGTGGAGAACCCGTGTAAACAAAAGCCGCTCCCTGATCCGTCTCTCCGCTGTCATATCGGACCGCGCCGATAATCACGTCGCTGTAACCATCGCCGTTGACGTCTCCCGCGGCCGCCACGGAAGATCCAAACCAGGCTCCGTCCTGATCCAGCTCCATGGCCCATGCAGGAATGAGCGATAAGCCGGCCGGCTCGCCCAGATACAGATACACACGGCCTTCGTCCTGCTGTCCTGAATCGGCAAATGGTGCGCTGACCAGGACGTCATCGAGACCATCGCCGTTGACGTCACCGGCCCACGATACCGCGTAGCCGAATTGGGCGCCCGGTTGCCCCCCTGACAACTTCCAAAAGGGTGTGTCCATGAGACCGGCCGCACGGCCCATGTAGACGTACACTCGTCCCTCATCCAGGAAGTCGTCGTCGTAGAGCGGCGCGGCCATGATGAAGTCCGCAAAACCATCTCCATTCACGTCCCCGGCACTGGATACCGAAAAACCGAAGTCGGCCCCGCTCTGGCTCCCAAGCAATTCCACCGACGGAGTCGGGCTTAGCCCCGTCGTCGAGCCAAAAAAGACATATGACCGGTTCTGGCCCGGAACCCCGACAATAATGTCACCGAATCCATCGCCGTTGACATCACCTACGGGCGCAACGGACGTTCCGAGTCTCCCAAACTGCGCAAAAAAGGTCCAGTCGGGCCTGGACGTGAGGGGCACGCCGCCCGCTGGCTGATGCAGGCCGGTCACGGGACGGTCGGACACTCGAGCACCCGCTTTTGTTGAGGATGGACAAAGAAATGGGAGGGAACTGACCGACAGCAAGGCCAGAACGACGGCGCGCCCAATAGCTCTTCCTTCTAGAGGAAATCGGTTTCTCATTCGTTCCCCGCTTGCGACGGTCCACTCCTAAACACAGCCACAGAAAAACCGTACACCGGTCAAACAAGCGACCTACGGTTCGGGATCGCTGTAGATGTCGACAAAGGTTTGATTCGGTATCGCGTCAAAAAGGTTGACGATCCACACTTCATCGTCCGAAATATCTCCGGGCAGGGGCTGTCCGAAATACATGATAAACCCACGGTCCGTCAAATGTTGAAGTCCGATCGCGTGACCCGACTCATGCAAGAACACCCGGTACAAGAACCCTGGATCCGAGAAATCATTAACGATATTAATGACGGCCTTCGTGAGGAACCCGTCGGCATCTACCGTATATCGCGTCACAGCGTTGTTCGCACCCATCTGCCCCGGTGACTTGACACTCACCTCGATCGGCGCGGGCGGTGAGTCGACAAAGGCAAAGAGGGTGATTCCCGTTCGATCCATCCACCGCTGCATGGCAGCCCGCGCGGCCGTTCCGTAATCCAGCCCCAGGGAGTTCACAAACGGCGGAACGTAGGTGGATACGGGGAAACTCCACTTCAAAACCTGCCTGGAGGGTGAGCGAACAACCGCACTCTTGAACAGGCTCAACGCGCTTTCGGAGGGAAGGACATCGCTGCCCCTGTGTGGAATCAGCAGGAACGTCTGGACAATGTCGCTTGTGATAACGAATCGTGTATCCAAATTGAAATACCCCGGCTGGTTGCCGTCGAAGTGGATGGCAATCTGGTACTCCTGGGGTGTCACGTCCGGCTGCGAAAACTCGCCTCGAACATCCGTTGTTACCGAATGCTTCTTCTCGACGCCCTGCAAACGCACCTCGATGCCCTCCAGGGGTGCGTCGGTAAACACCTGCCTGCACTGACCCGCGAACGTAAATCCCGGGACGGACAGCGCCGCGACGTTGCTTGGGGCAGAGAAGTTCCCCGAGTGGTCAATACTCGAGATTGCCAGGCTCAGATTTCGTCCGCGATCCGGATAACGGATGTGATAGGACTGCTCCGTCCCTGGGGGCGCCGGCAGGGGAGGGTCGACCACTGGGGCGGCGGTTGCCCAAGCGAACGGCTCATCGTATACAAACCGAATCTCGTAACGCTCGACGGTCCCACTGTTGCCGCGGCTCTGTGGTGATGTCCAGGTGAGAGTCGCGCCGCTTGTTGAATCCACAAAGGACAGGCGGGCGTCTCCAATCCGGTCGGGCCGCTGAGTGTCCGCGGAAAACGGTTGAGGATCCGAACAACCCATGAAGAGCAGTGGTAAGGCCAGAGATGCAGCGAATATTCGGTCCGCGGGATTCATCGAAGCTCGTGCGGATCTTGCGCGGCGGCGTGGATCCGACTCGTTGGTATCGCCAGGCAGCAGGGAGGGCGCCGGTTGCCGGATAGATCGAGAAGACTCAACGTTCGATTGTACGACCCCTGCCCGAATTCGTCAAATCGTACTACCGCAGGGATGCCGCGATAACCGCCGCAAGTCTTGATCCCTGGCCGAGTTTTTGCTATGGTGTTATGTGGCAACACACTCGAATGGGGGCGATTTGGGCTCGACGGGGATAGTGGAGTGTAGGCTGCGTGTCGAGATTGCCATGAGCTCGTAAAAACTGTGGTAAACCAAGAAGTGTCGACGAACCAGTCGCACTGGCTGCCTAACTAAGCAGCTCGTCCTGCGTGGGATGGGTCTCCAGGACCCACGTGAGGGCGTCATCCACTGGGGAATAGCCGGCGAGGAGAGCCCTGGCTTCACTGGCGAAATTTAAGGGTGGGCCGCCCGGTGATCCTGTTTGTGGGGAGCCCGGGTGGCGGGATCAAAACCACGAACTACACACGTAGACGCTTGCATGGATCTTTCTTCGGACGCGGGTTCGATTCCCGCCGCCTCCACCAGTTTGCTCGTTGCACTCGCCAAGCAGGCGCCGGACAAGCTCCGCCGCCTCCACTAAGTCTCTCTCCACCCAACTTCTTGTTGTCACTTGCGTGGCCAGTGTAGAGGGCTCCACCGGCTGCGGCCTCGAGAGCAACCCCAGAGGAACATTCTGGAAAAGCCCGGAGCGGGACGGTCTGAGGCAAACATTGACAATTGTCAATTAATAGCTTAATGCCTGAATGTCAAGTTCATGGTACGTTTAGTCATCAAAAGCCGCTCGCCTGAGGGACCGCAGGTTCCGAAAATATCGCATGGGTGAATCGATTCGTCCCGCGCGTCCGCGCGGGTCGGTCCAAATACACAAATAGCGCTTTGCGGGGTGCACATGTTAGGGAAGACAATCTCCCATTACCGCATACTCGACAAACTCGGTGAGGGCGGTATGGGTGTCGTTTACAAGGCCCACGACACGAAACTCGATCGCACGGTTGCCCTGAAGTTTCTATCGCCTCGTGTCGTCGATCGGGATGCCGAAAAGACACGATTTGTCCACGAGGCCAAGTCCGTGGCAGCGTTGCACCACCCAAACATCTGCACGATCCACGAGATCGACGAGTTCGAAGGGCAGTTATTCATCTCGATGGCGTACATAGAGGGAACGAGCCTGCGCGATCAGATTGCCGATGGGCGGGTCGGTGTCGCAGAGGCAATCGACACCGTCATGCAAATCTGCTCCGCGCTCCAGGAAGCCCACGACAAGGCAATCGTCCACCGCGACGTCAAACCCGCGAACATCATGCTCGAGCAGTCCGGTCGAGCTGTGTTAATGGACTTCGGCCTCGCGCGCCAGAAAGACGCTACGCGACTCACGCGAACCGGCACAACGGTAGGGACAGTTGCGTACATGTCACCCGAACAGCTGCGCGGCGATGAACTCGACGGCAGGAGTGATCTGTGGTCGCTCGGCGTGGTCTTGTACGAACTTCTCGCTGGTTGCTTGCCTTTCAAGGGGGAAGTCGAACCGGCTCTCATCTACTCGATCATGAATGAGGATACCGAGCCGATCGTCTCTCACCTTGCAGGCGCGCCCGCGGGTCTCGAAGGCATTCTGGCACGGGCGCTTGCGAAAGACCCAGTGGAGCGGTATGCCAGCGCGGCGGAGCTCCGTGCCGACCTGGAGGAGGTTCGCAGCGACCCCGAAGCGTTTCCCGCGGGGGTGCCCCGCCGCAGGTCCACTCGTAAGCGTGTTTTCGCCGGGGTCGCAGGTCTGCTGGCGGTTGTTGCGGCGTTTTTCCTCGTATCCAGGATTTTCTTCGACGGCCAGGCGCGTGCATCGATCGCCGTCTTACCGTGCATCAATGTGAGCGGTGACCCCGATCACGAGTATCTGAGCGACGGGATAACGGAAGATCTCATTTTGCATTTCTCCAGGCTCAACGGGTTCCGGGTCCTGAATCCGATGACCATGTTCCAGTATAAAGGAACCGAAAAGAGCTCGCGTGAGATCGCCGGGGAGCTCAACGCGACCGTCCTCCTTCGTTCGCGCATGCGAATGAACGGGGATCGGATCGAGCTATCCGTCCAGCTCATCGACCCCGGGACGGACGAGATCGCATGGGCCGATCAGTACAACGAGCCTGTCAGTAACATACAAAACGCTCAACGCAAGCTGGTCCTGGAAGTCGCACAATCGCTGAATGTGGTTCCGGCGTCGGCAGAGAGGCAACGCCTGGAGCAGACATCCCCCGTCGACCGTGAGGCGTACCTGGCATATCAGCGCGGCAGGGCATTAATGAGAGCACGCACGCAACACGGCATGGAAAAAGCCATCGAGTACTTTCAGGCAGCGATCGCAGCGGACTCTACCTGGGCCCTGCCCGTTGCGGGGCTCGCCGAAGCACACATGGTGTTTGCTAACCCCTACTATCGGCAGGGACAGTTATCCTACGAAGAGCTGACAAGCTTGGCAGAGAAAGACTCCATAAGATGGAAAGAAATGGCCAAGCGAGCGCTCACGCTAGACCCGAACCTCGCCGAGGCTCATATGGTCATTGGCGACTACGAGAAGGCTCTCGAGATTAACCCCAATCTTGCTTGGGGCTACTACTACCATAGCCTGGCTCTTGGCGAAATTGGACAACACGATCGCGCGATCGAGGCAGCCGAGACAGCGGTATCCCTGGATCCCGGAAACCTTGTCATGAACGTTATCCTGGGAAAGATACTCACGCTGGCACGAAGGTACGACCGCGCCGAGCGGCAACTGATCGAGAGCATAGACATGGATCCCGAACACAGCGCCGCCTACGTCGAGCTACTCTTGCTACACGTTATGAAGGGCGAGTACAAAAAAGCCATCGAGCCCATGAAGAAGTTCGTCGAAATCGAAGGGGGACAACCCGAAGCTTTCGTACCGATGCTCCGCGCCGCCGCGGGTGAAATCGATGTCGACGAGCGCGTGCTTTCAATCGTTACTGCCGTCAAAAAGCTGTACGGACCCCACAGCGCCGCCTGGTGTTATGCGATGCTGTCCCGCTACGACAACGCGCTGGACTGCCTCGAGGAGGCATTCGAGTTGGGCGGATCAAAGGTTTACCTTGTCCATCAGTACCCGATGTTCGATCCGATCCAGTCAGAGCCCCGGCTTGTAAAGCTGCGTCAGCGTATGGCCGAACGAATCGCTGAGATGCAGCGCGGGGAAAAGGAGGTTCGACGATGATTTCCACAAAGGCCTGGTTTAGCTGTCTAGTTATGTTCGCCGCTGTTGCATCGGATGCATCCGCTGTAACGTCCCCTGTCGCTGGACGCATTGTCGACGTTTCGTCCCGGAAACCTGTTGCGTATGCGGCGGTCACGATGGTGGATAGTGCGGGTACCGTCGTTGGTTGGTTTCTTGCGACCGATCAGGGCGAGTTCTACTTCGAAAGGGACCTGGGTCAGAGTGTGACGCTCATGGCCAGCCATATTGGGTATCACCTTACCCGGCGTGAAGTTATGGCGGGTGATCGCGATACATCGGGCATCACGATTTCGATGGAGCCAAACCTCTTCGTGGCCGCGCCGATCGTAGTTAGCGCTTCAAGACGGCGTGAGACGAGCTTCGATGCGCCGGCCTCTGTGACCGTGATCAAAGGCTCGGAAGTCGGGCGGCAGCAGAGTTTCACGCCCTTGGACCCGATAAAGAACACTATGGGCATAACCTTTTCGAGAAAGGGGCTCCTCGCCGCTACTTTTAACACGCGGTTCAGGAGCGGCGTGATGAACGGCGGCACGCTGGTTCTACAGGATCACCGCTATACCCGGCTCCCGACCCTGCAACTCAACATTCCCTATCTTCTCGCTTCCAATCCGGCTGACATCGATCAAATCGAGATCATCCGAGGACCAGCGGCTTCACTCTACGGCCCGGAGGGAGGTTTGGGCGTCGTCCACATCAAGACGAAATCACCGTTCGATCAACAGGCTACGTCGGTGTCCTTCGCAGGAGGAGAGCGATCCGTGTTCGAGACCTGGGTGAGTCATTCGGCGTTGTTGGGCGAGAATCTCGGTTATCGGGTCTCGAGCAAGTACTTTCGCGGCGAGGACTGGCTGCCAAGGGACCCCGCGATAAGAGAACAGGCACACGAAACGCTGGAGCAAGCCACGAGCAGCGCTCAAGTCGAGTGGCGGCCGGATGCGGAGACGAGGCTGATCGCGCGCGGCGGAACTGCCTACGTTTTCGAAATCCTGGACCAGGCTCCCGCAACTTATGCCCAGTTAAACGACTTCAGCTTCAATTATGCGCAGCTAGAGTTCCACAAGCGACGTTTCATGACGAATCTGGCCTACAGCGGGAACGACGCCGGTGAGACGTTCTTTGTTCCGAGCAATGTACGGTTTATTGACCGATCGTTTCTCCTTGCAGGCCAGATCCTGAATGCACAGGATGTGCGGATTGGAAAGACGCTGCATCAGTTGTCGTACGGGGTTGACTGGCGAAACTCGATCATACGATCCGAAGGCACGTTGACGGGTCGTTTCGAGGACGACGATACCGTGACAGAGATCGGTGCATACACTCAGGTGACGTCCGTTGTATCACCGAAATGGGATGTGGTGGCTTCCGTGCGCGCGGATCATCACGATCGGCTGGCAAATGGAACTGCATTTCCGTTCCGATTGGGAGTTGTGTTCGAGCCCAAGCGATCGCGCCACGCGCTCCGGCTCACCTTCAATCGTTCCGATGGAGCGCCATCTCCCAGCGTGTTATTCGAGGACTTCCCAATTGGGGGACAGACGCCGTTCCAGCTGAAGGTCGTCGGGATTCCAAAGGGGGGGTGGACCTTTCCGCGCGACGCCAACGGCGGGTTTCTCATGCGCTCGGCGTTCGTCCCAGGAGGGCTTGACGACTTTGGAACCGCCGATGCGACGCGCACGTGGGGCGCGTTGCAGGCGATGATCCCACAGCTCGCGTCCGTCCCGGCCCCGTCTTCCAGCGAAGCCCAAACGGATCTGCGGATCTTCCAAGTGGGAAGCGGATTTGTTCCCTTCAACCCCGGTGAGCTTCAGGATGTGCACCAGTTGGAGCGGACAGTCAGCGAGTACGTGGAACTCGGTTACAAGGGGCTGCCGATGGACAATCTGGAGATCAACATCGATGGCTTCGTGAATCGAAGAACGAAAGGTCTAACCACCGAGCTGCGAGCCATCACGCCGAACGTTTTTTATGACGTCAACACGCTCGAGACGTACTTGTCCGGGTTCATGACCCCTGCCGAGGCGGCCGCTGTCGCGCAGCAGGTGTCATCCAATCCGGTCGGCACCGTTGCACCCCGTGAGGCGGGGAGCAGTTCCGAAATCCTGTTAGCGTTTGCCCCGCTCGACGGGGCCCGAACGAGCTGGGGCATAGACATCAACGCCCGGGTTGCGCTGGTCGACCAGTTTTCCCTGGCGGCCACCTACGGATATCACCGGGCCGATGCGCGGGACGAATTCACTTCTGTTCCGCAAAACAGAGGGGCCGTGCGGCTCGAGTATCAGCGACCGTCGGACAGCTTTGCCGCCGCGTTGCAGGTCCGGAGCCAGTCACCGTATACCATGGACGTGGCAGTCTGGACGGGTAAGGTCGAATCGTTCACAGTCGTCGATCTGGATGTCGCGTACCGTCCCGATTGGCTGTCTCGTGTCCAACTCTTTGTTAATGTGAGCAATTTGCTTGACGAAGAGCACGTGGAAATCGTGGGCGGAAAAGAGCTCGGCCGTCTCGCAACCGCCAGAATCCAGTTTGATTTCTAGTCGCCAGGTCGTCTGTCGCCTTTGCTTTCTCCTCCGTGCCGTCGTCCGACCGGCGTCGTGTGGTCGGGCGGGAAAGGGCTGCATCAGCCCATCGGACGATTGGGGAGACGGTCAAGCCACGCGATCGCCTTGGATACCGTCTTATCTGTGACGTGGAGCCTCCTGGCGATCGCCGAACAGCTCATGCCAAGCTGTTGAAGGTGAAGTGCCTTCCCGGCGATTCGCTGGTAGGCTGGTGCGGCGCGTGTGTCCACGAGGGCAACTTCCAGGGGTACCTGAGCGGCGGTTCGAATTCTTTGCGTCCGTGTCCACCATTATGTTCGCTTCGCTCACCAAGCAGACGTCGGACAGGCCCGCCGCTTCCACCAACCTGTGCGGAAACCAGGCGGACAGTGCCGGGTTTCGTTTGTACGACGCATCTTTTCGGGCGGCATAGGTTGGTGGATTACAATCCGCCGGCATCCGTCGTACGCAGGATCGTCCCGTCACGCCCCACGATTGTGCCCGTCTTGCTTCCGCTGAAGAAGACGGCCAGGAGGGCGTTCGTGGTACCACCGGGTTGACTCTCCCAGTTGATGCCACCGTCCGTCGTACGCCGAATGATACCGGTTTGGCCGACGACGGTGCCCGTTGATGCGCTTGTGAAGAACACACCGAAGAGATTGCCGCTGGTACCACTCGGCTGAAACACCCAGTTGTCACCGCCATCCGTCGTTCGCCGCATTTGCCCTTTGTCCCCAACCACGATCCCGGTGTTCGCGTCAGTGAAGAATACACCCGTGATATCG
>JAZGDW010000045.1:0-5578 GCA_036478295.1 Candidatus Krumholzibacteriia bacterium
ATCAATCCAGGCGTTCATAGCCTGTACACAGTCGGCACTGATGGAATGGGAAGAAGAAGGGTCACAGATGGTCAATACAGCGATTACTCCCCTCAATGGTCGCCCGATGGTAATCTGATTTTATTCACTCAGTCACTAGCTTCGTATAAATTCTTTGGTGACCGGACCCCAGAAGAACGACAATTGGTCGCAGCTTCCGCCGAGATCATGGTTTTGAACCTGGAAGATGGCACCAAAATGCCAATCACTCAAAATGATTTTCAGGATCTTGACCCAAGCTGGAATGCGGATGGCAGCGAAATATTTTATTTGCAAGATGATGGTCAGAGAAAGACTTTTTTCCGGCAAACACTGGACGAGACGGACGCTATAGCCGTTGCCGACGGCGATGTCGTTTCTCACCCCCGTCTTCCTTACAGGACGCGTCTTTCCCCGAATGGGCGTTTTTTGGCCTACCACAAAGAAGTTAATGGCGTGTATGGCATTTATATCTACGATCTCGAACTCGAACAAGAACGGCGGCTGGTTGGTGCTTCTACTGAGTGATTGCTGGGCCCCGGGGGCATTTAGGAGGAGCTGGGTGCAGATTTCGAATCTCACGCTGGTATTAACCGGGACTTACTCGTCGTCGTCACGGTAACAGCCACACTGATCCCCGCCCGCTGCACCACACGAGTTGACCCTATGGTCAGCCTCCGCACCACCAACTTTGTAGCGACTCAGACGGGACGCGGTCCAGGAAGTCGCGACCGAATCCGCCAAGTGCCGCGATGCCTTTTGACATGTGTTCAGGCCACACTCAACCTGCCACCGGTGAGTCAGGGTACTGCTTAATTGGTATTAGGCCGCAGACTTGAACTCGCCGGACCACGCTTCATGAGTGCGGTGCTTCCGGAACCAGCGCAAGATGCGTCTGTTGACTGTTTCCTGACAAGAACCTGACCTCTCCCCGACCGGTCTGCTGTACACAAGAACTAATTTCCCAGGACCTAGCATACCCAAACAACCCAGCTACCGAGGGCGGTAGTCGGGATATTTTACGAGAGGAGTTTGTGGAGTGATTCGAAGCCGGTTCATGTCCGCCGTGTTGCTGGCCCTGGTCACGCTGAGCCTGGGCAACTGCGGAAGCGATTCCCTGACCCAGCCGGCGACTGAAGATCTACCGCCACCGCCCGAAGATCCACCACCACCACCACCGCCACCACCGCCACCACCACCACCACCACCACCCGCGCCCACCGCCAGTATCATCCGCATTGCGGACATCGGAAACGAGGGGAACGGGAGCGATATCTTCGTGTCCGTCGACGCGGCGAGCGATGAATCCGCTGTTGCCGAGTACAGGCTATTTGTGGTCAAGCAATCCAAATCGGGCAGCTTCGATCTCGCGACCGCGGACGCTGTACAGGCGACGAGTTTTACACCGCTGGCGCCGACCGGAACTGACCGGGATACCGTTCTGAGCGCAATGGCAACTGACAGCGAGGGGGCTCTGCTTGTAGAGGGAACACCTTACGTCATGTTCGTCCTGGTCGTTGTGGACAGCAGCGGCGCTGCCGGAAACCAACTTTCGCCCGGTTCCAGCGCGTTCACGCTGGCCCGCACGAACCTCGTCTTGACGTTAACTGATGACATCCAGGCAGGTTCGGGCGGACTCGACGTCGACGCGGCTGGCAACATCTACGCGGCGGATTTCGGAACCGCGTTGAACGGGACTCCCGGAACAACAGTGTTTCGGATCACCCCCTCGGGGGAGGTCAGCGTTTTCGCCACCGGTCTAAATGGCGCATCGGGCAACGCTTTCGACTCCCAGGGGAACCTCTTTCAGTCGAACATCGCCAGCAGCTCGATAAGCAAGATCGCGCCCGACGGAACCGTTTCGTTCTTTACGTCCACCGGAATTTCGAACCCCGTGGGTATCGCCATCGATGCTGCGGACAACTTGTTCGTTGCCAACTGCGGAAACAACACAATCCAAAAGGTGACGGCGGCAGGGGTATCCACGTCCTTCTCCGCCAGCACACTGCTCGCCTGCCCCAACGGCATCACCCTCGCTAGCGACGGTAACCTATATGTCTCCAACTTTGGAAATGGCGCCGTCGTCAAGATCGAATCGAACGGCGTAGGAACCAACTTTGCAACCATACCCGGCAACAACAACGGGCACATCCTCTTTGCCAATGGAGTGCTCTACGTTGTAGCCAGAACGGCCAATCGCATCTATGAACTCACGCTGGGCGGCCAACTGAATGTGCTGGCGGGGACCGGGACTCGCGGCCTTTGGGACGGAGCGGCGCTCGACGCGAGGTTGTCGCTTACCAATGACCTCGCGATCAGCCCTGACGGATCGATCCTGTATTTCAACGATGTCGTCAACCTTTCGGGCACGAATATTCTCCGTCCGATCCGGATCCGCATGGTGGTGCTCGACGCCCCTTGAGTGCAACACCGAACGGCATCTAAGGGGCGGGTGTGATCGGGGAGCGGGGAGCACCTAACTCTTTTTGGAATACCAACGCCGGTGATTGCTGTGCTTCGAAATCATTTCTCTAATCTGTCTCTGCCCCTCCTTTTCCTTGGGCCGATAGCCGCTATGACTCTGCTCGGTCGGACCAACGAGGGCGTTCGCTCCCAAGCGCAGGCGTTAACATGCCCGCCTGCTCTTACCGGCGCGTGGACCGCTGAATTCGCGGCAAGAACCATGTTCAACATCGAGATCGGCATCACGGCTCGAATGACCGATCTTACAGCGCACTTTCGGTCCGCCGGATCCGACGAAACCGAGATACCAATCTGGACGGACGGACACCGTCTGCGGTTCCAGTCAGAGACACTCCCCATCTCATTTAGCGGGACGTTCTCTCCGGACAGCTCATCGGTACACGGCTTCATTTATCACGGCTCCGATGCAATCCACCTGCATCTGCAACGCGCCGAAGGTGAAGGAACTGGTGTGTGGGAGACAACGTGGACTCCACTCGCTGTGCCAAACGAAACATTGGCTATCGACTTATTCATCGGAGAGGATGCTGGCCAGCAGGCTGCTTTTCTGTTCTGGCGCGATCCGCGCGTTGGGAGACCGTGGACCTATGGCCTTCAATGCGAAGGCAACCGCGTAACGTTTAGGGAAAAGAATCTTGGACAGGTCTACAGCGGCGACTTCGATCCCGATGACGATCACCTACAGATGACCGTTACCGCGATGGGAAGCTCCGTCTCGATCACCTTCAGACGATTAGACGAAGATGTCCATACCGAACCAACTCCGCGAGAACCGGGCAACACTGGTTACATGCATCACGCCCCTGAGAATACCGGAGATGGCTGGCGTACCGCCGATCCGTCGAGCGAAGGCATGGATACCGCACTGCTCAGTGACTTGGTGGCGGACATCACCGACGAGAGCCTGACGCTGACACATGGCGTTTTGATCGCCCGGCATGGGCACCTTGTTTTCGAGGAGTACTTCTACGGCTTCGACAGAGACACATGGCACGACATGCGATCCGCCTCAAAGAGCCTGACCTCGACCCTAACCGGAGTTGCAATCGACCGGGGCAGCATCGCCGGCGTCCACGCACGCGTGCTGGATTTCTTCCCGCGTTATCAGTCCTACCAGAATTGGGACGAGAGAAAGAGCGAAATTACCGTGCAACATTTGCTGAACATGCGCTCTGGGCTGGATGTGGACGACGCCAGTCGTACGTCCGTTGCGTCCGAGTCAGCTTTTCAGGAACAGTCCGCTCAACCGGACTGGACGAAGTTCGCACTCGACGCACCCGTCGTGGCAGACCCCGGTTCCCAGATGATTTACGGCACCGCTAATCCGCACATACTGGGAGGTGTCATCGAGCATGCCGTCGAGATGCCACTGCAGGAGTTCGCGGAGCAATACCTATTGGACCCGCTCGGCGCCAAGCGCTACCGAATATTTCTGGATCCCACTGGCCGTGCTTACGGAGGCGGCGGCGTTTACCTGCGACCGCGCGATATGGCGAAGTTCGGTCAAATGTATCTCGATGGAGGAGTGTGGAACGGCACCCGTATCCTGTCCGAGGAATGGGTTGATCAGTCTCTCGTCGTACGCGGTCGCCTAGAAAACATACGCAACGCGGAATACGGTTATCTCTTCTGGCATCGGAGTTATACGGTTGGGAACGAGACGATCGAGTCGTTCGAAGCTCGGGGCGCCGGGGGTCAGTTCATATTTATCGTTCCGTCACTCGACCTCGTCGCCGTTATCACCTCCGGTAATTACAGGAATGGCCGGTTCAACCAGCCGGAGGAGATAATGGAGCGCTATATCCTGCCATCGATAATCGAGTGGACGAGCGATGAAGGTTAACGAAGCTCGCCTGGGCTTTATCTCAAGGTCCTGCCTAACGATACCGGTCTACTCATACAACATAGAGAAGGCGTGAAGTACCATCCACAATCTCTCGGATCTCAAGGTGCGAGAGTCACCGGAGGTGTCACATGATTCAGCGTCGTGGGTTTGTGCATATTTGTCTCATTTCAACCGCTGTCGTGGCGCTCGGCGCATGCGGCGATGACGCCCCAACGGGCGTAACGGATCCAACCAACGGAACCGAGCAACCCCCTCCACCAGCTGCGCAGTCGACACTCACGATAACCACGCCGTCCGGCGCGCTACGACAGGGCGACGTGGTGGATCTGGTGGCCGAACTCCGTGACACTACGGGCGCGCTCGTACCTGACGCGGACATCAACTGGTCCACTGCGCCGTTCAGTGCGGGAGTGATCACGACCGATGAACGGTTTCTACCCCAAGGAACGGACAGCGTATTCATTTTTGCGAGCGTACCGGGGGTCGCAGTAGACACGTCAATCCTAACCATCGAGGCGCGCGCGGTCGGTGGATCGTTCACGCTGGTGGGAGCCTCGGGCGCGCTTGATCGCCTGACGACCGATCTTTGGGTACACGGCAACTATGCCTATACGGCAACCTTAGGATCTCAGGTTGCCGGAGTTGCGGACCCCGGCCGCACGCTCTTCGTGTGGGACATCAGCAATCCGTCTTCACCGCTGGTTACCGACTCCGTCAAGGTTGACGCGCCACGGATGAACGACGTCAAAGTTAGGGCCGACGGCGCGCTCGCCATCATCACCCACGAAAATTCTACCGACGGTCTCAACGGCATCACCATCTTGGATCTGGCGGATCCCGCACACCCCACGATTATCTCGCGATTCACAGACGAACTCGAGACCGGCGTGCACAACATTTGGATTGAGGGTGACGTCGTGTACGTTGCGGTAGATGGCGGTGGCTTCCGCGTGCTCGACATTTCCGACCCCACCAACCCAACGATCACCGCGAGGATTTCGTCCGGCTCAGCCACCGTGCTGCATAACGACGTTTACGTGCGCGACGGTCTCGGATTCTTCACAGATTGGGACAACGGTCTGATCATCTTCGACCTCGGCGGTGGTACCGCCGGGGGGAGTCCCACCAACCCCGTGGAAATAAGCCGCATTCTGACGGCCGGGGGGCAAACACACAACGCGTGGTACTGGCCCGCAGCGGGATATGTCTTTGTCGGCGAAGAGGATGTTA
>JAZGDW010000046.1:0-3607 GCA_036478295.1 Candidatus Krumholzibacteriia bacterium
TATAACCCCTCTCGGCAATACCCTTGTGGACTTCCTCCCGGGTGGTGGCCTGCTTGAGAATCCATTCACGCAACTTGGTACCGAACCCTCGAACGGTTCGGCGCAGAACCCAGGTGCGACGGGTTACTCAGCCGCGGGCGATAGCTTCTCCATCTTTGGTTACTACATCACCGGCTTCGGCACGAGGTACCTTATCGTTATGATTGCGAAGTATCCTGGGCGGCAGTTCTGAATTTCCCTTTCACGCAAGATTTCCGACAAAACAAGTTCGAAGATCGTCCACTTTGGGGAGGGTAGGTGGCCACAGCGCCATCTTTTCTGTGTCGCTTTCTGCAGGCAGGCCCCGAAGAAATAAATCTAGTGTGAGCTCTGGCCGCGCACACGCCACCAGCGCCACAACATCGCAGCGTAGATGATATTCAGGGCCAGACCCACGACACCGACTTCCGGCCCAAAGATGCCGGTCTCCTTGACGCCAAGCGCCCCGACTTTCTCTCCGAACGCGAAAAGCGCGTAGTTAATTCCGTTCCACACGCCGTGGCTCACGCTGGCGACCACCACCGAGCCCGAAATGAGGCGTAACATGCCCCAAATTACGCCCAACAAAAATGCGTTCGCCATGAAGACAGGAATTTGTGCTGCGGGCAGGTCGAAACCAATACCAGTGTCGAGCGAAACACCCGACAGGTGCCAGAGCGAAAAAGCGACACTACTCCAAAGCAACATTTGGACCTGGCTGCAGCCCGCACGTTTGAGCGAAGCTACTAGCCAGCCCCGGAAGAACCCTTCCTCGGTCGCAGTCGCGACGATGACTGTCGAGAGGCCAATGAGCGCCATATTGAGCGCAGCCTTCCGCCAGTCAGTAGTAGAGACATCAATGGCACCGGCTAGCCCAGCGACGAGCGCAGCAGCAGCCAGCACAACCAGCGGGTAGAGCACAGCGATGGCATAGTCACGTCGACGACCCCACGTGAAGCCCATCTCCACGCGCGAAAACCGCTGCCAGTACCAGAAAAGGCCCCATTAACGGAAAGAGTGGCAAGGCGCTAAAGGCAGAATAACCGGTTGCGTCCATCGTCGTAGTAATAACGATCGCCGCAAGCGCACCGATGATTGGCCGTCTCATAGTCCCACCCCTTTCGGTCGCCGCCTGACGCCCCGGTGTTCTGCCACCGCACGCGCGAGCATCATATTCGCAACTTCTTCGTCTCCACCATCCCACTCGATGGAGCGCACTCGTCAAAGCGAGCTACTCCAGACTTTTCTTCATGTCGTCGAGAAGGGCAAGATAGATGCCATGGCAGAATTCGTAGGCGGCCTCATCGTTGTTTTCCCATTTCGATGACCATTCGACCAGCGTTCCGTTTCCATCGGATGCAGGTCGCACCTTTACCGTCCCTACATAATTCGTAACGTCATCCTTTGAAATCGGGGAAGGACCATCATCGATGCTATAGGAAAAAGTTCGTTGCTCGTTGTCAATACTGAGCAGCGTTTCGTGAAACACATTATTGAGCACACGCCCAGCGCCGATTTCTTTCCCGCCTGCGTTGCCAACAACCTTAAAATCTGTAACCACATTCGGTGCCCAACTCATGTTGCTAAAATCACTGATGGCGTCCCACACTTTGTCCACCGGCGCATTGATGGTAATCGACTGAAAAGTTTTGCCCATGTGAGTTCTCCTCTGCGAATCTATGAGTAAAAAGACTGAACATTGACGCAATATCGGCAGTCTTCATCCCGTGACTACACCCCAGTAGTGTACGATAGACGGGTGGGGTGCGGTGAAGGATAAGTTCAAGGGCAACCCATCGGCGGTATCGGGGGAGAGCCAGGTCGAGACCGATTGACGATCCGGGCTGATTGACTACATCGGAACGGCTGTGCAGTCGCCGATCGGATCAACGTGCAACCTGCCTACTGCGCCGCCCGTCGGCACGGGAGCACCCGGCCCGGTCGACGCCCCCCCCGGCACGACGCTCCAGGACGCCCCAAACGCCCTGGGGCCGCATTCCTAGGCAGGTTACGGCCTTGACTTTCCTCCTGAAATCGCCTATAATGAGCGTTCATCAGGTGTGTTGACCAATCCGGTTCCTGCTGGTCCCAAGGAGTTCTTACTGCCCACTGCTACCACGTGTTGCTCCGCCCACGTTTCGTCCATAAGAAGTTCAAAGACTTGGAACTGCCCACGAAAGCGGTCTGTCCGTCTCGTCATCTTTTGTAAGGAGGAACCAATGGTTCGCAAGCTCGCATCGATTCCGGCCGGGGTTGGGTTGTTCCTGGCTGGATTGGCACCGCTTCTTTTTTCGCCCCACGTTTCTCTGGCCTCGGATCTGACCTATACCGTGCGGTTGAACAAGAAACAGGTGCTCATCGAGCGGGCGGATGGGTCCTCCACCGTAAGTGTCGAACAAAAGGGCTACGATCGTCTGGCCGACCCGGGTATGCCTGCGCTGCCGTACCGGGTTTTCAGCATCTTGCTGGGGCAGGGCCAGGAGGTCCAATCATACGATTTCATTGCTGGTAACACGATACAACTCCACAAGAGCGCCGAGTTCGAACTGGCCGGTGCTTCGGTTGCCGAGGACGGCACCATCGGTGAGGGCGTCCACATGGCGCAGCGCGGCGAGACCTATCCGCAAGCGTGGGGACGGTATATCGGTACCGGCTACCTGCACGGGCGTGCCATCGCCTCCTTCGCCGTGTTTCCGCTACGGGTGAGTGGGGAGGCGCTGCTCCTCGCCGAGGACGTACGTGTGGAGGTAACGACCCGGGCCGGCCCGATGGACCACGTCGTGGTCAGAGAACGCTACCGGGAGAATTTTGAAGAAAAGTTACGGGCCGAGCTCGCTGACCTCGTGGTCAACCCGGAGATGAACGACACCTACGTGTTCCAGCAGGTGCGCGTGCCGAAACAAAAGGGCGGGTTCCAACCGACGACATTTCCGTCGCTCGAGGGCAGCGCGGTCGACTACCTGATCATCACCCGGGAGTCACTTGTGTCAGATTTTCAGCGGCTCGCGGACTGGAAGACGGCCAAAGGTGTTCCCACGGTGATCAGAACCGTGGAGTGGATCGAGGCGAATACGAAGAACGGCGTCGATTTGCAGGAGACGATACGCTTTTTCGTGCGGGAGGCCTACGCCAAGTGGGGGATCACGTACGTGCTTCTCGGCGGCGACACCGACGCCGTACCCGCGCGATTCGCAATCAGCCGGTTCTATCTGCAGGGGACGGAAGTCCCGGTCGACATGTACTACGGTGGCCTTGACGGCTCGTGGAACGACGACCACGACGATCTCTGGGGTGAAGGCTTCAACCTGGTACCGGTCGACAGTCCCGATCTTTACGTCGAAGTGTACAACGGGCGCATGCCGGTGTCCGACAGTCCCGCCATAAACGTTCTTATCGACAAGATAATCAGCTACGAGTCGGCAGCGAACATCGACTATCTGGATCGTTTCATGTTCCTGGCGGAAGTGTTGTTTCCGCTAAAGTGGCCGAACCCGCCGGTCATCACCACCAACGGCGCCGATTATGTCGAGCTTCTCCTGGCCAATTCGATGGCCGGCCACTCGATGGATGTGGTCAAGATGTACGAGAC
>JAZGDW010000047.1:0-7565 GCA_036478295.1 Candidatus Krumholzibacteriia bacterium
GAGATGTCGGGGTTCAACTCCTCGGTCAACAACGCCATCACAGCCGTGCGCAAGGGGGGCGACGTGATCCTCTTCGGAATCAAGGCTGGCGATTTTACCATTGAAAATTTCTCGCGCGTGATTGTTAGAGGTGTGTCAATGCACAGCGTCATCGGACGGCGAATCTTTCAGACGTGGGAGACCACGCGTGAACTTCTCGAGAACAAGGACAATTACATTCACGACAAGATCCACGACGTCATTCTGAATAAGGGTGACGGAACTGTCGTGCACATCGACGAATATGAGCCGGAAGACTTCGAAGAGCGGATCCGGAGTCACGCCAAGATCCTGATCCAGTGGTCATGACAAGGAGCCGAGCATGTACGGGGCGTTAAAGGACAGGCTGACCAAAGAGCTACAGGACATCCGCGAAGCCGGGTTGTACAAGGATGAGCGCACCATCCTCAGCCCGCAAGCCGCGGAGATCAAGGTTGAAGAGGGAAAGGTACTCAATTTTTGCGCGAACAACTATCTCGGTCTCTCGTCTCACCCCAAGATTATGGAAGCCGCCCACCACGGACTCGATTATCGCGGCTACGGCATGTCGTCGGTTCGTTTTATCTGCGGCACGCAGGATATTCACACGGAGCTCGAGCGCAAGATTTCTGATTTTCTGGGCATGGAAGATACGATCCTGTACAGCTCCTGCTTCGACGCCAACGGCGGTTTGTTCGAAGCCTTACTGACGGCGGAGGACGCCATCATCAGCGATGAGCTCAATCACGCCAGCATCATCGACGGTGTCCGGTTGTGCAAGGCCGACCGCAAGCGCTTCAAGAACTCCGACATGAACCAACTCGAAGATATCCTGAAGGAATGCAAGAGCCACCGCCTGCGCATGATTGCGACCGACGGCGTTTTCAGCATGGACGGTTATTACGCCAGGCTCGATGACATCTGCGACCTGGCGGAAAAATATGACGCGATCGTGATGATCGACGACTCCCACGCGACGGGTTTCGTGGGCAAGACGGGTCGTGGCACCCACGAGCAGCGCAACGTCATGGGGCGCGTGGACATCATCACCTCCACACTGGGCAAGGCCATGGGCGGTGCCTCCGGCGGCTTTACCAGCGCACGCAAGGAAATCGTCGAGTTCCTGCGCCAGCGGTCGCGACCGTACCTTTTCTCGAACACCCTCAGTCCCTCCATTGTCCTGGCGGCGATGACGGCGGTGGATCTACTCAGTACGTCCACCGAGCTTCGGGACCGCCTGGAGGAAAATACGACATATTTCAGGAGTCAATTGACCGAGTCGGGTTTCAATATCAAAGAAGGAGCACACCCCATCGTGCCCATTATGCTTGGTGACGCAAGGCTCGCGCACGACGTCGCGCGGGACCTCCTCGCCGAGAAGATTTACGTCATCGGATTCAGTTTTCCGGTAGTGCCGAAAGGCCAGGCGCGAATCCGTGTGCAACTCTCGGCCGCCCACACGAGAGAACAGCTCGACCGCGCGATAGCGGCATTCCGCAAGGTCGGCGAGAAACACGGGATCGTGAACAAGTAAAGAGGAGAGAGATCATGCATCCGAAACTTCGCAATACACATAGAGCGAGATTTCCCGCCCGGTTGACGGCCGGGTTATGGGCTGCGCCGTTGATGACCCGGGTGCGGGCGGCGGCCGGGTTGTGGGCTGCGCCGTTGATGACTCGGGTGCGGACGGCGGCCGGGTTATGGGCTGCGCCGTTGATGACTCGGGTGCGGACGGCGGCGTGGGCGGCGCGAGCATTGACAGCATCGCTCGTGTGGGTCGCGCTGCTGTTCTGGACCGCCTTGCTCATAGGGGCGGGTGCGGCGCACGCCGGCGACAAGGAGTTCGACAGCCACTGGCACGACGGCAAGGCCGAGTTGAACGGATACAACCTGAAGGTGTCTCGCTACGGTCAGGAGCGTGACGGAAACTGCGTCATGATCTACGTGACCGAGCCGTTCAGCGAGTCGAAACGTGTCAAAGTCGACGACCCCAACCGCAACCCGTCCGACACCTTCGACGCGCTCAAGCTGAACATCGTGCGCGATTTCCAGACGGGAATATACGACTACAACACGATGATATCGATCTTCGTCCACTCCGATGACTTCTCGCCCGCCAAGATCTCATTCACCAGTGCGGAATGGTGCGGCCATGTCTACGAGGAGCTGCGTTTCGATCCGACGTCGATCAGCGGGCACTACTACAGTTACTTCGAGAACGAATCGGGACCGCGTAACCTGAAGGTCGCGACGGACGGTGTCGCCGAAGACAATCTTTTCATACTGCTCCGTGGTTTGCGCGGCGAGTATCTCGAGCCAGGCAAGAAAATCAGTATTCAACTATTGCCGAGCGTTTACTTTGGCAGACTGTCACACAAACCGATGGCCTGGATCGGCGCGGAGATCAAGCGTGAGAAAAAGATGATGCGGATCAAGGTGCCCGCGGGCCGGTTCAACACCATGGTCTACAGGGTAAAAGTCGACGACGGGCGAGAGGGTGTGTTCTACATCGAAGAGCAGTACCCCCACCGGATCGTAAAGTGGCAGTTCGCCCCCGATATCGTGGCGGAATTGACCGGTTCCGAGCGGCTCCAGTACTGGCGCCTCAACAAGAACGGCCACGAGGATTATTTGAAGAAACTGGGCCTGTGATCATTACCGCCAGCCCCGGCACCAATCACAAACCCCGGTGGTACAGGCGCCACCCCATGCGGTGCGGAGCAGTCCCACCGCCATTCCAGGTCATGCTCAGGAGACCCCTCGCGCATCACTCGCTGTTTGTCCCCGTTGTGCTTTCGTTTCTTTTAGTCGCCTGCGACGAGAGTCATGTGCGGCCGTCCGCGCCCGAGCTATCGTGGCGATGGCAAAATCCGGTTCCCCAGGGGCAGTTCCTCTTTGGCGTGTGGGCTTCGGCGCCGGATGACGTTTTCGCCGTGGGTGACGCGGGCGTTATCCTCCACTTCGACGGCGTGACGTGGTCGTTCATGGACAGCGGAACGCTGAAAGGCTTTGAAGACATTTGGGGCAGCGCGCCCGATAACGTCTTCGCCGTCGGAGACGACGGGATGATCCTGCACTTCGACGGCGCGTCCTGGCGGCCCGTGGACAGCGGAACCGATCGGCGCCTGTGGGATATCTGGGGTACATCGGGCGGCGACGTATTTGCCGTCGGTGAGGCGGGAACCATCGTTCACTACGATGGCAACGAATGGCGCCCCGTGATGAGTAACACCACAGGCCTGCTGCGCGGTGTGTGGGCGGCACCGACGGGTGAAGTCTTCGCCGCCGGCACAGGGGGGACGATCCTCCGCTATGACGGCCGCGTGTGGGAGGAGATTTTCACGGCGGATGCCATTACCTTTCGCGGCATTTGGGGCAGCGCAGCTGATAACGTGTTCGCCGTCGGCAACCTTGGACGGACCGGGACCATATTTCGCTACGACGGCACGGACTGGACGCCGGCGTACGGCAACTCCTCGGACCGGTTTCTCGCCGTGTGGGGTGCCGACTCGAGCCACGTGTTCGCCGCAGATTTCGACGGTGGTATCACACGCTTCGACGGCAGCGTGTGGCAGCCGATGGCGAGCGGCGTCGGTAACGAGTTGTGGGATGTATGGGGAACTTCCGGAGACAACGTATTCAGCGTGGGTGCCTTCGGTATCATTTTGAATTTCGACGGGACGAGATGGGAGTCCTGGCACCGGGGCGACATATCCCTGCTTCTGGACGTGTGGGCAGCGGACACAGGCGACGCATTCGCCGTGGGTACGAGAGGAACAATCCTGTCCAACGCGACCGGTTCTTGGGAACGGGTGCCCAGCGGTACATCACAAAGCCTCAAGGCCACGTGGGGTGCTGCGTCCGACAACGTTTTCGCCGTCGGCGACGGTGGTGTCATCCTGAGGTACGACGGGCAAGACTGGCAACCGATGCAGAGCGGGACTTTGCTGACGCTAACCGGCGTCTGGGGGGCATCTGCCAGCGACGTATTTGCCGTCGGTAGGGATAGCCTCGTCCTGCATTACGACGGCAGTGGCTGGAATCCGATGGGCGGTGTGCCGGGCGCCAACCTGCGCGCGGTATGGGGCACGAGCGGCAGCGACGTATATGCGGTAGGCGTCCAGGGCGCGCTGCTCTACTACGACGGCGTGGACTGGAGCGCAAAAGAGAGCGGCACCGACCGCACGCTACTCGATGTGTGGGGAAGCGACCCGGACCACTTTTTTGCCGTAGGCACGAGCGGCACCATCCTTCATTTCGACGGGATTTCGTGGAAAGAACAGGCCAGCGGGACGACTCTCTCCTTGCACAGCGTTTGGGGGGACGGCGAAGACGATGTCTTCGCCGTCGGTGACCAGGGAATCATTCTCCACCACGACGGCGTGGCGTGGCACCGGCTAAGAAGCGTCACCACCATGAGGCTCACAGGTGTCGCGGGAGTTTCTTTCCAGGAAGTCTACGCGGTAGGTTCTACCGGGACCGTGCTTCGCTACGGCCCTTGACCGGTACCCCCTTCCGGCCCCACGTCACTCTTCGTTTTTCCGATAAAAAAACCAGTAGTCGAGTGAGCCGTGATCACGCTCGCGCGGGATCATCAGGACCAACACGACAAGCGCCAGGCGCGTGAAGATGTGTCCTGAAATATCATGAAAGGGATCCTTGAGCAGGTGGCCGTAGGTGACGATCACCAGGATGCCGCCAAATGCTATGAGGGACTCGCGAACGCGGAGGCCGACGCACACCAGCGCGCCCCCGATGAGCTCGACGAAGGGAATGCTAACGCCGAGCGGCCACAACAGCCACGCCGGAATCCAGGTGTCGGCGTACCCTTCGACAAACAAACGGCGCGCGTGTTCCACGGCGCCCATATTGAAAACCTTGAACCAACCCGCCATAAGAAAGATCAGCCCGACCACCCACCGTCCAAAAAAACTCGCCCAGCACCAACCGTCGAGACGCATGCGTATCTCCTTTCCGTAGAACATCCGCTTGCCGGCGGGCAGTTTGACAGGCGGTTGCATCCACGCTACCATAGGTGGGGAGCCGCAGGAACAGGGATTTGGCTGCCCCTGGCCGGCTCACTTTTGCGAGGAGAAACACGTATCATGAAAACGACAAAGTCATGGATTGCCGTCGCCGGTCTCATCGCGGCCCTCGTCCCGGATTCGAGGGCGGGTACGGTCCTCGTGGTCGACACCGAGACGTACACCGCGCCGAAATCGCAGGGTACCGCGACCGTGTACCTGGAGAAGAAGCGCATGCGAATCGATTCCACCGAAGGCGGCAAGGACATGACGATCATCTACAAGCTGAACCCCAAAGACGAGCCGCACTACTGGCTGATCGACAGCCGGGCGTCGACCTATGTCGAGGTGACCTATGCCGATATGCAGCGCATCCGGGCGCAGGTCGAGAAATCTCGCGAGATGCTCGACCGGCAGATCAAGAACCTAACCCCGGAGCAAAAGCGGCAGATGCAGAAGCTCTACCGGCGGCCGCTGGCGGAACTCGCACAAAAGCCCACCCGCCCCGAGTACAAGAAAGTGGCCAGCGGCACACGGGTGGGTGAGTGGACGTGTGACCAGTACCAGGGAAATCAGGAGGGGAAGAAGGTGGAAGAAGTCTGGGCCGCATCGTGGAAGGCACTGGGTATCAACCAGGGAGACCTCGCCATCTTCGGTGACATGGCGGACATGTTCGAAGGTGCCGGCCAGAAGCTGCCCGCCTTTTTTTCGTTTGCGAGGGAGGACGTAACCGGCGTCGATGGGTTTCCTATCATGGTGGTTGCCTACCGGGACGGCAAGCCCGCCGAGAAGTCCAGGGTGCGGGAGGTCCGCAGGGAGCGAATTGATCCCCAACTTTTTGAGCTACCTGAGGGTCTAACCAGACAGAACATCGGCCAGCAGCGATGATCCCGCGGTGCCCCGGAATGCTCCGGCACGGGTCGGAACTGCTCAGGCACGTGACTTAATTCACATATTATGAAAGAGTTAGACCCCTTTGCAACTCCAGGCCGGGGAGGGACGTCTTAACCGATGAAGCGGAGGTTTCCGAGCATGACAATTCGTCGCCAGCTAAAGCGAGCTATTCTGGTAGTAATCAGTCTTTCGTTTGCCCTTCCTGCGCTCGCTCAGGAGTCGGTCCTGGTCGAGATCGAACGGTTGCGCCCGAATGAGGTGGTCGCGGCCGGGTTCGAGCTTGGCAAGAAACAGCGGGTGTCGATCACGGCGGTCGGGATGCGTCACCGCAGCAGGCGGAGTGACCTCAAGCTGAGCTCTGCCTGGATTCTCGATGCGAAAACCCGTGAAGTCGTGTGGGACCTGAGAGACGCCGACTCGGAGACCGGCTCCGAACATCTGCGTGAATACACGGGCAACCCCAGCCTGCCGGCGGGGCGCTACGAAGTCTATTATGCATCGTTCCCCTGGAACGGTGACCGCTCGTGGGATCGGCCCGGAGATTTGTTTGGCAAGGCGTTGGATGAGCTGTTCGACCGCGGTTTCGACTATCGGGACTACCGGCGCGCGGCCAAGCGGTTCCGCATCGTCGTGCGCGGTGAAGGCCGCCCCCTCGAAGAAGCGGACCTCCGTGATTATCACGCCCAGCTGAAAAAGAACACCATCGTGTCGCTGACCGGGCTGGAAGACAACCGCTTCGAAAGGCTCGGGTTGACGCTGGATCGGGCGATGGACCTCGATATTTACGCCGTCGGTGAGATGAACAAGAATGGCAACTACGATTACTCGTGGATCGTCAGCACCTCGACCCGCGAAACGGTATGGAAATTCGACTACCGCCACTCGGAGGCCGCCGGCGGCGCATCCAAGAACCGCATGAGCAGAGAGAAAGTCTCGCTTCCCGCCGGGTCCTACGCGGTTTTTTGCGCGACGGACGACTCGCACAACTTCGACGACTGGAACGCGGCGCCTCCCTATGACCCGTACTTCTGGGGGCTGACCATTCGCGCCGCAGACCCGGGAATGGCCAAGTACGCCAAGATGGGCGTCTACAAGGAACTCGAGGACAAGAACGTGCTCCTCGAGCTCACCCAGCTTCGGGACGAAGAGTTTCGCAGTGAAGGCTTTACCCTGAAGAAACCCATGGAGCTTCGGGTGTACGCGATCGGCGAGGGCGTTGGGGGCGACATGGCGGACTACAGCTGGATCGTCGACGCCGACACGCGAGAGACGGTGTGGGCGCTGAGTTATCGCGGCAGCGACCACGCGGGCGGCGCCAGCAAGAATCGCATGGTCAACGAAGTCATCAAGCTCGACAAGGGAAACTACCTCGTGTACGCGATGACGGACGGCTCGCACTCCTACCGGCACTGGAACTCTTCCCCGCCGCACGACCCCGATCACTGGGGTCTGACCATTTCCCTTACGGAAGGCAGCAAAGCGGACTTTACCGCGTACGAAGAAAAGGAAGACAAGTCGGTAATCGCCCAGATCGTGCGTATCGGCAACAACGAGTATGAACGCAAGCAGTTCAAGATTTCCAAGAAAAGCACGGTGCGCGTCTATGCCATCGGTGAAGGTAACCGCGGA
>JAZGDW010000048.1:0-34410 GCA_036478295.1 Candidatus Krumholzibacteriia bacterium
GGGTGGCAGCGAACGGGCGCCCGGCCGCGCGCAGCTTGCGAGCACGGACGGGCTGTTCGCTGACAGGACCCGCGCTGGCCACTGCGTGATCCTCGCTCACTCCCGCGAACGGTCCGGAAACTGCCCCACAAGGCAGCGCTCCTTTCTCCCTGGAGGGCGTACGGCGCGCCGCTCACCGGTACTCGTACAGGACGAGGCTGTGCCCGTCCTTCCTGGCGGAGAAGACCGGGCGCAGCCACACGGGCGCTTCCTGCGGATCGATCAGATAGGCGAGGTCAGGGTGGGTGGACGGCATGATGTAATCCTCCGCCACCAGGTGGGTGATTCGTTCACTCTGCAAGTATTCTTCGAGCTCTTCGATGTTCTGCACCTCGAGCGGCCGGAACTCTGATCCGGCGTAAAACGATACTTCCGGTTTTCTTCCCGTAAGCACGACGGAATTCGCCGCGTTGCTCTTGAGCCACGTTCCTGCTTCCTTATAGAGCACCGGCCACGACCTCTTACCGAGTGAATAGTTCGTGTACGCGCAAAAACCCACCACGGCAACGACGGCGGACCACGCGAAGACCCGCCGGCTCGTCCGGTACCGGAGTTCCTCGAGGCCAATCGCGCTCCACACAATGAGTGGGGTCAAGGCCGCCGCAAAGAACCGTCTCATGAGAAAAAGTGGAGATATCGCGACCGCGATCACCAGTATCCATACGCCGAACAGTGTTTCATACATCGACCGCGGAACGCCTCTCCGGTAGGCGATCCCGCTGATTGCGAGCAGCATGAGCGGCCAATACATCAGCGAGGGTATCTTGTTGAGAATGGCGCTTGGCAGGTTGCCAAGCGTTCTCCTGACGACCATCCCCGGTCGTCGGCGGATGAATTCACCGACGTGATAATTGCCCGGCTTTCTCTCGCCACTTGCGCCGGTGATCGTCGCGTAATCCGAGGGCTGTACCTGGATTCCTTCCGCTTTGTAGGCATCTCGATACGTGAGATAGAAATTCAAGGCACCTTTTTCCCCGATAATCCAGCGACCTTCTGTTTTCGCCACATCGTAAAGATAGGGCATGCTCGGGACAAGGAAACCCGCAACCAGCAGAAGTGGTACAAGAAACATCCGGAGCGTTTGCCGGCGTGCGAGCTGAAGGATTGCTCGCCCGGCCGTTACTGCAAGCAGTAAGACGAAAAAGATGACTGCCTCGGGGCGGGTAAGAAACGCGCAGGCCAGCACGATACCGGTCAGGAAAATCCCGATCGAAGCTCGCCCGTTGACGTCGCGGCAAACGACCTGGAAGCTTTGACAGAACAAGGCCAGGGCGGTCCCCGTGAGAAAAAGGTACAACGCTTCCGTTAACAGGCTCTGTGAAATGATGACCAACCGCGGATGAACGGCCGCGACCACGGCCGCCATGATGCCCACGCGAGGTCCGGCGATAACCCTCGCAAGGAAGTAACAACAAACGACGCACCCCGCACTGGCGAGCAGCGATACGAGGATCCCGGATGCTTCGAGCGACAAACCAAGCCGGACGGGAATGCTCATCATCCACGGGTAAAACGGCGGCCAGACGGGGTCGAGGCCCCTTTCCCAATGGCCTTCGGCGAAGAAGCGTGCAACGGCTCCGTAGTAAGCGGCATCGGTGTCGATCATCTTGTAATGGAAAAGCATCAATACACGCCACAGCACGGCAAAGGCAAAGATCAAGGCCAGCTGCATTCTAGCTCCTGGTTTCATAGAACTGCCTTAGAAGCGGCGTTGCCAAGAGATCCTGGCACCGGTCTCCGGTTTCAGATCGCGGGGTGTGTTGGGACGGTCGTCCTGCCACCAGATGTCGGCGCCGAATTCACCGAGCGAGGTCGGCAACGTTGCACCTGCTTGCAGGACGTGGATGATCTCGGCCGATGCGCTCACCGTGTGGCGGCTTTTCCCGGTCGGATCGGTCGCGCTGCCGCCGTCGCGGTTGACGCTGGCCCGGTGGTATCGAAAGCGGTAGGTCCCGCCGCCGCTGCCGGTCACGGAGGCGCTCAGTGAAAAGAGACGGCTGTCACCATCGAGGCTGTGACCGATGGCGTGCCCCCGGTAACGATAGCCGGTCCGGTAAATGCTGTGGTTGTATATCACGTTAAAAATCGTCGAACGGCCGTCGATGCCGTCCGCTGCGGTATCGGAGTACTCCCCGCCGAGGTGCCAGCGGCCACCGCCACGAAAAGGGCCGCCGACCGACAGGCCGAACAGGCCGAACACCGATCTGAGCCACAAATCGATTTCGTCCTCGCCGTAGTACTGACCGTACAACGCAAGGTTGTGATCCCGGATACGCAACGTGTACCGCGCTTCGAGGCCGGCGAGCTGATTGCTGGGATCGTCCCGCGTTCCTGTATTATCCGCTTCGTTGAACGGGAACAGCGCGTCGATCCACGTATCGAAATCGCACGGCCGACCTTCGCCGCAGATGATGAGCGTGCGCGTAACGCCCATCTCGAAACCGCGCACTGGAGTGGCGGTCAGGCGAACACCGACAATCAGTGGTGATGTGACCGCCCGGGCATCGTCGAGCAGGCCAACGTACCCGTTCACGCGCCAGTGACCCATCCAGCTGAGCCACCGTGTCTCGAACGCGTCCGGAGCGAGACGCATGAACCCGAGCCTTGGAATCGGACGGGCGTTGTTGGAAAGAATCAGACTGTTCCCCCAACCGGGACCCCACCACTGATCGACGTAGCCGCCGTACACTCCCCAGTTCCCTACGGCGTGGGCTATGTGGCCGCCGTCGGCTTTGAAATCGCCTTCCCGGCCGCCCTCGTAACCGGCGCTCAAACGTATGAACGTCGATTTCCACCGGCGTTCGACCCACCCACGGCCGTCCAGTTCCTCACGGACGGCGCCGTCGAAACCCTGGACCAGACGGCGGCGGCTCGCCACGGTGACGTCGTAGCCATATCGTAAGCCGGCCGCCTGCTCTTCTTGCTCCAGGCGTTCTCGAACCCTGAGCAGGCTTCGGCGCACGTGGGCAGGTAACCTCCGGTCTGGATCCACGTGCAGCCCCTTCGAGATCTGCGCCCACGGAACCGGCCACGTGATCAAGGGACCTTCGATCATTCCGTAGTTCGCCAGCAGTTCGATATCGCCCCTCAGAGTGGCGTCTCCCACTTCCGCCCACAGCGATGCCGATACGGCGCCAGCGGCCAATCCCACGGCCAGCAAACCCAGCGCAACCGCGAGGAGTCCGCGAGCTTTGGAGTATCCCGGCGCGGCGGGCTGATCGATCATCGGGTTCTCGTTGAATGGTTGGGGATCAAAAGGGAGATTCACTCGCAACCGCGGCTTTCGCGTCCGCCAGCATCTTATCAGGGAACCCCCCCCGAGTCAAAAGCCAAGGCCGTGGCAGTCGACCGCTCAAAACGATACAACCAGATACCAGTGGACAAGTTACGTCATCGCGATGCTTGACAAACGCCCGCTAGAATGTTATTAGGTAGACAGACAGAGAACCGCTTCGCGTGGATTTTATCTCACCCGCACGGACTCCACACCCTGACGCGGAGTCTCGCCACCCGTTACCGTTATTCTTATGGAAATGATTGGTCGAACAGTACGGCACTATACGGTCAGCGAGAAACTCGGCGAGGGCGGCATGGGGGTTGTTTACAAGGCCGAGGACAGCAAGCTCAAGCGTGCCGTCGCCTTGAAATTTCTGCAGCCGCACATTTTCAACAGCGCCGAGGGAAAGACCCGCTTCATCCATGAAGCGCAAGCGGCGGCGGCTCTCGACCATCCCAACATCTGTACCATATACGAGATCGACGAGGCGGACGACCAGACTTTTATCTCCATGGCCCACATAGAAGGTGAAAGCCTGCGGGAGAAGCTGCGCAAGGGGCGTATCGAGCTGCAAGAAGCGCTGGAAATCGCCCTGCAGGTGGCGGACGGGCTGGACGCCGCACACAACAAGGGCGTCGTTCATCGTGACGTCAAGAGCGCGAACATCATGGTAACCCCGAGCGGCCAGGTCAAGATCATGGACTTTGGTCTGGCGAAATTGGCGGGAAGTACGAGGGTCACCAAGACCGGCACCACCATGGGCACGATCGAGTACATGTCGCCCGAGCAGGCCAGCGGCGCGAATGTGGATCACCGTACCGACATCTGGTCCCTGGGCGTCGTCCTCTATGAAATGGTGGCTGGCCGCCGGCCCTTCACCGGTCAATACGACCAGGCCGTCGTGCATTCCATCCTCAACGAACCAACGGCCCCGCTGGAGATGAACCTGCCCGTGGACCTGGAACGAATAACGAGCCGCGCGTTGGCAAAAAATCCGGACGACCGGTACCAGCGCGCGTCTGAAATAGCGATCGACCTGATGGCGCTCAAGCGCGAGTACGAGGCCACCACAGCAAGGGTGGAGACACCGGTATCCATCTCTCAACTCTCCATCGCAGTGCTTCCGTTCGCGAACATGAGCGCCGACAAGGAGCAGGAGTATTTCTGCGACGGTATGGCCGAAGACATCATCAACGACCTCACGAACGTCGAAGGCTTGCGGGTCGTATCACGAACCTCGTCTTTCGCGTTCAAAGGCAAGAACCAGGATATCCGCGAGATCGGCCGGAAACTCCGCGTGAAGACACTTCTCGAGGGCAGCGTGCGCAAGGCGGGTAACCGCCTGCGCATCACCGCCCAGTTGATCAACGTTGCGGACGGTTACCACATCTGGTCGCAGCGCTACGACCGTGAGCTGGAGGATGTTTTCGCCATCCAGGATGAGATTTCCGAAAACATCGTTCACGCGCTGAAGGTGAAGCTGACACCGCAGGCAAAGCGCAGCATGGAGAAGACGGCCACCAAGAACGTCCAGGCCTACGACCTCTATCTCCGCGGCCGGCAGTTCTTCTACCGGTGGCAGCGCAAGAGTATCGAGTATGCGCTCGAAATGTTCCAACGGGCGATCGAACTCGATCCGCACTATTCACTGGCCTATGCCGGAATGGCCGATTGTTACTCGGTGCTCTTCACCGATTTCGACCGCAATACGGAGAACCTCGAGAAGTCGCTCGAGACGAGCCAGAAGGCTCTGGAGCTGGATTCCGACCTGGCGGAGGCGCACGCGGCGCGCGGCTTTGCCGTCTCCTCTCTCAAGAAACAGTACGACGAAGCCGCGGCCGAGTTCGAGGAGGCCATTCGTCTGAACCCCAGGCTTTTCGAGGCGTATTATTTCTACGCGCGCAGCCTCAGGACACAGGGCAAGATGGAAAAAGCGGCGCAACTCTTTGAACAAGCCGGTCTGGTGAAACCGGAAGACTACCAGGTCCAGTTTCTGCTGGCCGGAACCTACAAGGCGCTGAATCTTCGCGCGGGCGCGGAGGCGGCATACCAGCGCGGCCTGGAGAATGCGGAACGCCACATGCAGCTCAACCCCGACGATTCCCGTGCCACCTACCTGGGCGCGACCGCCCTTATCGAATTGGGCGAACGTGAGTCGGGTCTCCAGTGGGCGACGCGCGCCGTGACGATGGATCCGGAGAATCCACTCCTCCTTTACAATATCGCGTGTGTTTTTTCGGTGGCCGGCGAGCTGGAGGGTGCGATCCGCTATTTCGACTGGGCCATAGACGCCGGCTATGCACAGAAGGAGTGGGCGCAGGGTGATCCGGACCTCGATCCCATCCGCAGCGATCCCCGCTTCGATGCTATTCTGCAAAAAATGAAGTGAAAACACGAAGGGCCACCCAGGTCTGATGAGTGGACGTGGGTGGCCCGGAAAATGTGTGCATTCCAAGCGGTTATTTGAGCAGCGTTACACGACCCGTTTCAACGGTATCACCCGCTCGCAGGCGATAGAAATACACGCCGCTGGCCTGCCCTTCCGCAGCCCACCGAAAAGAATGGAATCCACTGGACTGGGTGCCCTGGAATAAGTTCGCCACGAGACGTCCGCGAATATCAAAAACGTCCAGTCGCACCTTCAGTTGAGCGAGCAGGACATAATTGATTGTCGTAACCGGATTGAAAGGATTCGGCGCGGCGTCCAGAAGGACGGCGTCATGCTCAGAAAGAACACTAATACAGTCGGTGGCCGCGAACGAGGTCCCGTCCCGAAGCGTTCCGGTAAGTGTCAGTGTTCTCACCTCGCGGTCTGAAACCAGGCCCAGCGCCTGAACAATATCGAGCCTGCTGAATTTCAGCATTAAATCAACCTGTCCATCCGGACCGTAGGCGCTACATTCGCAATCAGCGTCCCCGGGTGCGGCGGGCGAACTCACGTCCTCGTAGCGCAACCGCACGGGCACTACGACGCCTTCGAGGCGCACGCTTTCCGGGTTTACGTCTTGGATGTCGAAGTTTGATCCACCGACGAGCGCAACGGGCAGCAGACTGTCGTTCCCCTGGTTGTGCTTCGCCCATTCGAGGTTGAATGGATTTTCACACGAGCCGGGCAGGATATCCATCGTGACCGGCAGGTCGGGCAAAGGCGCCTCCACAACGCCAAACCCCATCACAAAGGCGTCTCGTCCGCCGGCACTCACCTCGTCGGGCAGCGTGCCAAATGTATAACCGACGGCGTAGGTACCGGACTCACGAGCGGATACGGCCAGGCCGCCATCCTCGGTAGCCGACCCAATCTCACTGGTCCACAGCTCGATGCCATCCAGGTCAAACTTACGGACAAACGCATCGGCTCCACCCGTACTCGTTTCGCTGGATAACCCTATACTGGTTGATCCCACCACGTATGCGCCCGAGCCGTCCACGGAAACACCGAACGCTTCCTCAACACCAATCCAGCCAAACTGGTGAGTCCATATTTCGTTGCCGTCCGTGTCGTATTTCCGGATGAACGCATCGAAATTGCCGCTGCTCACCTCGCCCGGCAAGGCCGCGGACGTGCGTCCCACCACATAGAGTCCGGACGGATGCACCGATACACCGGCGCCCAGATCATCGGCGCTCGTCCCGAACTGGTGGGTCCACACCTCGTTGCCGTCAAAGTCATACTTGCGGACAAACACGTCGGCACTGCCGAGGTGAATTTCGCCGGGCAACGAGTAGCCGGCTTGGCCGGTAACGTAGACACCGCTCGCGTTGGCCGTCACGGAATAAGCCCTGTCGAAACTTAACGATCCAAATTGGCGGACCCACACGACGTTGCCCGCGGAATCCAGTTTGCCGACAAACGCGTCAAAATGTCCCAAGGCGGCTTCGCCTGGCAGCACGCCGTTCGTCCATCCCGTCACGTAGATATCCCCGCTGTGCACGGCGACTCCGGACGCCTCGTCGGAATTTGATGACCCGAACTGGCGCGTCCACGCGACGCTGCCGTCAGCGTTGTACTTGCGTACGAAAACATCGAAACTGCCCAGGTGAACCTGGCCGTTGAACTGCCCCAACGTGCTGCCAACGACGAAAATGCCGGAGGCTCCCGTCGCAATCCCCGATGGCCGGTCGTAGCTCGACGTACCAAACTGTCGTGTCCACAGGACCGCGCCGCCGGCACTGTACATGCGGATGAATCCATCTGCGTCCCCCGCGCTGGTCTCACCGGCCAGGCTGCCGCGCTCGATCTGACCGGCAACGAATACACCTGTTGCGCCGATGGCTACGGCGGACGAACGCTCCGAATTCACGCTGCCGAATTGATGGGTCCAGGAGACATCCTGGCTCGCCGCGCCGGACGCCGTCGCCAGAAACAACACGGTTGCGAGAACCACGCCCCGGCATCCATAATACGGGCGCTTGCCCGCCGGTCCGGTGGCCGTGTGGCTCGTCTGTCCTGGTAAACCTCGTCTACTGGTGATCGATTGCATTTCTGCCTCCTGCGTTGCAGATGGGCACCGGTGCACGTCCACCGCTCTTGCCGGGTGAATCGTTCCAATTACTTGTGTTTATTCTAGTTACATATCAACGCGTAGCTGCTCGGACGAGATTCCTCATGGAAAAAGAAGGTAGGTGCAATGGCGGTGCCGAACACGGGGGTAGGTGGCCAACGGCGGCATACTCGAAACACCTCCTTCTGGGGCGTTCGCGGGCAATACCTCGATGACCACGGGACATCTTCTTCATCAACGCGACGACCGGAGAGACCCTGGGCGCTCTTAGCGTAACGGGGGAATCGGGTGGCACGGGCCTGTCAGGTGGCACAAGCGAGGCCGTCTTGAAAACGGCGGAAACGATAGCTCAGATTATTTCCGAGCATTCCGAACGGATGAGTGGTTGAGAATTAGCGTTCGAGTGCCTCGGCTCGGGCGCTGACCTCGTCCTCCATCAGCCCGAGAAACTCGCCGAGGAGGAAACGGTAACGTTCCATGACGTCCATCTCCCCGGCCGCAAGCACGCGCTCAAGTCCTTGTGACTCCTGGATAATGGCTTTTATGCGCTCGGTGAGCTCGGCCGTCGAAAGGGCCACGAGGTTGTCTTTCTCCTCGACCCGCCAGTCGCCTACCACGTCCAAATAGTTGGTCGGCGTCGTGCGCGCCGCCTGCGTTGTTGCCTCGGGCCGATCCACCTGCCCCGCGGCCCTCTCCCGCGCGAGTCTCTTGTTTGCCTGATCGAATTCGCGTTTCATGGCGCTGCGGACATTCGCGTTTACCGCCCAGAAGTCACGCATGTGGCGGGGGACGCGGATGTCATCCATTTCCGCCAGTAACGTGGCGAAGTCCTGCAGTTCCTTCTTTTCGCGGGCAAGTTGTTTCTTGGCCTTTGTGTATGCGCGACCGCCCTTGACCGTCTGGGCCGGCAAAATCGCGGGTGTTGCAAGAGACATAGTTGAAATGATAAGCAGGACTCTGAAGCAGCGCATGGTGGGGGCCTCTCGTGTTTGAGTGTTCGCGTTGTTGGATCGTCCGAAAGCCGGTGGCTCGGCACGGGTGTTTGCCGGGTCCAAGCAAAAACCGAGCCTCAACTTCCAAAAGAAGTCGCGACGGCGAGTGCCGGCAACGCGCCCCGCCTTTCGCCTTCCCACATCCAGGGTATTTGTTTATGTTTAGCAGCATCCACTCCGGCAGCGCCGACCTGCAGCCGGGCGGAGGAGGCGGGTACCTGTTTGTTCTAATAAGGAGGAAGTCCGTTGAAGTATGCACTTTTCTACACGGTTCTTGCACTGGCGGTCGCGATGGGCGCCACGACCACCGATGCCCAGACCGGGCTGGAGGCATCCTGGGACAAGGGGCTGCGCTTTCAGTCCGAGGACGGGAGTTTCAAACTGAAGATTGGTGGCCGCATACAGAACGATTGGGCCTTTTTCAACCAGGAGGACGCCCACGAAGCGGCGTTCGGCAACTGGCAGGACGGAACGGAGTTCAGGCGCACCCGCCTCCGTATCTCCGGAACGGTGTATGACAACGTCATCTTCAAGGCCCAGTACGACTGGGCGGGTGGCGAAACAAGTCTCAAGGACATGTACATCGGCATAGACGATATTCCCGGCGTCGGCAAGGTTATCGCCGGCCGGCAGTACGAGCCGTTCGGTCTCGAAACCATCACGAGCGACAATTACATCACGTTTATGGAGCGCTCCGTCACGGCAGCGCTCGTTCCCGATCGGCAGGGCGGCATCCTCGCGCAGCGCACGTTCGCAGGCAAGCGGGTGACAGCCGCGGCGGGAATCTTTCGTGATACCAACGACGGCGGTGAGGGTTCCGGTGACGGCAGTTACGCGGGGACGGCCCGTGTGACCGCACTTCCCTGGCACGAGGAGGGTCGAGGCCTCTTACACATTGGCGCGGCTTACTCCTATCGCAGTCCATCGGGCGACATCGAATACGAGTCAAAGCCGGAAGCTCATCTTGGAAGCACGTCGATCGAGACCGGGGCAATCGCTCCCGAGGCGGTTTCACTCGTGGGAGTCGAGGCGGCGCTCATTGCAGGCCCCGTTTCGGTGCAGGGCGAAGCGATACTTGCGGCCGTAGACGACGATGTGACCGGCGACCCCGAGTTCTTCGCCTATTATGGATACGGCTCTTTCTTTATCACCGGTGAGAGCCGGGGTTACAAAACCTCGAGCGGGAAATTCGACCGCGTGGAACCGAGGAAGAACTTCCGCGAAGACGGCACCGGGAGCGGAGCGGTCGAGCTCGCGGTACGCGTCGCGGTTCTCGATCTCAACGCGGCGCCGGTACTCGGTGGTGAAATGACCGACATTACGTTGGGCGTGAACTGGTATCTGAATCCCAACACGCGGGTAATGGTGAACTACATCCGCTCCGACGTGGATAATATCGGCGTGGCAAATGTCGTTCAAACCCGCTTCCAGATAGACTTTTAGCCTGCCTGTGGAATTCGCGGCAGTCTAACTACGAGCCGATAAATCGTTCGAAACTTTGCCGGCACGAGCCGCCCGTGCTACACTGGGCACCGTCCGTTCGCGGCAAACAACAGGGCCGCCCCCACAAACAAGAAAGAACTCGCGGAATGTGCGGAATACTCGGATTTTGCGCCCAGAAATGGGATCCAGGCCTGGTCAAGTTCTTCGGGCTACAGGGCTTCAACCTCCAACACAGAGGCCAGGAGAATTTCGGCTGTACCTACACCAACAGCAAGAAGTTCAACCATTTCAAGGACAAGGGGCTCGTCTCCCAGGTTTTCACCAAGGAACGCCGCGACGAGTTCAACGCGGCACAGCCGTTGATCGCTATTGCCCAGACGCGCTACGCGACGGCCGGCGGCACCGACGCGATTTCGGCCCAGCCCCATTGGATGACGCTCCTCGACGGGTTTTATTCGAACGCCACCAACGGAGACTTGCCGCTCTTGCAGAAGGAAATCGACGACCTGGAAGCATCCGGCACGGTCATGCTCAGCGGGAACGACGGCGAGGTCATACTCAAGAAGATTCTGCACGCGGCCTACAACGATCACGACGGCGATCTCGTCGCGGGCATCAAGCAACTCATGCAAACGACGCCCGGAGCCTACTCTGGATGCTTGATGACGTTGACCAGGCTGTACCTTTACCGGGACCCTCATGGATTCCGCCCGCTCTACTTCGGCCGCTGGCGCGACGCTTTCGTGTTTGGATCGGAGACGTGCGCCTTTCACGAACGAGACGCCAAAGTCGAGCGCGAAGTGAACCCAGGAGAGGTCATCGTGTTCGACATTCAGGGTAACAAGAAGCATCACCAGGTCGTGGAGCCAAAAACCAACCGCCAGAAGTGTATTTTCGAACCGATCTATTTTGCCCGTCCCGACAGCATGGTTTTCGAAAAAAACAGGGACGTGGGCAGTTTCCGTTACGAATTGGGGAAACTTCTCGCTGAGGAACAACCGGTGGAGGATGCGGTCGTGGTACCGGTTCCCGACTCCGGCAGGTTCGCAGCCGTTGGATACGCCAGCAGGTCGGGCCTGCCGCTCCGCGAACTATTTGTGCGAAACCCGTACATTCCGAGGACGTTCCAGATCGCCGGCCAGGCAAACCGCGAGGACCTCGCGCGCCTGAAGTTCACCGTCATGCTGTCCCTGCTCGGGCAGTACCGCAGGTTTGTCATCGTGGACGATTCGCTCGTGCGGTCCACGACCATGCGGATTCTCATCACGATGATTCGCGAGGCGGCGGAGAAAACGGGCGTTAACCCGAAGGAAATCGAGGTCCACATCCGGCTTGCGTCCCCTCCGATCAAGGCATGCTGCTATTACGGTATCGATACGCCAGTCATGGAAGAGCTCGCGGCGGCGGGTCATTCCGTCGAGAAGATTACCAAGATGGTGGGCGCCGAGAGCCTCGCTTACCTCTCTCTCGCGGGCCTCGATTCGGTGGCAGACCAATTCGACCGCCCAACGAACTTCTGTCACGCATGCTTTACAGGCGACTACCCTACGGAATACCAGGTACGGAAGAGATAAGAAAAGAGCCCGTCGCCGAGGGCGGGCTCCGTTCTTGTTCTGAGACAGCAGGACCCCTCCGCGCTTCACGCTTTCCGTGACTCGTACATTTCGTAAGCTTCTTCCGGCGCCATGTTTTCATGAACCACTTTTCTGACCGCCTGGATCATGGCGGACGGCGCCTCGGACTGAAAAATGTTGCGGCCCATGTCGACCCCCGCGGCACCTTGCTGCACTGCATTATGCGCCATTTTCAGAGCGTCGAGTTCGGGGAGCTTCTTGCCACCGGCGATCACGATCGGCACCGGGCAGCTCGCGGTCACGGTTTCGAACCCTTCATTGACATAATACGTCTTGACGTAGGACGCTCCCAGTTCCGCGCAGATTCTCGTCGCCAGCCGCATATACTTGGCGTCGCGGACCATATCTTTGCCGACGGCGGTGACACCCAGGACGGGAATGCCGTAGCGGTTGCCCAGGTCCACCAGCCGTGTCAGGTTATGGATCGACTTGGTTTCGAACTCGCCGCCGATGAACACCTGAACGGCAAGGGCGGCGACGTTGAGGCGGACGGCATCTTCGATATCGACGGCGATCTCCTCGTCGGATAGCTCTTTCAGGATACTCGGACCTCCGCTGGCCCGCAGGACGACTCCGCGCGTGAAGGTCGGCGGAATCGTCGAACGCAGTATGCCGCGCGTGCACATCAGCGTGTCAGCATACGGGAGTAGCGGCACGATGCTGACATCGATGCGCTCGAGCCCCGAGGTGGGCCCCATGAAGTACCCGTGATCGACCGCCAGCATCACGGTGCGATTTGTCTCGGCGTCGAAGATGTTCGAGAGCCGGTTCTTCATACCCCAATCCAGAGAATTCGAACCCCGGAGCGCGAACGGCTCGCATTTCATGGGAATATCCGTGTAGTAATTGTGGGTGTCACGGGTACCGTCTTTGTCGGCCATGTCTTACTCCTTGATCATTTCCAACGTACGGCGGCCACGCCGTTCGCAACAAGTCGTTCGATGCCTGCTCGGGATTGAGCTACGGCCGGCCCGCTTTAGGCCGACAGCTCCAACCACGAAACGCTGAGGTGGAGTCAGCGCAGCGATTGTAGCACGTGTCTGCCTGCGTACCAACTCGTTTCTTGGTAATGAATTAAGGGGTTGGATAAACGGCGCTGTGCCAGCATGCGCTTTCCTCGAATGGAATCGCTCGCTGCGGGTAGGTGCGGAGCGCCATCTATTATAGTATGCTTGTCGTGGCCACCGGTCTCTCCAGACCCACAGCGACCCCGAATGGGAGCTTTGTCAATATATTAGCGAACGAAAGGATCGAAATGAAATACAGGTTACTGGGGCGCACGGGACTTCGCGTGTCCGAGCTCGCGCTCGGCACCATGACTTTCGGGGAGGAATGGGGATGGGGCGCATCGAAGGATGAGAGTCACAAGATGTTCGAAGCCTTCGCCGAAGCCGGAGGCAATTTTGTCGACACGGCGAACCGCTACACGGAAGGCACGAGTGAGAAATACGTCGGGGAGTTCATCAAGAGCGACCGCGATCATTTCGTGGTCGCCACCAAGTACACACTCTTCACGCGGCGTGACGATCCCAACTTCAGCGGCAATCATCGCAAGAACATGGTGCAGGCGCTGGACGCGAGCCTCAAACGACTTGGCACCGATTACATAGATCTGTACTGGTTGCACGCATGGGATTTTACGACTGCAGTCGACGAGGTGATGCGTGCGCTGGATGACCTGGTGCGGATGGGCAAGGTACTGCACATCGGTATCTCCGACACACCCGCATGGATCGTATCGCAGGCGAATACCCTGGCGGAACTGCGAGGCTGGTCGCGTTTCGCCGGGCTTCAAATCCGGTACAGTCTCATAGACCGTACGGTGGAGGCCGACCTGCTGCCAATGGCACGAGCCTTCCGTCTGGCCGTTACACCGTGGAGCGTGCTCGGCGCGGGTGTGCTCACGGGCAAATACAATCGCGAAAGCCCACCCGAGGAGGGTCGTGCGAAAGACGGCGCTGCGAAGGACAAACGCAACCTGGAGATCGCAAAGGCCGTCATGCAAGTGGCGGACGATATTGGCTGTACTCCATCACAGGTGGCGATCAGCTGGGTGCGCCAGCAACACGGTATCGTCGTTCCGTTGATCGGTGCGAGAACTCTAGCACAACTCCAGGACAACCTTGGTTCGCTGGACGTCACACTGAATCCGGAACAGCTGCAGCGTCTCGATGAGGTCAGCCGCGTCGACCTGGGCTTTCCGCACAACTTTCTCGGCCAGGAACATATTCGCGACTTCGTCTACGGTGGCACCTACGACAGCATTCGTAAAGACCGCCCTGGACTCTAGCACGGAATCGGCTGTGACGAGGAGCGGCGAGAGAAATCCGGAATGTCCGATCGTTATTGGGGAATCCATGTCGAGTGTTACGCGGGTTATCGCGGTGAAGAGGAGCCGCGCCGCTTCCGTTATGAAGGACGTGAGTTGGAGGTCGTCGAGATCCTCGACCGGTGGCTCGACCCAAACCACCGGTACTTCAAAGTGCGTGGAAATGACGACGGTGTTTACCTGCTGCGCCACGACGCGGACGTCGGTGCGTGGGAACTGAGCGTGTTCCTCGAACCCGAAAAGTGATCGAGAAAGGCGCCCCGTCAGTCCTCGTGCACCAGGACACCTTCATCCAGCTCGGCAAAGTCGAGTGACGCCTGCCCCGCGTGGGTCGCGCGGGCCTTGTCAGGGCTACGGTGCCGCTGGGGTTGGACTTTCCGGCCACACGTGAAGTACCCTGCCGTCTGCAGGCGCCGCGAGGACCGTGAGCAGCAATACAGCCAGGAGCAGGAGACTCACCATCCGGCCGAGTTGCCTGTGCGACAGTCGTACGTGAGTTCTTTTGCCGAGATTCGTTTTCCCAACTGCAAGGAGAGACTGTGTATCCATCGTGACACCCCCTTATTCCCGCGGCCTGAAAAGAGCGCGAAAATAAGAACCGAAACCGCAACTCTAAGACGCAGAGGAGATGCAATCTCGGCCATATTCTTCTGGAAACACATCGTTTCCAAGCCGTTCCCGCTATGGTGCCTGTAAAGGCCAACTACACTATATTAATTACCGATTTGCCCACGAAATGTTGGGGGAAATATGGCCGTGTGGTAATCTGGTACCGGTCGTCTCCCTCCACGCCCCGTCGTTCGAGTTCGTAAACCCTGTCCGGACTGTCGTTATGAGGTTACGAATAAAAGTACTCAGGCGTTTGTTCTCCGGCGCTCTCGCAGCGTTCGCAGCGTTCCGCTTCTCCCAACTCGTGGTGATTCTAGTCGGCGATCCCTCCGGAACGTCGCTCGCCGAAGAAGAGGGAGCCCCCGTGTTTTTCGCCCTCGCGCTGCGCATGGCGTTACCAATCCACCTGACCGCCGTGGCACTCCTCGTGCAGCGTCCGTTTCTTTCCCCGGGCTGGAGCCGGACCGCCTGGCTGGCGACGGTGATCTCCGGCAGCTGGCTCGGCGTCGCTTTTCTCATCCGCTGGTTGTTGTAGCGGCCGGCGCCCACGCCTCGCCTTCATTCGGCAGCAGCTTGTATGTGCTCGAGTGTGCTGCCGATGGCCCGTTTCTTCTACACGGATGAGGCCTCGACCGGCTGTGCGATCGGTCTACGGTCCCGTCAGGCGGTTACCCTGAAGACTTTGTCGCCCACGCGGGCGTGCTCGATTACCTGGATCCCGATGGATTGCCCCTTCGACGCGCTGGTGATTTCTTCCCGGTCAATCTGTATCGAACCGATTTTTTGAACGAAATCCGATGTATGTCCCAGGATGTGGATGGTGTCCCCCACAGAGAGCTCTCCCGCGGTCAACTCGATGGCGGCAACCTGGATCTTGCCGAAGTAATGGCTCACGTGGCCGATCTCCACTTCGTCTGCCATAATGCACCCCCTTTCCCAACTGGAGCCGCCCCGTTGCGGACTCTCGAGCATTGTCCCACGCCGGGTAACCGTCTTCAAGTACCCGCGGCCGGGATTTGAGCTTTAAGGCAGGCGGCCCCACGCGTAAAATGGATTCTGGTACGCAGGTACGGCGCCACGTGACTTTCCACCCAGGGGGTATGGCATGCTGAAGAAGAGGCCGCTACTGAGGGGCCGCATCGACACGTTTGTTCTCGACTCCCGGGTCCTCAGGGGCAACGCCCTGGGGGACCCGCACCGCCGGGTGGTGACGGTCTATCTTCCACTGGAGTACGACCGCCGACCCGAGCGGCGCTTCCCTGTGTTTGTGGACATCGTGGGTTTCCTCGGCGCCGGCCAGGCGCACCTTAACTGGAAGGCGTTTACCGAAGACCTGCCGCTTCGGATCGAGCGCCTCGTGAGGCAGCGCAAGATGGGGCCGGTCATCGCCATTTTTCCAGACTGTTTCACCCGTCTCGGCGGCAACCAGTACATCAACTCGCCCGCCGTCGGCAACTACGCCGACTACCTTCTCAAGGAGATCCTGCCGGAGATCGACCGGCGGTACCGGACCTTCGCGAATCCCAAGAAGCGCGTGGTTTTTGGAAAATCTTCCGGCGGGTACGGGGCCATCGTGCACGGCATGAAATACGCAAAGCATTGGGGCGCCATCGCGTGTCACTCGGGCGACATGTATTTCGATTTCTGTTACCGCTTCGATATCCCGAAGGTCCTGAACGCCCTCGCCAAACACAAGCGCGACCCCGCCCGTTACCTGAAACATTTGTATTCCCAGAACAAGATGGGATCGGACGATCCAGCCACCATCATGTTTCTCGCCATGGCCGCGTTCTACGACGCGGACCCGGCCGCGCCGCTTGGATTTCACTTGCCGGTGGACCTCTACACCGGTGAGCTCGACGAGAAACGCTGGAGCCGGTGGCTGCGACACGACCCCATCCACATGGTCAAGAAGGTGCCCGTCCAGAAACAACTACGCATGCTCAGGGGCATCTATATCGACTGCGGAACGAGGGACCAGTGGCACCTCCACTACGGAGCCCGCATCCTGCACGGGCGCCTCGGCAAACTCGGTATCCGGCATCACTACGAGGAATTCGACGATCACCATTTGTCGATCGATTATCGCATGGACGTGAGCCTCCCCTGGCTATACAGCAAGATCATGGGGCGGATAACATAGAAGCGGGCGCAGCGGCGGCACAGTCGCGGGACGGTCACCGCCACCAAGGGAAGGTCCGTAATGACACGAGATCCTTTGTATGGCTTCGAGCTGTTCTCGCTCGTTCACGCCGGTGTTATCGTGCTGTTCGCCGTGTTTTGGGGTACGTTGATCACCGCGGCGACAAGGTGGCGCGGCACCACGCGGCTTACGCACGCGGAGCGGGGCTTTGCCGTCGTCACGCTGCTCGTGTGGATTATCGCCGAGGGCTACTGGCTGTTCCCCGGCAGGTTCAACATCGCCTACACGCTGCCGCTTCATCTTTGTGACATCACCGCGCTTCTGGTTCCAGTCGCGTTATTCCGCCAGAGGCGATCTCTCTTTACGTTGCTCTACTTCTGGGGAATCGGTTTGAGTCTTCAGGCCATCATCACACCGGAGCTCCATAAGGGTCCCGCGCAATTCGAGTTCTGGCTCTTCTGGAGTTACCACACAATGATCGTTGGGGCCGCGCTGTACTTCGTTGTCGTGCACCGGTTCCGCCCCACGTGGTCCGATTGGCGGTTTGCCGCCCTGGCGAGCATGCTCTACCTGGCCGTCATCTTTCCCTTCAACGTCATCTTCGATTTCAACTACGGGTTCGTGGGCAACATGCGGCCAAACCAACCGACCTTGATAGACGTGCTTGGCCCCTGGCCCTGGCGGGTCGCGGTGATGACCGGCCTTGGCCTTGCCCTGATGGTAATCCTGCTCCTTCCCTGGCAGCTCCGTCGGCGCTGATCATTTCTCTTTATCCCCTCGGCCCTCCATCCATCCTGGTCCGGAACCATCCGTTAACATGGGCTTCGCAGCCTGTCTTCCATACCGGCTTTCTTTGGCCATTGCGGTCACGCAGCTCCGTCTGATAGACTCCACCCATGCCGCCATGCCGGCGCGGTTAGATTTTCGCTTGCGATCTGCCAGAACACGCGCTGCTCGGTAACCCGCCAACCCGAAGACCAACACAGGAGGACGACGTATGAGACGCTGGGCGATAACAATCCTACTATTTGCAGCGCTGGCGGCCACCTCGGCCGTCGCCGCCGACAACCCGTTTTTCAGCAAGTGGGGCACGCCATTCGAAGTACCCGACTTCACCCGCATCAAGACCGAGCACTACATGCCGGCGTTTGAGGCCGCGATGGAGCAGCAACGTGCGGAAATCGACGACATCATCGACAACCCCGACCCGCCCAGCTTCGAGAATACCATCGAGGTGCTGGAGTACTCGGGCGAGCTGCTCGACAACGTGGCCAACGTGTTCTTCAATCTCCGGTCGACGGATACAAATGACGCAATCGACGAAATCGCCAAGGATGTTGCACCGAAACTCTCTGCCCTCAATGACGACATCAACCTCAACCCGAAGCTCTTCGCGCGAGTGAAGGCCGTCTACGATGAACGCAAGCGCCTCGAGCTCAACACCGAGCAGGCGCGTCTGCTCGAGGAGACGTACAAGGGATTCGTCCGCGGCGGCGCCAACCTGTCCGACGACAAGAAGTCGCAGTTGCGGGAGATCAACGAACGGCTTTCCGTGCTCACGCTCGAGTTTGGAGAGAACGTGCTGGCCGAGAACAACGCCTTCGAGCTGGTGATCGACGACAAGAAGGACCTGGCCGGTCTCCCCGACAACGTCATCCAGACGGCCACCGAGACGGCCGTCGAGCGCGACCACGCGGGCAAATGGGTATTCACACTTCACAAGGCCAGCATGATCCCGTTCATCAGTTATTCGGAACGCCGTGATTTGCGAGAGAAAATCTACCGCGGGTACTTCATGCGCGGCAACAACGGCGACGAGCGCGACAACAAGGAGATTCTGCAGGAAATGGCGTCACTGCGCGCGAAACGCGCGAAACTCCTCGGCTACAAGACACACGCGCACTACGTGCTGGACGACAACATGGCCAAGACGCCGAAGCGCGTGTACGAACTTCTCGACCGCCTGTGGAAGCCCGCACTGAAGCGCGCGAAGGCCGAGCGCGCCGACATGCAGAAGATGATCGAAGAGGAAGGACACGACTTCAAGCTTGCCTCGTGGGACTGGTGGTACTACGCGGAGAAGGTCAAGAAGGCCAAGTACGATTTCGACGATGAGGTGCTGCGTCCCTACTTCGAGGTGGAAAACGTTCGCAAGGGAGTGTTCGAGCTGGCCACCCGCCTCTTTGGCATCACCTTCCACGAACGCTTCGACATTCCAAAATACCACGACGAGGTGCGCACGTTCGAAGTGAAGGACGCGGACGGATCGCTCCTCGCGATCTACCTCATCGACTACCATCCCCGCGCCAGCAAGCGCGGCGGCGCGTGGATGAGCACCTTCCGCAGCCAGCACAAGGTGAAGGGCGAAAAGGTTATCCCCATCGTCATTAATGTGGCCAACGTCTCGAAACCGACGGCCGATGGGCCGGCGCTGTTGAGTCTCGACGAGGTTACCACGCTCTTTCACGAGTTCGGCCACGCGCTGCACGGCATGCTCTCCGACTGCACCTACGAGAGCCTTTCCGGCACGTCGGTGGCGCGTGACTTCGTAGAGATGCCGTCACAAGTGATCGAGAACTGGGCGACGGAACCGGAGGTGCTCAAGTTCTACGCACGCCACCATGAGACCGGGGAAACCATTCCCGATGAACTGATGGCGAAGATGAAGAACGCCAAGCTGTTCAACCAGGGATTTGCGACCACCGAATATCTCGCCGCCTCGTACCTGGACATGGATTGGCATACGCTCACCGACGCGAAGCCTCGTGACGTGTTGTCGTTCGAAAAAAAGTGCCTCGACCGGCTCGGCCTGATTCCGGAAATCATCTCGCGCTACCGCAGCGGGTACTTCCGGCACATCTTCGCAGGCGGCTACTCGTCAGGGTATTACAGCTACGTGTGGGCGGAGGTCGTCGATGCGGACGCGTTCCAGGCGTTCAAAGAGAACGGTCTCTTCGACAAAGAGACGGCGACGAAGTTCCGCAAGTATATTCTGGCCCGTGGTGGTACGGAAGAACCGATGGAGCTGTACAAGAAGTTCCGCGGGCGCGAGCCGAAGATCGAGCCGCTGCTCGAGCGGCGCGGACTCAACTAGCGGGTATGATACGTGACCTGCTGCGCACCTGCATTCTGGATGGGGCGGGATAGCGTGGGACAAGTTGCGCGCGGGGGGCGACAGACGATTCTGTCGCCCCCACAGTCCTCGAGAAGGCAATCAAAGCTCGTAGAATTTCCAGTAGATCGTCACGAACGGAGCCTGGAAGTGAACCCCTAAACGGAGCGCCTCCGTGACCAAGTAGGTCAGCCCGAAGTCCAGATCCACCGGTCGGTAGTCACCCTTCTCCCCTTGTACGGTGAAGGGCGTTTCATCGAAATCGAAATAATCATCCGCCGCGTCTTTGGGTTTGACGAATTTGTTCCCGTTATCGGCAAATACCTCGATAAGGAATTTCATCCGCTTGGTCAAGTCATAGTCCATCGCCAGCCAGACCCGGATGGGGATGTCTAGTTGCCACTCGAGATCATCAGTGAGCTCCGGCTGATCATAAATGAAGGAGTTGGTCGCCGCCCCGAGGTGCCAACCCCACTTGCCCCGCCCGCTGGCAAGGCTCTGTCGCCGGCTCATCACCAGATACGCCTCCCAATAGACGTCGTCCTCGTCCGGGTTTTTGAGGACCGTCTCCAAAGCAGGTGCACCGTCCCCATCCAGCCGCTCGCCCGTTTCGGAATTCACGATCCAGTGCGTGTATCTTTGCGCTTCTGACCTCACCTTGTGGTGGTTGAAGAGTCTCAACCCCGCGGAAATCGCCCACGCGGACCCACCGTCGGCTCCATGAAAGAGTCTGAAAAGAGGGTGCAGGTTCAAGTCGCCGACAAGATCAAACCCGTACTGGGTACGGAGCATGAAATTCTCCGTGAACCCATAGCCCAGGGATAACCCGCTGAGATAGAGCACGTGGGGTCGCAGGGGGAACGCCGTCGGATCCAGGAATATGTCCGTGAGTTCCTCCGCCGAGAAGAATCGCCGCTTCTCCTCCGCCCACGTCGACCGTTTGTCCCCGTAATATCGATCCATGGACTGGATGTCCCGCTTGAGCACGGCCGCAGTTCCATACGGCGTTTTCACGGAGACCGCGTTGTCGTCTTCTGAAATAACAGGGCCGGTGAAACGCGTATCATCGGACTTCACGATGTCGACTATCTCTTCCAGGATCTTACTATTTGGAACCCGCAATATTCCCTCGGGCGTGTCAATGACGGCGATACTGTCTCTCTCGATCTTTATGATCGTGCCGCTGATGACATTTCCGTCACGCAGATGGAAGAGCTTGGACATCCCCACGGCCAGTGTCGCCGGCCGAGACGGTGGGAAAACCAGCGGGGGATGAATCCTGTGGACTTGCGCGGCCTCTTTTTTTTGCGCGGCTTCCGCTTTTTGCGCAGCTTTCGCGGCCCTGAGCGCCTTTCTCTTGGGTCTCGCCAGGGAACTGCTGCAATTAATGCAGTACTTGTTCGCCCACTTGTTGACGTAATCGTCGACCGGGCAAATGACGGAATCAGGGTGCACTTGCTGTCCATATGCCGAGCTCCATGGGCTAATGACCAGAAGCAGGATGACAGCGAGCAATATGGTTTCGTGTTTCTTCAACATTTTTCTTCTCCTTTTCTCAGGGGTACTCAATCTCCCGCGGACGCCACCAGTCCAATACCGATCAGGACCAGTGTCGCGCCGCCGACAAACTCCAAAAAACCTCCAAAGCCGCTTCCCGTCTTTATCTCGGGGACCCTGTTTTCCCGCTCGATCGCGTGCCGCAGGAGACGCGTCAGCTCCGCCCGCGTCATGCTTCCGACCCGGTCAGAATAGTCATCGCCGCCCAAGCGTTCATCCAGCCTGGCGGCGAGTCGATCGACGAGCCAGGCCAGGTCCGCGTCACTTAGCCGCAAGCTAACCGGCATCATCACCTCATCTGCCACCAGGGGTTTCCCGACCTGGATTTCCTTTTTCTCCCTCGGCTTGGGGAGCGCGAAGCCGTCGTTCCAGCAGAATCTCGCGTCCGCTTTGTTCACTTCAAAGCAGTTCGGGCAGACAACGGGCTTGGCCTTCTCCACGGGTTCCTCTTCCGCGGGTTGCTCGTCCCGAGCGGCCGCGGCGGCCGCGGTCCCGTCGAGCAGAGCCACCGCGAGGCAAACGACAATTCCCTTGAAGAAGATTCGTGATATCATTTTGAAAACCTCCCGGCTTCGATCTTGAATATGAGCAACTACTCACGTTACATAAGTAATTACCGATTTGTCACCAAAAGGTTGGAAGGTATGGTACTGATCCTCGCCGAACCATCGGGTGATCTGGCGAGCGATAAAATCGTAACTTACGTTATGAATACATATTAGAGGATATCCAAGACGAGTGTCGAGGTGCCACAGCACCGGCACTTGCCTGCCTGTCGGAAGTGGTGTATGATGTGAGTGATGCTCATATATAGTCAACGAAGGGGAGGGAGTGTTCTATGCCGGAATCGAATTCCCGCAGGGTTCCCAAACAGGCCAGGAGTCAGGAGCGCTACGAAGTAATCCTGGACAGGGCAGCCAAGCTATTTCTTGAGAAGGGTTTTAGTGGGACGACCACGAATGAAATCGCGCGGCGGGCGGACGTCTCCATTGGATCCCTCTACCAGTACTTCGGCAACAAATCGGCGATCGTGGAGGCGTTGACGGGGCGCTATGTTGTATCTCTCAAGGAGGTTACAGAAGATCTCATCACGATGGATACCGGCGGTCTTCCCACGAGCGCGGCCGTGGACAGGCTCGTGGACCCCATTATCATGTTCCACCTCAATTACCCGGAGTTCCGCTCGCTGTGGCTTGGGGCGGAGATTTCTCCGGAGTTGCGGTCCGCAATGCGTGCCATGGATGAGGAAGTCCTGGCCCACGTCCAGGAAGTCCTCGAGGATCGCGTCCCGGGAATCTCACCGGACAGGGCACGGATGGTCGTGACCGTGCTGGGGCTTTCGGTAAAATCTCTACTCGGCCTCATTGGGCGTTCGAGCAGCGCCGCGTTCAAGGCCGAGGCCGCGATCGAGACCAAACACATGCTCACGGCCTATATCGACGAACTGGCCCGCGAACAAAAACGCCTGGCGGCTCAGGAGTAAGTGTTGAATTACCACCAAACATGTGGTATTAGTAGCAGTTAGAGCGGTCCCCCTCCTGGCCACCCCATGGGGCAGGATCGTTCCTGATGAGGAGATATATGAGGCGGCTTACAACATCCTCCTTCGCCTTGATTGTTCTTCTTACCTTTGCCTCTCACCACGCGTCTGCAGCAACCTGGTACGTAGAGCCCGATGGGTCCGGCGACGCAGCCACCATCCAGGCGGGAATCGATGCAGCATCACCTGGAGATACCGTGTTGCTTGCTACCGGCGTATTCAAGGGGCCGGGAAACACCAATGTTGACTTCCTGGGGAAGGGCGTGACGGTGACCTCCGCCTCAGGGCCGGAGTTCACCATTGTCGATTGTGACAGTGCAGCACGTGGCTTTCTCTTCCAAAGCGGCGAGGACGCCACATCCGTTCTCTCCCGAATCACGATCCTGAACGGCGTCCATAATTTCTTTGGCGGTGCCATCTTTTGCCGCAACGCCTCCCCAACCATCACGGGCAATATCCTGATCGAAAACCGGTCGGCGATATTTCAAGGGGGCGCCATCTATTGTGACAGTTCCAGCGCCATTATTCACAACAATGCGTTCGAGGGCAACTTCGCCGCGTCTGCAGGCGGCGGCGTGTGGTGTTCGGGCAACTCCACCGTGACTATTGAGGGAAACACCTTTACGGGCAATACATCCACTAGCGGGGGTGGTATCGGTGTTGACGATTCCGCACCGGTAATCAGGGGCAATCGCTTCGTCGGCAATGGGGCAACGTTTGGTGCCGCAATACACCTGTCGACCGGCTCAACGGCGGTGATCGACTCCAACGCATTCGAGTCGAACAGCTCCGGCTCTCACGGGGGGGCCATCCGGTGTCAGAATTCTTCACCCATCATCAAGCGCAATACGTTCACAGGAAATGTCGCTGCGGTCGACGGTGGCGCGATCTCCTGCGAAGATAACTCCTTGCCAATGATTAGAAACAATACGTTCGACGCCAACAACGTGGCCGGCGCCGGTGCGGCAATCTACTGCGCCGATTTCTCGGATGCAAAGATATGGAACAATATCATTGTTAACAGCTCGGGCGTTCCGGTGGCATCGGCGAATTCGTCGTTTCCTGAAATAGCGTGCTGCGATTTTTTTGGAAACAGCGGTGGGGATAATCTGCCCTTTGACTCGCGGGACGGCGGCGGGAACTTTAAGGCCGATCCGATGTTCTGTGTTCCTCCGGATAGCGGCTTGCTGTCAATTTCCCCGTGCGCTCCCGGGAACCACCCCGACGGGTTAGACTGCGGCCGTATAGGCGCCGAGGGCGTCGGCTGTTTTGTCGTCGTCGGTATCGACGATCTCACGCCGCCGGTGTCGTATTCGCTTCACCAGAACTACCCGAACCCCTTCAACCCCACGACGACGATCGCGTTCGAGTCCGCCCGGTCCGGCATGGTGACACTCCGTGTATTCGACAGCGCGGGCAAACTTGTTCGGACGCTCGTCGACGGGCACCGGCCCGCAGGCCGGGGTTTGGAAACCTGGGACGGCACGAACAACTCCGGAAACAGGGTGTCGTCGGGCGTGTATTTCTACCAACTCAAGGCGCCGGGATATCGACAAACGCGAAAGATGGTGTTTTTGAAGTGATGCGGCCGAATCGAACCAGCCATGCCCCAACGCACAGACTAGTTGTGTATGTTGTTGCGACCGTGCTCATGGCGTTTGCGTCGCCTCGCAGCGGAACCGCCCAGGAGTCCACGTATTCGGTCGATCCGCTCTGGTTATCCAGCCTGGACCGGATTACGAGGGCCGTCGCATTGGGGGACGTGGACGGAGACGGCGACTTGGACCTCGTCTGTGGCAACGGGGGTGACCTCGATCAAAGAAACACGCTCTACCTGAACCTGGGAAGTGTGTTCGCGCCGGACACCGCCTGGTCGTCAAGTTTCAGCGATAGCACCTTCGCCGTCGCCCTGGGGGACATCAACGGGGACGGAACCCTCGACCTCATCTGTGGAAATTACGGTCAAAAGAACCGGCTGTATTTGAATGTGGGGAATGTGTTTTCGGCCGGCCCCGACTGGGAATCGGGCCCGGCCAATAAAACAACGAGTATCATCCTAGGGGACGTGGACGGAGACGGCGATCTCGACCTCGTCTGCGGAAACGAAGGGCAAAGCAACACGGTCTACCTGAACGTGGGCGGTGTCTTGGAAACGATTCCAGCTTGGCAATCGAGCCCGGCCAAGCGGACGTTGAGCGTCGCCCTGGGTGATGTCGATGGGGATGGTAGCCTCGACCTGGTATGCGGGAATAACGCGGACAGCAATACAGTTTACCTGAACTTAGATGGCGTCCTGGACACGATTCCGGCTTGGAAATCAAGCACGACGAACCGGACATTCAGTGTCGCGCTGGGCGACATGGATGGCGACGGCGACCTCGACCTGGTTTGCGGAAATGTCAACGCAGAAAACACGCTATTTCAAAACAACTTCGGCGTCCTCGACACGACAGCGCTCTGGCTTTCTGATCCATTGAACGTCACGACGGCAGTGGCCCTCGGCGACGCCGACGGCGACGGCGACCTCGACCTCTTGTGTGGAAACGACGGCCAGCGCAATACGTTCTACCGAAACAATGCCGGCACGCTGGAGACTATGCCGATCTGGCGGTCAGCTCGGGAGAACGGCACCTTCGGGATAGCCCTCGGGGATGTCGACGGCGACGGCGACCTGGACCTCGTCTGCGGAAACGAACAGGGCGCCAGCCCGAGGAATACGCTCTACCGGAACGAGGCGTTCGTCCTGGACACACAGTTCGCGTGGGAGTCGGCGGAAAAGAGGAGCACATTCGGCGTGGCCCTGGGCGATGTGGATAGCGACGGTGACCTGGATCTCGTCTGCGGGAACGGTGGTGGATTCGATCAGGCCAACACACTTTATGAGAACACCGGAGGCCCGCGGGTGTTTTCAGATACGACGAGTGCGAGTTGGGATGACGTGAACCCCAGCAGCACGTTCGGTGTAACCCTCGGGGACATCAATGGAGACGGGCGCCTGGACATCGTCTGTGGCAACTCGGGCCCCCCCGTCGGCCAGACCAACACCGTCTACTTGAACAACGGTGGTTCTTTTTCGACGACGACGGACTGGAATCCGACCCCGATGAGCAACACCGTTCTTATCGCTCTCGGCGACGTCGATGGCGACGGCGACCTCGATCTCGCGTGTGGGAATGGTGGCACGGCGTCGCGGGAGAATACACTCTACCTGAACACGGGAAGCATGCTCGCGAATACGACGGTGTGGCAGTCGGGACCCGCGGGTGCGACGATCGGAGTGGCCCTCGGTGACGTGGATGGAGATGGGGACCTCGACCTCGTGTGCGGCAACAATAATGGTCAACAGAATACCCTGTACCTGAACCGCGGCGGCGTCTTCGAGATCTCGCCGGTCTGGTCCTCCGGCAAGCTGAAGGACACGTTCGGCGTGGCGTTGGGCGACGTCGACGGAGACGGCGACCTCGACCTCGTGTGCGGGAACGCCGGTGCCACGGACGATCAGAGGAATACGCTCTACCTGAACGAGTTCGGTGTATTCGCCATACAACCGGTCTGGGAATCGGCCAGAAACCGCAGCAGCACGTTCGGCGTCGCCCTGGGCGATGTCGACGGCGATGGCGACCTCGACTTCTTCTGCGGGAACGGCGGCACCGATACCGAGCCGAACACGCTCTACCTGAACGAAGCGAGCGACGGGAATTCCCGTGTGTTTTCGCTCGATCCAGTCTGGTCTTCGACCGAAACACGCACTTCATTCGGCGTGGCCGTCGGGGACGTCGATGGGGATGGAGACCTGGACGTCGTCTACGGCAACGAAAGCCAGAGCAATACGCTCTATCTCGGCAAAAGGAATCCCGTCTATAAGGGACTTCCCGGCGCCCCCACAAACCATCTACCCAACAATAGTGCATTTCTAGATGGCGTCGATTTACAGGGACCGGATGCGGGCAACCAGATTCGCGTGACGTTCACGGCAATCGATGTGGAGTCGGACAGCGTCTGGATCGTCGCGGAATACCAGTTTGAGGGAGATCCCGAGTGGTTTCCCGTGGATAGGCAGCCGTCACGGATCGGCCCGTTTGCCACCTCGCCGGGCGGTGAGATGGGATCGTTCGACTGGGACATCCTGCAGGTGCCCTTCGACAGCCGGGACATCGTCCTGCGCCTCCGGACGATCTCGGTCCCCAGGCGCGTGAGCGTAATCCAGCACGTCGCTTCGTATGTCAAGGCGGTGGGGTCCATCGCACCCGGCCGGCCGGAGATTACGACCTCTCCCGGAGCGCTTTCCTTTCCAACCGTAAAAACCGGTAATACAACCTTCGCGGACCTCGTCATTAAGAACTCGGGCACACAGGTCCTGAACGTGGACAGTATTGCGTTGCCTTCGCCGGAAATAACGCTCAAACAACCGAAATCGTTTGCGCTTGCTCCGGACTCGACGGAAACACTGAGATTTTTTCTCCAACCGCTCTCAGGAACGCCTATTTCGGGTTGGGTTGTTATCACCAGTGACGATCCCATCACCCGTTATGATTCCATTGCAGTGACGACGGATATCATTAGCATTTCTTCAACTCCGATTCCGAATAGAGGAACGGAATTCGCCGAGGGCCGCGATATCACCGTCCCGGTTGCGCTCCCGGCTGGGGCATCCCTTGTTCAAGGCAAACTCTACTTCCGGCAAGGCGGGGGCAACGTTTACCAGGAAGATTCCCTGGTGCAGCTCCCCGGCCAGGCGCCTCGCGCCGCGATCCCTGGTAGTATTGTCGGACCGCGCGGTGTGCAGTACTGGGTTGAGACCCGGATAATCCGGGACGGCAGGCAGGACACGTTGACCGATCCACCGGTGCTGCCGGATTCGATTCCCCGTTCAATTCGGATAACCGTGGATAAGCTCGCTTTTCCGTACAGGCTGCCCACGACAGCATACCGGATGATCTCGATCCCCCTGGAAATGCAGGGGACAGTGACGGGAACATTGAATGAACTCGGTGACAAGGACGGTGGGAGGAGATGGCGCATGTTGAGCTACTACGGTCCACTTGGAGGCAAGCTCGGATACCGCGAAATTCCGGACACCGCGCGTTCCGTCTTCGGATTCGAGCAGGGCCGCGCCTACTGGCTCGCTACGAGGGACGAAGGAGTCAGGCTCAACACCGGGCCCACTAAGGGGACGTCTGCAACGATGGATAGTGCGTTCACCATCGTTCTGGAACCTGGATGGAACATGATCGCGAACCCGTTCGATTTTTCGGTGGCGTGGGCCTCGATGATGGTGGATACGCTCACGATGGCGCAGGCGGAAGCCACGGGGGTGATAAACCCACCTATACGGAGAATCTTCCTGAGCAAGGGAAAGTACAGGTATAACGATCCATGGAAGGAACCAGTGACATCGCTGGAACCGTTTGACGGCTATTGGGTGTGGAACGATACCACCCAGGTTATTCTGAAGATCCCACCCGTGGGAGCCCCGGCGCCCGTCCCCGTGGCACACCGCCCTTCGACGACGGCGATCTCCCCGGAAGGAGAATGGCATCTTCGCATCCGGGCATCGTCGGTCGACGCAACGGATATCGGAAACTACGTCGGCGTTCGATCGGATGCCGCTGCGGGACGCGACCGGCACGACATACCCGAAGCGCCGATGAGTCCGGGGCCGGCGATCTCGCTCTATTTCCCGCACAACGACTGGGAGAAACATCCGGGACTGTACACCGTGGATATGCGCGGCAAGGCTCAGGCGGTGGATACCAAGGCGCTGGGCCTCTCGCTGGACGAGCCACAACTGTGGGGGCATGTGTGGCGTTTCGATGTGGCGAAGAACTCCGAGGGGGGGCTGGCGGACGTGGTATTGGACGTCACGGGGATCGAGACGGTTCCGGAACATGCGGCCGTCTACCTGATCGACCACGAGCTCGAGACGGCGATCGATCTTCGCAAAGAGACCCATTACATGTTTTTCCAAGGGGCACGTGAAGTCGTCAACAACGAAGAGGACGTGCGTTTCACGCTCCTTGTGGGGAGCGACAGCTTCGTCGGGGACGTACTCCCCGCCCTGCCGACCCGGACGGTGCTTCACCCGAACTACCCGAACCCGTTCAACCCGACGACGGTGATCCGCTACGAGCTCGCGAGTGCGGCCGAGGTAACAATAAAGATCTACAATGTAACGGGTGCACTCGTAAAGACACTCGAAGCGCGGCACCGGGAGCGGGGCCGCTACGAGGCGGGATGGAACGGGGACAACAACCGGGGCCAGAAGGTCGCCTCGGGAATCTATTTCTACCGTCTACACGCCGGCGGTTTTACTCAAACCCGCAAGATGATTCTACTCAAATGACTGGCTAACGTTGGATTTTTGGAGGAGCGACACGAGCGTCGTCGCGCTTCAGTACGCGTGCGTCACCACCGGTATCGTCTGGTCTTCTTCTACCTTGAGTCCCTCGAGGAACGAATCCCCCAGCATGAGGATGTGAACATGCGCAGACTCTTCTGGTTCCCTCCTCCCTAAGCCCTCGGCAACGGCGCGCGAAAACACACCCGTCGCTCTTCTCGATGGGCGGGAACCATGCTTGACAGTGTTTTCGAGATCGCTATAATGGTGCAAGTCTCAAAACCCGATTGGGAAACTGACTTATGATTCTAACCGTTTCAGATCCGATGCGCTTTAAGGCCGCTTTCTCAAGGGTCACCCTGCTCACGGCGCCCGAGTGTCGTACATATAGGGGTAGGACGGTTCGCGTGTAGATTGTCGAAATCAGAATCGATGGCACGAGGCCCTTCCACCTGGAAGGGCTTTTTTAGTACCTGCGCGGGTGAATCGGATTGTAGATCTCTTTGGATATCGTACACGAATAGAGACAGCCATGACCGAACCCGAAGTGAAGCAAGAAGAACTCCAGACCCGAGGTTCGCTACGGAAACGCTCTCAGTTGCGAAGCATGTTCGCCGGCCTGCGAGAAGCGATTGCAGGCGGCGAGCAGGACTTCACACAGGGCAGTATCGGGCGTGCCATTTTCTTGCTGTCGGTGCCCATGGTGCTGGAGATGCTCATGGAGAGCGTTTTCGCCGTGGTCGACGTGTACTTCGTCGCCACGCTGGGTCCGTCGGCGGTCGCTGCCGTCGGGCTGACCGAGTCGGTTCTAACGCTCATCTACGCCGTCGCATTCGGTTTCGCCATAGGAACGACGGCGATGATCGCGCGCCGCATCGGCGAAAAGAACCCTGAGGGAGCGAGAGTAGCAGCCGTGCAGGCCATGGCCCTCGCGGTACTCGGGGCGATCCCGATGACGATCGTTGGCATTTTCTTCGCCCGCGACGTGCTTGCGCTCATGGGTGCCGACGAGTGGGGCCTCACCCACGGTGTATCGTACACACGGTGGATGCTGGGCGGCAACGTTGTCATTATGTTGATTTTTATTTTGAATGCTGTATTTCGCGGGGCGGGAGACGCAGCCATCGCCATGCGCGTTCTGTGGCTCGCCAACGGGATCAACATCGTGCTCGACCCGGCGCTAATCACCGGCTGGGGTCCCTTTCCAGAAATGGGCATTCGGGGTGCGGCAATCGCTACCAATATCGGGCGCGCTACCGGCGTCGCCATGCAGCTCTACGTTCTGTTCTTCGGCGCGGGGCGCATCCGGGTGGCCTTCTCACAGATGCGGCTCAGGGCGTCGGTGATGCGGCGGCTCGTGCGCGTGTCACTCGGTGGAATCGGCCAGTTTGCCATCGCGACGTCATCCTGGATCGGTCTCATGCGCATCATGTCGGTCTTTGGAAGCGAAGCGCTGGCCGGCTATACAATTGCTATACGGATCGCCCTCTTTTCCATCCTGCCCGCCTGGGGCATGTCGAACGCGGCGGCGACGATGGTCGGCCAAAACCTCGGCGCGCGCAATCCAGATCGTGCCGAGAAATCGGTGTGGATCTCGGGATGGAGCACAATGGCGTTTCTGGGACTCGTGGGCGTGGTGTTTCTTGTTTTCAGCGAGGAGCTGGTCAGGATCTTCACCCGCGAGCCGGCAGTGGTCGCGGTGGGCGCGGACTGCCTGCGCGTCTTCAGCTACGGGTACCTGCTCTATGCGTGGGGTATGGTGATGAGCCAGGCGTTCAACGGGGCGGGCGATACTTACACACCGACGGTCATCAACTTCTTCTGCTTCTGGCTGCTCGAGATGCCCCTGGCGTATCTGCTGGCGATCGTGCTCGGCGTCGGCGAGCGCGGCGTCTACGCCTCGGTTGTGGTTGCGGAGTCCGCTATGGCGCTGGCGGGAATCATTATGTTTCGGCGGGGACGGTGGAAGAAAAAGGCCGTGTAAGTTTATGGGATCTAACGAGTGAACAGTCCTCTGGAGAACTCATCCCAACGATGCGGATCCGCTAAATGTTCTCTTGCAGCAGCTTCTGAAACCGCGGGTTTTTGCGCAGCGGGTCCCAGGCGGCATTGAGCTTGAGCAAGTTCGGCGTGATCGAACCCGAATACACGGTATTCATCAAGCGCTCGAGAAGATCGATCGCCTCTTCGTGGCGCCCGATTATGGCGTAGACGGCGGCGAGGTTTTCGAGCGATTCCGGTCCCGCGAAATTGTCCTTGGCCGTCAGGTCGACGGCAAGCTTGGCTTCCCTCACAGCAGCGTCCTTGCGATCCAGAATGGCGTACGTAACAGACAACCACTGCCGGATGACCGAGTTGCTCGGGGCGCCGTCGAGGACCGTTTCGAGCTCCCGTGCAGACGCCTCGAGTGAGCGCCGGGCAGCCCGGGGATCTTCGGCCAACGCCTCGGCCACGGCAATAAGGTGGGATTGCAAGGCTTGAAAAAGGGGTGAGGTCTCTTTCATTTCCTGTACCGCTTCGATCGCGGCGGAATAGTTTCTCTCCCACATGTGAATGCTAAACCAGCTGAGGGCCTGCCAGAAGCCACCCCTCGTGGATTTCGGCGGCGCCAACTCACGTGCCGCATCCACGTCGCCCTTCCATGCCACCATGTAGCGGGCCTTGGCCCACCTGTTTTGATCATCGTCCGGATCGACGTCGATGGCTCGTTCGATGGCTCGGACGGCATCTTCGAACCGCCGCATGCCTCGATACGTCGTTGCCAGGTTCGAAGCGATGTCCTCGTCCCGGGGGTCGAGATCCAGCGCCTTCTCGAGCGCCGCGTTGGACTGATCCCACTTGCCCTGGCGCCGGTATATGTAACCGATCGCCTGCTGCGCTTCGGCGTCGCTCGGTACCGCGGCCAGCGCCGCGAGGAACTCCGTTAGCGCCTGATCGTAATCGCGGAAGCCGTAGTAGAGATAGTACCCTCGCGCCAGCCGCGTCCGGTGATGATCGGGATCTATGGTTTCCGCCGCCTGAAGTGCCTTACGGGCGCGTGAGAGCCGTCCGTCGGTGTGATCAAAGATGGTGTAGTGGCTCGAATGATGGATCGACAGTTCTGACCGTGCGGCGATAAAACCCGGATCGAGCTCGATCGCCTTTTCGAAAAGCTTTACCCTTCGCATATCGTATTCGGCAAAGTCGCCCTCCGGCTCCAGGTCTTTCGCCTGCATGTACAATTTGTACGCCTTCATGTTCTTGGTCAACGCGGTCTCGACAAGCACCCGCTCCGAACCGAGCAAGGTGACGTCGAGCTGTTCGATGACACGGCCCGCGATATCGCTCTGCACATCGAAAATGTCGTCGAGCTCGCGGTCGTACGTATCCGACCACAGGTGCGTGTCGTCGGATACGCGGATCAACTGTGGCGTGATGCGGACACGGCCGCTGCCGTCCGCCCGTTTCGCCCAGCGAACCGTCCCTTCGAGCACGTAATCGACACCAAGATCCTCACCGATTTGTTTCATCGTCTTTCCCGTCCGGTCGTACTGCGTAGCGCTCGTTCGCGAAATAACTCCGAGCCCGCTCACCGCCGCGAGGCGGCTCGTGATTTCTTCCGTCATACCTGCCGCGAAGTAGGCGTCTTCGGGTGGGCCGAGGTTTTCGAAAGGAAAGACGATCGTCATCTTGCGGTTGTCGCCGCCCGCGCGTGCGGAACCCGGCGCCGAGGAGGCGGCGACCTGCGTCGGCTGTGTCTTGTTCCCGTCGTCCTGCATCGGAGACCGGACCATCCACATGCCCGCGACAATAACGATAACTCCACCAACGATGGCGAACGGGAGCCAGCTTCTTGACCGGGCCGCTGCAGGTGCCGCGCCGACGGTTTCCGTCAACTCCCCCGAATCCACCTCTTTCTTCAGTCCTTCGAGCTCGTTGTGAATATCCTTCGCGCTTTGAAACCGCTTGTCGGGTTTTTTCTCGAGACAGCGGTTCACGATGCGGCCCAGGTGGTGGGGTAGCGAGTGCTTGAGCGATGTCACGCTCGGAGGGTTGTCCTTGAGGACCGAGCTGATCGTCGAGATGTGTGTGTCACCCTTGAACGGCCGCTCGCCAGTCGCCATTTCGTAAAGAACGATACCGAGCGAGAAGATGTCCGACCGGTGATCGATCGGCTTGCCTTCGGCCTGCTCGGGCGACATGTACGCAGCAGTACCGAGGATCTGTCCCACAGCTGTGTCGCTCACCGACCCCACGACGGTTTTTGCTCGTTCGGCATCGGCGGTCGGGTCGAGCAACTTCGCCAACCCGAAATCGAGCACCTTGAGCCGGCCGCTGTGGTCGAGCATGATGTTCGCGGGCTTGAGATCACGGTGGGTGATGCTGCTCTCGTGTGCGCTGCTGATGGCGTCGGCCAGCGGTATGGCGAGGTCAAAGAGTCGCTCGAGACTAAGCCCCCCTCTGGGAATCACGTCGCGGAGGCTCTGCCCCTCGACGAGCTCCATGGTGATGAAGTGACGTCCTGCCGCTTCCTCCACCGAATAGATGGTGACGATATTGGGGTGCTTGAGCGCGGCGACCGCCCGGGCTTCGCGCTCGAAGCGCCTGCGGCGCTCGGCGTCGCGCGCCATCTCTTCGGGGAGAAACTTGATCGCGACGTCGCGGCCGAGCTTGGTGTCGCGGGCGCGGTAGACGTCGCCCATGCCGCCCGAGCCGAGTTTGTCGGTGATTTTATAATGGGATATGGTTTGGCCGATCACGCGTGGACCTCCGACGCCCTGGACTCAGGTAGTCAAATCGATTTTTGTCAGTAATTACTCATGATAGCGGGGATCGCCCACCAAGTAAATAGCAGATGCGGTCATGGAGGGAGCGCGCCGATTTTTTCTTCGATCCCAAGACTCACGGTTTTGCGAG
>JAZGDW010000049.1:0-3383 GCA_036478295.1 Candidatus Krumholzibacteriia bacterium
ACGCGTACGCGGAGGCGAGTGCGCCGTAGGTAGGAGCGTAGGTGGAGTCGAGATGCAGCGCGGTCTCGAAAAGGTCGATGGCCCCGCGCATCGCCTCCGGCGTGCGCTTCGCCAGCAGATCCCTGCCCTCGACGTAGCTGTCGTGTGCCGAGCTGTGTTCCGTCTCAGACTCCGTTTCCAGCTCCGCGAGTTGCGGCCCGCCCGCCACCGTACTGAGCAGCGCCCTGCTGACCTCACGCGCGATATACTCCTGCACCATCAGTACGTCGGTCAGCTCGCGCTGGTACTGCTCGGTCCACAGAATCGTACCGCTCCGCGCCTCGACCAGCTCGGCGGTGACACGGACCTGATCGCCGGACGGTTGCACCGATCCCTCCAGCAGATACCGCACGCCGAAACTGTCGGCCATTTGCGGCGCGGTGAGCCCGGTGCCAGCCAACGCCATGACCGACGAGCGTGCGGTGACCTTGAGACGCCCGAACTGCGCGAGCCGGCTGGTGATCTCGTACGTCAAACCCTGACTCAGGTGCTCGAACTCGTCGCCCCCACCGATCTGCACGAACGGCAGCACTGCCACCGAGTCTTCATACACGTAGTCAGCCAGCGCGGGCACGGTCGGGGCCCCGCCGAAGCGCGCCACCACACCCGCGACGATGAGCACGACGGCCGCCAGTCCCGCTACCCCGCCCCACCGCGCCACGCGGCGACTGGGGAGGGCCGGTAACGACGGCACGGTTTCGGTGGGTGTGCTGGCGTCGAGATGCACCATGGCGCTCGCGGTCTTGAGCGCCTCGGCGAACTCACCCGCCGTTTGATACCGGTCGACCGGCGATTTCGAGAGTGCCTTGTGAATTGCGGACTCGACCTCCGCCGGAACGCTGTCGCGGACGGTGCGCAACCTGGGGACAGGGTCCACGGCGTGGCGCGCCATCACGGCCTGCGCGGTTCTGCCGGTGAACGGGGGCTCGCCTGCGAGCATCTCGTACAGCACGCACCCCACGGAATAAATGTCCGCCCGGCCGTCGAGCGACTCGCCGAGCGACGCCTGCTCGGGGCTCATGTAGTACGGTGTGCCCACCGACAGGCCCGTCTCGGTCAAGTCGGTGCCGACGGCCGCGCTGATCGCGCGCGCGATGCCGAAGTCGGCCACCACCCCGTGTTGATCCGAGATCAAGATGTTTTCAGGTTTGATGTCGCGGTGCACGACGTTCTTTCCGTGCGCGTATTGCAGCGCGCCCGCGGTCTCGCGCGCAATCTGCAGGGCGAAATCGATCGGAAGCTGACCCTCCCGGTGTATCCGCTCGCGCAACGTCTCGCCCTCTTGATACGGCATGACGTAGTACAACAATCCCTGAGCCTCGCCCGCGGCGAAGATCGGAACGATGTGCGGGTGGTTGAGGTTCGACAGCATCTCGACCTCGCGCACGAACCGCTTCCGCCCCAACCGTGCACCCAGCTCGGGATTCAACACCTTGATGGCAACGGTGCGCTTGGGGTGCTGCTCCTCGGCCAAGTAGACGGTCGCCATACCGCCGTGCCCGATCTCTTTGACGATCTTGAAGCGGTCGGGGAGAGCGTCGCGGATGGCGTCGGTGGGGTCGGTCATTCGAGGTGCATCAGGAGGCACGAGGGGCATCAAGGGGCATCAAGGGGCATCGGGCAGAGACGCACGGGGCACAGGGGCACAGGGGCACAGGGGCAGCGCCACCGCCGTACCGCTTGTCCACCCGTCTGTCCGTCTATTGAGGGATCGAGGGGCATCAAGGGGCATCAAGGGGCATTGAAAGGCAGCCAGGACCATCCGTTAATCTCGCCACCGAATAGCGAGGCGGCTAGGGCTTGCCATGCAGGTATTCCTCCGATTTCCCTCTCGGGATCGACAAGGAAACCCACTGGTCTCCCCTGAGATGCTTGCCGATATAGGCGATCTGTCCTACGTGATGCGCGTAGTGGCCGAGCTGCCGAAGGATGGCCCTCACGACAGTGTTGGGTTCTTTCCTTATATACACGGTGTCTAGCAGCTGGGTTTCGTCGAGCGGCTCTATGGCGTCGAACACGCACTGCCACCCGGCGTTCCACACTTCGATGAGCTGCTCTCGCGTCATGTCATGCTCGACAAATTCGGCGTCGCGATGGCGATCGGGTTTCTCGCCGTCGGTCGTCAGAAAATTGGTCCAGCGCGACCGCATGTTGCCGGCCATGTGTTTGATGATGACGGCGATGCTGTTCGACCCCTCGTCCGGCGCGTGGTAAAGGTCTTGATCTTCGAGCTGATCGAACACCTTCTCGGCCATTTTCTTGTATTTCCTGAACTCACCCAAGACGACCGTGAGAAAATCGGCGCCCGCTGTCTCATTCATGGTCTTCCCCTGAGATAACGTGGTGGACTGAGGTTAATTGATCCGCAAGGCATGGTCGAGGGCCCTGTTTAGGTGACAGGTTCCAGGTGTCAGGTGTCAGGGCTTACCGATCCCGGCACCGAAGACCTGGAACCTGACACCTGAAACCTGACACCTCTGCGGCCCCTCCCCCACCCCTTGACCGGGGCTGGCTGCCGCCTTTAATTCAACCCCCTTATGAGAAGCCAGGCCGCCTATCCCGTTTCGAGCGCCCACAGCTGGTGGTGGTGGGATAGTGCGCGCGCGGAGGTGGGCTCGGTCGGCTAGCAGTACGTAAGCACGAACATCGCGACCCACCTCCGAGCTTCGGAGGTGGGTTTTTTCGTACGGGAGACGTCAGGGAGACACATGCAATCTGCGTTCGACATAGCCGCTGATCTGGACACGCCCGTCTCGGCGTACCTGAAGCTGGCTCCGTTCCAGCCACGGTTTCTGCTGGAGAGCGTGGAGGGGGGCGAACGCCTGGGACGGTACTCGTTCATCGGCTTCGGCGACTCGATGGAGTTTCGCCTCACGGGAGACACGTACTGGGTGAACGGCGACTCGGCTCCCGCACCGACGACGAGTGACGGCCTCTTGAACGTGTTGCGGGAAGCTCTCGACCGGGCGCCCAAACCGCGGCCCGAGATTCCCGGACTTCCCTTCGCGGGCGGGCTGGTGGGTACCACCGGTTTCGAGATGAACAAGCGGTTCGAAAACATCGCCGCTGGCGGCGAGATGGATGCGGCGTACACGGCGCCCAAATCGGTGCTGGCGTTCGACCACGTCACACGCCGCGCGGCGTTGCTGTACGACGGATCGGACGACGATCGTGCCAAGCTGCGCAACGAGGTGATCGACGCATTGCGGGGACCATTGCCCGCACGCCCGTCGATTACTCCGCACGCCAAGCCGACGCCCAGCCTGAAACGAGACGTTTTCCTTTCCTCAGTTAAGAGGGTCAAGGAATACATCACCGCGGGTGATGTGTACCAGCTCGTGCTC
>JAZGDW010000005.1:0-11307 GCA_036478295.1 Candidatus Krumholzibacteriia bacterium
GGTTTTCTGGGCGCCGAACTAATCCCCCAGTTCTCCCAGGGCGAATTCAGCTTCAACGTCCACTTGCCAGAGGGGAGTCCTCTGGAAAAAACCGACGCCAAGCTTGCCGAGATGGAGGAAATCGTGGGGAACACGCCGGGGGTGGAGAGCTACTTCACGAGCGTCGGTGTGGCCAGCCGTCTTGGCACCAACGCCAAGAGCAAGGACAAGAATATCGGCCAATTGAACATCGTGCTGAGCGAAAAGGGCGATCCGGCCCTTGAAGAGAGGGTCATACAATCCCTGAGAGCGCGATTCGCGAGAATCGAGGGGATGGACTCCAAGTTCGCGCGTCCGGCCTATTTTTCGCTGCAGACGCCGGTCGAGGTCGAGATTTATGGTTACAACCTGGAGACCCTCCGGCGGGTGGCGGAACAGTTCGAGAGGGAGTTGGCGCTGATTCCCGGCGTCAAAGACGTAAAAACTTCGATGGAAACGGGCAATCCGGAACTGAACGTGGTCTTTGACCGCGAGCGACTGTCGTCGTTCGGGCTATCGTTGAACGATGTGGCGAACCAGCTGAAGACCAAGATCCAGGGCGAAGTGCCCACGCGGTTCAAGGAGCGTGAGATTCAAGTCGACATCCGCGTACGAACGACGGCCTGGCAGGCGGAAAGCGTCGGTGAGCTGCGCTCGCTGGTCGTCGGCGAGCGGGAAGGTACGCCGATCTCCCTCGGTACCGTGGCGAACATCGACGTGGCGCGGGGCTTGAGCCAGATTACCCGCATTTCGCAACAGCGCGCCGCCGTGGTGTCGGGCAATCTCTCCGGGCGCGATCTGGCCTCGGTGTCGACGGATATCGAAGCACTTATCAGTCAAATGGCCCTGCCAACCGGTGTCACCGTCGAGCAAGGAGGTCAGAACGAAGAACTGGCCCGCTCCTTTCGCAGCCTGGTGTTCGCGTTGCTGTTGGCGGTCTTTCTGGTGTACCTGGTCATGGCGGCGCAGTTCGAGTCTTTCATCCATCCTTTCATCATTCTCTTTACCGTTCCTTTGGGGGCCATCGGCGTCATCTGGACACTGCTGGCCACGGGCCAGTCGCTCAACGTCGTTGTTTTCATCGGAGCCATCATGCTGGCCGGGATCGTCGTAAACAATGGTATCGTCTTGATCGATTACATCAATAGATTGCGTCGCAGCGGTATGGAAAAGATGAAGGCGCTACGCGAAGCGGGCAAGGTTCGGCTGCGCCCGATCGTGATGACGACGCTGACCACGGTACTCGGCCTTCTGCCCATGGCGCTGGGTCTCGGCGAGGGAGCCGAGATTCGCGCCCCGATGGCGCTTACCGTCATCGGCGGTCTTCTCGGGGCGACGGTTCTGACGCTGCTCGTCATCCCCGCGTTGTATTCTCTGGTCGATCGTGGCAAGTAAACGAGGCCGGCGGAGGGAAAGCCCATGAAGCTCTACGAGGCGGCGGTACACAAACCGGTCATAATAATCATCGGGCTCGTGACCCTGCTGGCCATCGGTTTCATCTCCCTCGACAAGCTCCCGATCGAGTTCCTGCCGCAGATGGACTTTCCGTTCATCGGCATCTTTGTCACCTATCCCAATGCCATACCGTCGCAAGTGGAGAGGCAGATCGCAAAACCGCTCGAGGAGGTGTTTGCCACCCTCGGCGACGTGCGCGAGATATTTTCCGAATCGTCCTCGGACGGCGCGTTTGTCGGCGTGCTCTTCGATTGGGGTCGCGACGTCAACGTGCTGCGCATGGAGGTCAAAGAGAAGCTTGATCTCATTCGAGGTGACCTGCCCAGCGACGTCGAGCGGATTCAACTCTTCACGTTCAACTCCAACGACCAGCCCATCATGGTGGGGCGCATCTCCGCCAAGGGTCGGGACCTGATGGCAAGCTACGACCTGCTGGAGAAAACTATTCTCAACCCCCTGAAGCGGATCGAGGGCGTGGGGCGCGTGGGCATAGACGGAGTAGAACCACAGGAGATTTCTATCTATCTCGAGTTGGACAAGATAAAAGCGCACAAAGTGGAAATCGATCAGCTCTTCCGGACAATCCAGACGATGAACGCGAACACGTCGCTGGGCGAGGTGACGAGCGCGGGGCTTCGCTATAACGTGCGCGGGCTGGGAAATTTCTCGTCGTTCGAGGACGTCGAGAATCTCATTATCACGGAGCAGGGACTGAGGCTCAAAGATGTCGCGACCATCTACTATGGCGAGCCGCTCATCAACTACGGCCGGCATCTCGACGGCGAGGCCTGTATCGCCTTTTGGATCCAGAAATCATCCGGCGCCAACTCGGTCGAGGTCGCGGCCAAGGTCAACAAGCAACTCGAGAAGATCAACAGCGATCCCCGCATGGAGGGCATCAGTTTCTTTCTCTTCTGGAATCAGGCCGATCAGATTCTCAATAGCCTCCACGGCCTGCAGCAGGCGGGCATCATCGGGGCGTTGTTCGCAGTCTTCATACTGTACTTTTTCCTGAGGCGCCTCACAACGACGCTGATCGTGGCCGTTTCGATCCCCTTCGCGCTCTTGTGCACCTGCGGTTTCCTTTTCTTTGCCGGCCAGTCGCTCAATATACTGACCATGATGGGGTTGATGCTTGGAGTTGGGATGCTGGTGGACAACGCCATCGTTGTGCTCGAGTCGATTTTTCGGCACCAGGCCCGCGGAGAAGAGAGCGTGCGCGCCTCCATCATAGGTTCGCGGGAAGTGGCCACCGCCGTGGTCGCGGCCACTCTGACCTCGGTTATCGTGTTCGCGCCGATAATCATAACGCGCGATTCCTCAGGCATCATGACCTACTTGTCCCAGGTAGGCATGACTATTTCCGTTGCGCTCCTTTTTTCGCTCCTGATCTCTCTGACCTTGATTCCGTTCCTTACGTCGAGGTTGCTAAAGCCCAAGAAGAAGCGGGAGTCCAGGTTGCTGTTGAACATCCAGGAGCGTTACGTGAGGGTGCTCAAGTGGACCACGGTCAAGCGGCCATTCCTCACCGGTCTGGTGATCATTCCCTCGATTCTCATCGCCACCATCGCCGCCACGCAGGTTTTTAAACTCGACTTCAACATGGAAGAAGGCGAGTTGATCGAGAATCTCTACATTGACTACGATTTTTCGGACAACCTGACTTACAAGCAGACGGAGAAGTATATCAATGCCGTGGAGAAGGTGCTTTTCGAGAAGAAGGAAGAACTTCGTATCAAGCAGGTGTACAGTTTCTACGCCAACAACCGTGCGGGAACCACGATTTATTTCGACGACAAGTATTTGAGTGACAAGGCCCTGAAGAAGATTCGCGAGGACCTGCGCGAAACGCTGCCGGAGTTGGCCGGCGTGACGCTGCGGTTTGGCGACGACCAGGGTGGGGGTGGCGGTGGCGTGCAGAAGATTCAGGTGTCAATCTTTGGTGAAGACATGACACTGCTCGATGAATACGCGCAGGAGGTCAAGCGGCGCCTGCTGCTGGTAGAGGGCCTGGAAGACGTGCGCACAAGCATCGAGATGGGCAGTGAAGAAATAAAGATCGCGCTGAACAGGGACGTTGCGCAGCAATACGGTATTTCACCCCAGACGGTGAGCTCGATCATGAACCTGACTTTCCGGGGTATGCCGCTGCGGCGCTTCCAGGCGGCGGACCGTGAAGTCGACATGGAGATTATTCTGTCGCCGAAGGACAGGGTTGGCCTCTACAACTTGAAGAACCTCCTCGTCGGTATCACCGACGGGCGCGACATGACACTGGGCACGGTGGCCGACCTTTCGGTGAGCCGCGGCCCGACGACGATACGCCGCAATAACCAGAAGGCGGCGGTGTCGGTCCAAGCGTCGTACGACAGGGATGAGTACAAGGAAATGACCGGCGATGTCTCAATGTTGATGAACCAGATTCAATTTCCACTGGGTTATTCGTGGTCCTTCGGCGATCGCTTTCAACGCGAGCAAGAACAGAAGCACGATATGCTGTTCAATGTTTTTCTCGCGCTTGCCTGCGTGTATCTGGTGATGGCGGCGCTGTTCGAGTCGCTTCTACACCCGCTGATAATCATGTTGTGTCTGCCATTTTCGGTCGTGGGGGTGGTGATCGCGCTGTTGATTACGGGGACCGCCGTCAACATGATGGCGATGATCGGCGTAGTGATACTCATCGGCATCGTCGTAAACAACGGGATTGTGCTCATCGATCACGTCAACAATTTCAGGCGGGCGGGGGATAACATCTACGACGCAATAATGAAGGGTGGGAGCGAACGTTTCCGGCCCATCGTCATGACCGCGTGCACGACGATTCTTGGACTGCTCCCCATGGCCGTCGGCCAGACCAACATCGCGGGAACCCAATACTACCCGCTGGCCCGCGCCGTAATCGGCGGGCTGGCCATGGGAACCTTTCTGACGCTGGTGGCGTTACCCACCTACTACATCATCGGCGAGCGCTTTGCGCTGTGGGCCCGCAACGTGCGTGTGCGCGCCAGGCAGCCGCGAGAAAAGCTCTCGGGAGCCTAGCTCCGCGGTTATGGCATCGCGAAGATGTGCTTGGGATGCTTGACGGTCAGAACCGGGCACGGGGCCTTGCGCACAACTTTCTCCGCCGTACTTCCCATCAGAATATGAGCGATCGCACCACGGCCGTGGGTCGCCATGACGATAAGGTCCGCGTTCTCTTCCCTCGCGTACTTGAGTATCTCGACGAACGGTTTGCCAAACCGAATCTCCGTGTCGGCAGGCAGATCCTGTGGAAGGCGCTCATCAACGAGCTGCTGCAGCTGTTTCTCCGCCGACAACTTGTGGGTCCGGTTCAGCTGCTCGAAATCCACCGACGTCCACGATACGTCCGCCGCCTGCAACAGTGGTTCGATGACGTAGATAATCTTCAACTCCGAGCCGAACCGTTCCGCTATTTCGACCGCGTAGTCGAGCGCCCTCAACGAGTGTTCGGAAAAATCCGTGGGGACGATGATTTCCTTGAAAACGACCATACCCTCCTCCTTGCCATCGGTGCCCATGCGGCTCCCACCTGCATTATACGCCCATCGAGGTTCGTTGGAAACGGGCAAATCCCCACCTCGATCATGACAAATCACTTGCAAAACGGGGGATATGCGCTATTTTTACTACCGTTGAAATAAGACCCCACCGTCGGGTGGCTATTGGAGGAGGCATGGCATGAGCAAAGAGTTTGAGTTTACAGACGACAATTTCGAGAACGACGTTATCAAATCCGACGTGCCGGTACTCGTGGATTTCTGGGCGCCCTGGTGTGGCCCCTGCAAACAGATTGCCCCCGTAATCGCGGAAATCGCGGGTGAGTACGACGGCAAGATCAAGGTCGGAAAGATGAACACCGACGAGAACAACAAGATCCCCGCGAAGTACGGGGTCATGAGTATCCCGACCCTCATGATATTCAGCGGTGGAGAAGTCAGCGAGCGTATCGTCGGTGCCCAGTCCAAGCAGGCAATTACAGAGAAGATCAACACAGTTCTGGCCGGCTGACCGATTGCGGTACTCGCGCCGCCGGCCATCCACAGCCTCACGAAGTAAAAACGCCCTTTTTCGGGCGTTTTTTTGTCCCCATGAGACCCTTCTCCGGGCACGAGCGGGCGGTTCTGGTAAGGATTTTGCTTGGTTTATTCCCGATCCGCCGTCTCAAACACGTTGTGGCCGGGCCTCTCAAGGGGGCGCGTCCACAAAGAGCGCCGCGCCCACAGGGGCGCCCGCCGGTCCAGGGTGACCGGGGGCAGCCAAGGGGGGAAGGGTCTGATGAAAGTGTTCCTCAAGACGTTGCCGGAAGTCCGTTTGCGTTCGTGCGGCGCTCTACTGGCGCTCGGCTTCGCGTACCTCATCGCCGGGCTCGGCGGCTGCAGCTCGGATAACACCGCCGCCGGCACGCCGGGTGCCGGCAATCCAGCCTCCGGTGCCCAGAGCGCGGAACAACCGCGGTACGGCGGCCGGCTGGTTATCGGGGTGCAGCAGGAACCGGAGCGGCTAAGCGAGATCCTGAACGCCACCGTCACGAACAACCTCGTCTGCAATCTGATTTTCAGCAAGTTCGTCAAGTACGACGACGAGATGAGACTCATCCCCGATCTCATTACGGAAATCCCTACTGTGGAAAACGGAGGCATCGCCGCGGATTTTCTCACGTACACCTACCACCTTCGACAGAACGCCCGCTGGCACGACGGCAAACCGGTTACCAGCGGGGACGTGAAATTTACTTACGAGATCATCATGGACCCCGGCGTCAGCGTGGAGTCGCGCGAGGGGTGGGACATCATAGATGCCGTGAAAACGCCCGATACGCATACCGTGGTCTTTCATTTGAAACAACCCTACCCTGACTTTGTCGCTGAGACGTTCTACGATGAATCGGTGCTGCCGGCGCACATTCTCCGGGAACAGAAGGGTGAGAAGTTCCACATCTCGCCGTACCATCACCGCCCGGTGGGCTGCGGCCCGTTCAAGGTGGAGAAATGGGTGAAGGGTTCTCATCTCGAATTGGTGCGCAACGAGCATTACTACGGTGAGGGTCCATACCTGGACGGGATCATATTCAAGTTCATCGCCAATGAGAACACCATGCTGGTGCAGCTCAAGACGGGCGAGATCGACCTTTTCGATAACATCAGCAGTGAGTTTATCGATCAGGCGGCGACCATTGCCAACGCGCGTGTGTTCTCGACACCGACGCTCATGTACGAACATCTCGATCTCAATATGGATAACGCGATTCTCCGGGACAAGCGGGTGCGGCAGGCGATCGCGTTCGCCACGGATAAGGACGTCGTGGCGGAGCAGGTGTACCGCGGTTTTGCCCAGGTCGCGCAGCTGGATGAGCATCCGTCTTCGAAATACTTCGATCCCGGAGCGGCGGCGGGTGCACGCTACGACCCCGTGCAGGCGAGACGGCTCCTGCGGGATTCGGGCTGGATCGACACCGACGGTGACGGTATCCGTGAAAAAGACGGCCGTGACCTGGCGTTGACCATCTCGGCGACGACCGGCAACCCCAATCGTGAACGTACGCAGCTCGTACTACAGGAGCAGTTCCGCGCGGTGGGCATCGATCTCCGCATCAAGAATTTCAACGCGACCGTCCTCTACGGTTCCTACGAGGATGGGGGTATTCTCAAGCGCGGCAAGTTCGACATCGCCATGTACGCCTGGCTGTCGTCTCCCGAGCCCGCGACCAAAGAAGCCCTGTACGGTTCGCACAACATCCCACCGAACGGCCAGAACCATCCCCGCATCCGCCACGCGGAGTTGACACGTCTGCTCGAGGAGGGTGCCAGGGAGGTGGACGAGGCCGAGCGCATCCGGATCTATCGCAGGGTGGAGCAAATCCTCGTGGAGGAGGTGCCCGTCATACCCCTCTTCTGGTACACGGCGGTCGACGTGTGCACGCGCGATCTGAAGAACTACCGGCCGAATCCCACTCAATCCGCCGACACCTGGAACGCCAATACCTGGTACCTCGCGGACTAGGTACCGGCGGCCGGGATGCGAGCCCGCGGTGCCGCCTGGCGCCCGCGTTTCTGGTATGAATCTCGCTTGTACCGGAGGTGGATCATTCCGACACGAACAAAGACTATAACCAATTACTAAGCAAGGACTTGGTGTCTCATGCTCCAATATGCGGCCAGGAGATTGCTCGGCATCGTGCCACTGGTGCTGGTCATCTCGGTGGTTTGTTTCGGACTGATGCACGCGGTGCCCGGCGGGCCGACCGGCGTGCTGGGTACGAACCCGAAGCTCGACCCCTCGGACCTCGCCCGCGTGCGCGCGAACTTCGGGCTGGACCGGCCACTGCCGGTGCAGTACGCGAAGTGGCTCGAGCGAGTGATCCTGCACGGTGATTTGGGCCACTCCTACGTGACCGGTGAGCCGGTGGCTCGCATGATCTGGCAGCGTCTGCCGGCCACGCTCGAGCTGGCCGGGTCGGCGCTGTTGCTCGCGTTGCTGGCCGGGATGGGCGTAGGGATACTATCCGCGCTGTATCCCCGTACGAAGCTGGACACCTTTTTCACCATTATGTCGCTGCTGTTGATCTCGATACCGGTCTTCTGGTCCGGGCTCATGGCCATGATGTTATTCGCCGTCAAGTGGGGTCTCCTGCCGTCCGCGGGACTGCAAACCGTCGGAATGGGTTTTTCCGTGGCGGACCATTTGCAACACCTGGTGATGCCTTCCGTGGTGCTCGCTCTCGTCTTTATAGCGAGTTGGAGCCGTTACATGCGCGCCAGCCTGACCGAGGTCCTGGCGAAGGATTTCATCCACGTGGCAAGGGCCAAGGGTCTGTCGCCAGTGGCCGTCGTGTTGAAACACGCCCTCCGCAACGCCGCGGCGCCGGTACTCACCGTTGTGGCGCTCAACCTGCCGCTGTTGTTCACCGGCGCGATCATCACCGAGACCGTATTCTCGTGGCCGGGAATGGGGCGGCTCTTTTACGAAGGCCTGTTGCGTATGGATTACAGCCGGGTTATGGGAATCGTTTTTATTGCGTCGATATTGATCGCGCTCGCCAACCTGTTAACGGATTGTGTATATGGCTACCTGGACCCCCGTATCCGACACGCCGACTAGACCCAAGAAGGCACCGCGTGCGCCGACACCGCCCGGGCCCAAAGCCCCGCCTGCCGGTACCGGCCACGACGGGGTCCTGCGCCCCGTGTCGCCGAAGCGCCTGCGCGACCGGCTGCGCCGCGACCGGCCGGCCCTGGCCGCCTGCCTGCTGCTGGCCCTCATTGGGGCCGCCGCCGTCCTGTCACCGCTTATCGGCCCTCCATCCGCCGGCGAGATCGATTTCTCGCAGCGCATGCTGGCGCCCTCACCGCTGCATCCCTTCGGCACCGATGACCTCGGACGGGACGTTCTCGTGCGAATCATGCGGGGAGGAAGGGTCTCTCTCGCCGTCGGGTCGGGCGCCGTTCTGCTCGCCGTTCTGATAGGTGTGCTCGCCGGGGGCGTAGCGGGATTTCGTGAGGGTGTTTCGGGTTGGACCATCATGCGGACGGTAGACCTCTTCCTCTCGATCCCCATTTTTCTGATTGTTCTCCTTGTCTCTAGCCTGGTCGAGGCTGGCGTCCTCATGTTGTGCGTTCTCATCGGCTGCACGCAGTGGATGGAAGTGGCACGCGTGGTACGTTCCGTGGTCCTCGCGACCAAGAAGAACGACTTTGTCGAGGCGGCGCGCGCCCTCGGCGTGTCCGAGGGCAGGATACTTTTCCGGCACGTTCTGTCACACGCCAGCGGCCCCCTCGCGGTGACCGCGACCATCGTATTTGCTCAGTCCATCATGTTGGAGAGCGCGGTGTCGTTTCTGGGCTTCGGCTTGCAGCCGCCCGCAGCGAGTTGGGGCGGAATGCTGCAGAACGCCCAGAGTTTTCTCGGCCCGGCGCCCTGGGTAGCGGTCTTCCCGGGCGCGATGATTTTCGTGACGGTTCTGTGCTTCTACACGATCGGGGATTTCCTGCGCGCGGCGCTGAACCCGAAGGCTGACTCGGTCCTGCCGCGCTAAGAACTCCGCCAGCGCCTGGGTGGAAAAGCCGGCTCCACATACCTCGACCCCCCGCGAAACCCTTTCTGTTTGAAAGACACAATTATCTGGTATATATTGCACTGGAATTCGACCGTTCCTCTGGCCGATCGGGGAAAATCCATGGCAAGAAAAAGACCAAAGGGAATTGGGCTCCTGTCCGGCGGCCTGGACTCGGCTCTCGCCAGTCTCGTCGTGCGCGACGCCGGAGCGGACGTCGAATGTCTCCATTTTTTTACCGGTTTTTGCGTGACGGGGCACAACAGCCGCGTCGGCCGGCAGAACCGGCCCATCGCGAACCACGCTCTGAAGGTGGCCGCGGAGATGGGTATTCCGGTGGAGCTCTTGGATATCGCCGAGGATTACCTGCCGGTCGTTCTCGCACCGAAGTTCGGGTACGGCAAGAACATGAACCCCTGCGTCGACTGCCGCATATTTATGCTCGCCCGCGCAAGAGACTACATGGAAAAGGTCGGAGCGGACTTCGTGTTCACGGGCGAAGTGCTCGGTCAGCGGCCGAAATCCCAGATGAAACGTGCGCTGCAGGTGGTGGCGGATGAGGTGGGCCTAGAGGGACGCCTGCTCAGGCCGTTATCGGCGAAGTTGCTGCCTCCGACGCGCGTCGAACAAGCGGGCCTGGTGCACCGTGACAAGCTCTACGACATTAGTGGCCGCAGCCGCAAGCGACAACTGGCCCTGGCCCGGCACTACGGGCTGAAGACCTTCATGCAGCCCGCCGGGGGATGCTGCTTTTTGACGGACAAGGCATACAGCGAGAAGCTGAGAGACATCATCGAGTATGACGGGGCCGATTCCCTGCGTGCCGAAGACATTTTTGTCCTCGGAGTCGGAAGGCATTTCAGACTCTCGCCGCGAACGAAAGTCGTGGTAGGTCGGGACGAAATCGAAAACAACTTTCTTTGGCATTACAAGCACGACCACTGGTCGGTGAGCGTCAGCGGGTTTGCGGGCCCCACGGCCATCGTCATGGGTGAACTGCCGGAGGCGGACCTGCCGGTGATCGCTGCGGTGGTCGCCCGGTACAGCGACGGCAAACAGGAGCCCGTCGTGGAGGTCAATTTCAGACGTGGTGAAGAGATGCGTACAGTCCTTGCCTCGCCGGCTGTCGACGAGGTCGTTGAAAAACACCGCGTATGACAATGGTTGAACCAGATCGGTATAGAGGGTGACGGTTTGAGCGCACCGCAGTGGAGTCTCGCATTGGCGGTCGTCGCGGCGCTGGCGACGGTCGCCGGTGGAGCCGTTGTGGCGCTACCCTCCAGGCTAAAGGACAAGCATCTCCCGCACATCATTGCCTTTGGAGCCGGCTTCATGCTCGCCGCCGCGTTCCTGAAAATGATGCCGACGAGTATGGACCTCATCGCCCGGGCGCCGTTGTGGATACTCGGCGGATACATGCTGGCGCATCTGTTCGAACACACGTTCACGCCGCACTTCCACTTCGGCGAAGAAACGCACACCGAACATCTGTTGCATCCGGGCGTGAGCCTGTCCGCATTCGTGGGGCTGCTTCTTCACGCCGTTTTCGACGGCATATCGATTTCCTCCGGGTTCATGATAAACACCTCGTTGGGTTTGTTCATCGCGCTCGCCGTAATCCTTCACAAGATCCCCGAGGGTGTGACGATGGCCTCCGTCATGCTGGCCTCGGGCAGATCGCCCCGGTCCGCGCTCAATTCCACAGTCGCACTGGCGGGAGCCACCGTCTTGGGTAGCCTGGTCATGCTCGCACTGGGCGGGTA
>JAZGDW010000050.1:0-2905 GCA_036478295.1 Candidatus Krumholzibacteriia bacterium
GCCTGGTAATAGCCCCCGCCGAGCCTTTCCATCTGATCGCCGTGCCGCCGCAGCAGTTCGCCGCCGGGGCCGGTGGGCGTTCCCTCGTAGTAGACCTCGTGGTGGTCACGGTTCAATAGTTCGTCGGAGAGCCCGATCGACGGCGGGACGAGGAATATTTCCCCATTCGCGCAGGGGCGGCCGTCTTGGTCGAGCACGAACATATCGAGCCCGAAGGCGACAGTGGAGAAAGTTGCCGGCGACGCGGGCTGCACGACACTGCCGCTGAGATAACCGCCGCCGATTTCGGTGCCGCCGCAGTACTCGATGACCGGCCGGTAACCGGCGAGCGACATCAGGTAGAGCATGTCCTCGGCATTGGACGCTTCACCGGTGGAGCTGAAAACCTTGATCCCCGTCCAGTCAAAGTCCCCGATCGTGTCCGCGCTGCGCCACGCTTTGACCAGGCTCGGCACGAGCCCCAGCATGCTGACCTTTGTATCCTGGATAAAACGGCAGAACTCGGGTGTGGTCGGCGCGTCGTAGTAAAGGGCGATGGTGCCCCGGTTGATGAGGCTCGCATAGATCAACCACGGCCCCATCATCCACCCGAGGTTCGTGGGCCAGGCGACGACGTCGCCCGGGTGGATGTCGTGGTGCAGGTAGCCGTCCATCGCACACTTGATGGGCGTCGTGTGCGTCCACGGTATGGCCTTCGGCTCGCCGGTGGTGCCCGAGGAAAACAGAATGTTGGACACATCGCCGGGCCTGCAGGGCACCGGGTCGAACGACTCGTTGTCACTGAGGAACTCGTTCCACGCCAGGTCGCCGTCACGAAGCGCAACGTCCATGGTATCGCCGGCCGCAACGACGATCGCCCGGGCCGCACCGGCGTCTATTACTTTCTGGTACATGGGCAGTTTCTTTCCCGCGCGCAACGTAACGTCTTGCGTGACGACCGCTTTTGCACCGGAGATACGGAGCCGGGTGGCGATTTCGTCCGCCGCAAAACTGTCGGCGATGGAGACGACGACGCAGCCGGCCTTTACGATCCCCAGGTAGGCGATGACGGCTTCGACGGTCATGGGCATGGCGATGGCAATGGCGTCGCCGCGCCCCAGGCCGACGGCGGGCAGCGCATTGGCTACACGGTTGGACAACCGGTCGAGTTCGTCGTACGTCGTGCGCTGTATCGTGCCGCCTGCTGCCTGGTAGAGTACGGCCGGCGTGTCGCCACGCTCCTTGAAACAGCTGGTGGCGATGTTGAGTTTGGCGCCGGGCAGCCAGACGGGGGACTCGACACCGCTGCCGGGCTCGAGAAGCGACGTGGGGGGGGTGGCGAATGAAATGTCGAGACTTTTAATAATCGATTGCCAGAACCGCTCGCGGTTACGCACCGACCACTCGTGGAGCGTTTCCAGGGGGATACCGGCCGTCCCGCAGAAAGAGCGGATGTTGGATTCAGCGATGTCGCGCTCTGTCGGCGACCAGGCCGGCGGCGGCCCCGCCGCTGGGTCCCAACCGCGGTAAATCGTTTCATGCAACAAGAGGTGTGCCGCGAACGGAACGGCCGGTGTCAATGCCTCGCGGGTGAGGTGCTGCCACTGCGCGTCCGCAGGCCCAGCGGGCATCGTGTCGAGGCATGTCACAATCGCTTTCGCCGCGCGGTGGGACACGCCAGCACAGGCGAGCGATTCCAATGTTATTCCATTTTGCACGAGAGCCCTCCACATGGATCAGATGGATGCTGCCGTCATTATAGTAGGTAGAGAGGTAGAGCGAACCGCCTCGATTGACTTTTGTCAAGCGTCATGCAATCTTAGGGATAACCCCACGGAAACGTCCAACCACAAACCGCACCCGAGGAGAGAAAGAATGCGCTCCATACACCCAAAGCGACTCTGCTTTCTCGTCGCGATCCTGTTTCTTTACTCGGCGTCCGTGTCGTACGGGGCAAGTAATCCGCTCAAACCCCGGCTGAGCGCCGGCTATTCCGTGCCCGGGCAATCACCCGTCTCTGGCGCAAACGATTTCGTTTGCGGTACCTACAAGGGCAACGAACAGGGCAGCAGTTGGTTCTACCATCAGTATAAAGCGCAGGCGCAGGCGGCGTCTCCCGCAGCGGCCATCATACACGATGACGTGTGGGTTGTGGAGGACGATGGGACTCTCCTCTTCAGCGGGCTCAATGTCTTCGACACCGATCTGCAGACCTTTCGCTTCACCCCCAACGGCGTTGGCGGCTACGACGTCTCCAGCATTGGTTTCAGTTTCGACCCCGCGCTGGGAACCAACCTGGGCCTGGGCGATGACACCAACACGACCGTCGGCCTCCTCTTTACGTTCAACTACTTCGGGGCGCCGTGGTCCGACGTGCACGTAAACTCGAACGGCATTATCGGTTTCGGTACCGATGTGAACCCGACCGGTTTCTTCGACAGCAACGATTTCTTCAGTGAAATCTCCAAGATTGCCGCGTACTTCATGGACCTCAATCCGGCGGCGGGTGGAGCAGTGTTTCACAAGGCGGAGGCGACGCGGAGCACCTTCACGTGGAACGGCATCCCCGAGTTCGATACCGGCAACCTCAACACCATCCAGCTGGTGCTCCACGACACGGGCGCGATCGACGCGACCTTCAACGGCATCACGTCCACGGTGGCGGCCAACGGCGCGCCCATCACCTTTGGCATTCATCCCGGGGGCACTCCCGGTCTCGAGATTATCAGCTTCTCGAATGATCTTCCGTTCAGCGGCGCCGTTTTCACCGGCATCTACGAAAACTATCTCAATATCACGCAACCGCTGGTCAACGAAGTGGCGTTAATGAAGAAATTCTACCAGTCGTTTCCGGTCTACTTCTTTCAAATAATCTTTTTTACGTACTTCAAGCAAACCATTGGTGTGTTTGCGAACGAAATTAACA
>JAZGDW010000051.1:0-6713 GCA_036478295.1 Candidatus Krumholzibacteriia bacterium
ATGCCGCTCCCGAGAGCGTGCCACGCCGTGCCGTCCCAACGTGCGATGCCCCGCGCGGCAACGCCACCTGCCGTGGTGAACTCGCCACCGACGTAGATATCACCGTTGGGGCCCCTGGCGATAGCACGAACCGCACGGTCGGTGCCTCCCGCCATCGTGTCCCAGCTCGATCCGTCCCACATCGCGATGTTCATCGCCGGAATGTTACCGCCCACCACACCGAACATGCCGGCGGGATAGACGCGGTTGCCGTCCACCAGGATGCGGTGGATCAGCCCCATATCCGCCGTGCCGACACCGCCACCGATCTCGTGCCACTGCGCGCCGTCCCAACGCGCGATGTGGTGAATGGGCAGGCCGCCCGCCGACTTGAAGCGCCCGCTGGCGTAGAGATCACTTCCGGCCACCACCAGGGCGTCGATCAGACCGCGCGGACCCTCGAAGCTACTGTTCGCCTGCCAGTATACGTCGTCGGGGTCGTCGGCCCGTGCGTGCAGCGCAGCGGCCACCATGAGAAGTGCTAGAAGAAAGATCGTCTTGTGCCGAGCCAAGGACCGGGGTTTCAACCTCGTTCCGCCTTGTTTGAATGCGTCCTGCGGGTCTTACGCGTGACTGTCGTGCATTGTAGACCATTTCTCGCCCCGGGTAAACCGCCAATCGAGGACGTCGCCGCAAGGGGCACAGGCGCCACGCCGGCGCTCTCTCAAGATTGGTCTTTTTCTGGCACCGCGCTTTCGAGTATGGTTCGAGACGGTAAGGGTCATGACTCGAGCACCGTCGTATAAACCAGTAACAAAATCCGTTCTCCACCGGCTGCGCGAGGCGTTGGGGGCAGACGGGGTGAGGACCGACCCCGAGGCACTGGATCTGTACGCGTCCGACGAGACCGAGGACTTGTTCTTCCCGCCGGAAGCAGTTGTGTTCGCGACGAGCACGGACGAGATCTCGCGCATCATGAGTATCGCCTGGACACACGACATTCCCGTCACGCCGCGGGGCGGGGGCACCGGTCTCTCCGGAGGGGCACTCCCCGTGCGCGGGGGCATCGTGCTCTCCACCGAGCGCATGAACCGCATCCTGGAGATCGATCAAGACAACCTCATGGCGGTCGTGGAACCGGGGGTCATCACGCAAGAGTTGCAGGAGGCGGTGCAGAAGGTCGGTCTCTACTATCCCCCCGACCCGGCGAGCGGGGGCAGTTCCCACCTCGGCGGCAACCTCGCCGAGAGCGCGGGTGGACCACACGCCGTCAAGTACGGCATCACCAAGGACTACGTCCTGGGCATCGTGGCGGTGCTGCCCAACGGAACCGTCGTCCACCACGGCGGCAAGCTGTTGAAGAACGCCACCGGTTACAACCTGACCCAGTTGATCATCGGCTCGGAGGGAACGCTCGCGATTATCACAAAGATATTTCTCAAGTTGATTCCCTATCCCCAGCACCGCCTGACGTTGTTCGCCCCGTTTCCCTCGCTCGAAGCCGCGGCACGCACCGTACCCGCTATTATGAACGCCGGTATCACGCCCGCAGCGCTGGAGTTTCTCGAGCGCGACGCCATCCAGATAACCGAGCGGCATCTGTCGATAACCATCCCGCACAGCGACGCGCCGGCACATCTGTTGATGGAACTCGACGGCAACGACGAAACGTTCATTCAGCGAACTGCGGAACAGGTTTGCGAAATCGCGCTCGCGGAAGGCGCCATCGACGTGCTGCTGGCCGAATCATCCGCCAGGCAGCAGGAACTGTGGAACATGCGGCGCGCGGTGGGTGAAGCGGTCAAGTCGCTCTCCATCTACAAGGAGGAGGACACCGTCGTTCCCCGCAACAACCTGGTGCCGCTTCTCCTCGGCGTCAAAGAGATCGCCGGTCGCTACGGCATCAAGACAGTGTGCTACGGACACGCCGGCGACGGCAACCTGCACGTCAACATTCTCAAGATGGATATGAGCGATCGGGAATGGCAGGAAAACCTCGACCCGGCGATCGTGGAGATATTCAAGCTCACCGTATCGCTCGGCGGCACCATTTCCGGTAAACACGGTATCGGGTACTCCCAAAAAAATTATCTCCCCATCGCGTTCAGCGACGAGGAGATCGGTCTCATGCGGCGCATCAAGGACGCCTTCGATCCCAAGGGCATCCTCAACCCGGAAAAGATATTTCCCGACCACGGCAAGCGCGCCTAGTAGATGGCCTCGCTCACCTTTCCCATGCCCTTCGGGTGGTTGTTCATCAGGTAGTCGATGTTGAGGATATACTTCGGACCTTCGTAACACGCTTCGGAGAATTTGCCCGTATCCATACGGATCGCGTCGCACGGGCAGGCCTCGACGCACAGTCCGCAAAAGACGCACTGCAGGATGTCGATGTCGAACGTCACCGGGTATTTCTCCACGTCATCGCCGCCGTCGTCCGCACCGACGATCTCGATGCAATCTGCCGGGCACGCGGTCGAGCAGCAGTTGCACGCAACGCAGCGAGGGGTCCCGTCTTCACGGTGCATGAGCCGGTGTTCGCCCTTCCAGAGGCGGTCGATGGGCTTGGGTACCTCGGGGTACTGATACGTGATGCCGACGCGACCCTTGCGCAGAGCGGCGATGTTTCTTATGAAATGGGAGATCGTGATCGCCATACCCTTGGCAATCTCGATAAGGTAGATTCGTTCCCGCCAGTCTCCCCGGTTGTAGCTGAGGGTCGTCGCGTCTGATTTGGCCATTACTCACCTTTGTCTTCGATCGTGCCTCCGCCGCGGTGGTTCGCGGCGGCAGTCACCCCGAATCTACGTAAGTCCGCTGATAAGTCAAGGTGGTTTGTCCGCCGCGGGCCACGTCGTGCCCGCACACAAAAGCCTTTTACAAGAATTCCATCGAGATGTTAGACTTAGTGCGTAACGCTCGCGCGCTGTATCCATAACTATTTGCAACACAACGATTTGAGGAGGATAGATGACCACATTCATGCACCACCTCAGCCTCTCCGGCAGTGAAGAACGCGAGACGATGGATGTGGATGTGCTCTTCGTCGGCGGCGGACCGGCGTCGCTGGCCGGGGCCTATCACCTCACCAAATTGATCGAGGCGCACAACAATGAGGTCGAACGCGGCGGTGCCGGCGACAACCTCGAGCCGATGATCGTGCTCATCGAAAAGTCCGCGGAGATTGGCGCGCATGCGTTTTCCGGTGCCGTGGTCGACCCAGTGGCGTTGCGCGAGCTCATTCCCGACTACAAAGAGAAAGGTTGCCCGGTCGAGAGCGTCGTGAACCGCGACGCCTTTTATTTCCTCACGAGCAGCAAATCCTTCAAGTTCCCGTACGTTCCATCCTACATGTCCAATCACGGTAACGAGATCATCTCTCTCGCCAAGCTGACGCGCTGGCTCGGTACGCTGGTCGAAGGAGCCGGCGTCAATGTCTTTCCGGGATTCGCAGGTGTGGAAATCATGGAGGAAGGCTCGTACGTGACCGGCGTCCGCACCGGCGACAAAGGCATCGACGCCAAAGGCGAACGCAAGAGCAACTTCGAGCCGGGCATCGATCTCAAGGCAAAGGTCACCGTGTTCGGCGACGGCCCCCGCGGCTACCTGTCCAAAGAACTGATCCGCAAGCGCAATCTCCTGCACGGCAAGTCGTGCCAGGTGTACGAAACCGGCGTCAAGGAGGTTTTCGAAATGCCCCCGGGCCGCACCGAACCCGGCCGGGTGATACACACCATGGGCTATCCCTTCCCCAGAAACAGCGTCGGTGGCACCTGGATGTACCACATGGACAACAACCTCATTTCGGTGGGCCTGGTCATGCCGCTCGACATCGACGACCCCTTCGCCGACCAGCACACGCTCTTCCAGCGGTACAAGCAGCACCCGTTCGTCAAAGGTTTCCTCGAGGGCGGCAAACCGATTCAGTACGGTGCGAAGGTGATAAGCGCGGGCGGTTACTACTCCGTACCCAAACTGTACACGGACGGCGCACTCCTCGTCGGTGAGGCGGCTTCCATGGTCGACATGCAGCGCTTGAAAGGCATTCATCTGGCCATGAAATCCGGCATGCTCGCCGCGGAGCGGATATTCGAAGCGTTGAAGCTCGGGGATTTTTCCGAGAAAACCTTGGCGCCGTACGAAGAGCAACTCTACGAGAGCTACGTCGGCAAATCGCTCCGCCGCATGCGCCATTTCCACAAGGCCATGACCAAGGGCCTGCCAAAGGCGTTCTTTCACCTCGCGATCCAGCACCTGACCGGCGGCGGCGATATCCAATCCTACGACGACGTACGGGAAGACTACCAGACCACGACAAGCATGGAATCCTATTACGGCCGGCGATTGGACGCCCCGGTTGAACCGGAGTCCGACGGTGAGTACAACCTCGACAAACTCTCCGACATATACATCTCGGGCACCATGCACGACGAAGACCAGCCGTCGCACCTGAAGATTCTCAACAACAGAGTGTGCATCGACACCTGTGTCGATACCTTTCGTTACCCCTGCAACCGTTTCTGCCCGGCCAAGGTCTACGAGATGTTGAAGCTGGAGGATTCCTCGGAATTAACGCTGCGTATCAACTTCGCCAACTGCGTGCACTGCCAGACCTGCGACATCAAGTGCCCTCTGAACAACATTCGGTGGACGCCGCCCGAAGGCGGGCAGGGGCCGAACTACACGATACTGTAGCTCGTTTTCGGCCAAGGTTGGGCTCGGGTTCGGCAGAGGTTCGGCAAGGGTCGCGTAGCGGGCCCGGCCCGGCGGCCGTCACACAGTGGAGACAGACGAAGCCGACGCACCAGTGGCGGCGGACGGGCACACGCCCGATTGTGGGTAACTGCAGGGGCGTTGACCTACTTCTTGGAGGGTGAGCGCAGCAGCGGCTGCCGACCGGCAACCCCATCGTGGATCGAGTGCCAGTACTTGATCGAGTCTTCACCTTTTTTCCAGCAAAGAAAGACAACGGTGCCGTTCTGAATGGAGAAGAAATCCACCAGCGCCGTGTCGACATCCCGCAGGATACATCCGGTTTCCTCGATGACGGCGATGTCCTTCTCGATCTCCCGCGAGACGGCCTTGTACTTGATCGTCTTTTCGTTCAGCTCGATAGCATCCGGGTTCTTGTCGTCCGAACCGCACTGGACGACCAGTTTCAAAATGGCGATTTCCTCCTGGAGCCACAAGAACTGCTGCTTGCTCCGCTTGATCCGTTCGAACGTGGTTTCAAGAAAGCCGATGAACTTCTCAGCTTCTTCGACCGTGAAGAATTTAGGATTCTTCATGAAATCTCCTTGAAGCCCGACGCGTTTGGTTGAGCCAGTTCGACGTTAATCGGTTGCCACGCAACCTGTCATAGCCTATTGCCCTACGTTATTCGTAGCGGTTTGTCGTGCAAAATGCAAGATAATTCACCCGCAGCCACACCCCGCCCGGACCGATTCGCCCCTCGAGGCCCCCCGGGCGGTCGGGCCCTGCAAAAAACCTTTTGACACAACCCCTTTCCCCCATCACAGTCGAGGTCTCACACCTCAAAAGGAGCCCCTTTGACTACCAGGACCTTGCTGTCGGCCGGCGCTGCCGACATGACGGCCCCCGTACCCGTCACCGGACGCACGCTGCTGATCGGTCTCTTCGGAGCCGTACTCTTCGCCGGCCTGACCTTCGTCGGCGCCAGCATTCGTATCCCCCTGCAGCCTGTTCCGATAACACTGCAGACCTTGTTTGTGTTGTTGGCGGGCGCCATTATCGGACCCAGGGCGGGTTCGCTGGGGCAGGGGCTCTACGTGGGAGTCGGGGCGTTGGGTCTGCCGGTCTTCGCCGGCAGCGTCGGGGGGTGGGCGGTCGTCGCCGGGCCTACCGGAGGCTACCTGCTGGGTTTCCTGGTCGCACCACTGCTGGTCGGCAGCCTGATCGGCCGGCGCGATTCGCTGTGGTGGCAACCGCTGGTGTTCTGGCTGGGCTCCCTAACCATCCTGGGCCTGGGCATCTTGCACCTCACCGTGTTCTACACCCACGATCTGATGCAATCGCTCAGCGTGGGCTACTACCCGTTCGTGGCCGGGGACCTGCTGAAGATCCTCGCCGCAACCTCGATCTATCGTTCTTACAAAGCGTTGCGGCGTTCGAGCCGCTAGGTGCGCAGCCACTGCGGCCGGCGTGGACCTCCCGCCGCGCCCGGCGCGGATAGCGCGGCTTCACATGGCACAGCTCTTGCGCATTATAATGTGCAAATGCCCGTGACCCATCTTAGAATCCAGTACCTCGCAAAGTTCGGCGCGCTCGCGCTCGCGTTGCTTTGGACGCCCGCCTGTTCCCAAATGGCGGCGGGCGGCTCGAGCTCCGACGTATCCCGTCTCGAAAAAGACATCGCCGAGAAAAACGACCTGATCGTCAAGCTCACAGCCACGTCCAAAGCCCAACTCGAGACCATTCGTTCGCTGAAGGTGGAACTCGAACGCACCCGTGAATACCTGGATTACGCGGAGGCGCAGTTCATAAGCCTGGAGCGCGGCCTGCAAAGCCGGGAGAGCAAGGCGTCCGCGGTGGCCACGCTCGCCGAGGCAAAGCTGGCATACGACAAGCGCATCCGCGAAGACCGGCTGGCGGGCAAACTGCGCAACGTGCGGCAGGCAAAAGCAAAGATCGCCAAGAGTGAAGAGCTTCTGACCCAGAAGCGTTACGCGGCGGCGGTGTATTTCGCCAAACGGGCGAAACGGTTGCTCGAAACG
>JAZGDW010000052.1:0-28493 GCA_036478295.1 Candidatus Krumholzibacteriia bacterium
TTCAATACTGTAGTCTCCCATTCCCACCCCGAGTAGCGGGTGCTCCTTGAACACCTCCCAGGAGATGTCCCACAGCACGAGGCGCGTCGCGATGTTCTGGTCGCCGCGTCGCGACAGGGCGTCGAACACGGTGAGCGCGCGCCCGCGGATCTCCGGGTTGCCGGCGGCGAAGGCGACGGCGGCCACCGCCACCGCGACACCGGCCAGCAGCACCCCCCTGCGCCGGATCAGCACCGTTACCACAGCCAGTCCAGCGATCAGCGCAAGCCACGCGCCGCGGGTCCTGTTGAGAAGCAGGGAGAGAAGCTGCACGAGAAGGCCCACGCCGAGTACTACCACGCGCTTGCGGAAACGGTTTTCCTTGAGCATCACCGACAGATTGACGACGGCGAGCTGGTAGGCGATGCCGGCGAAGGTCATGGTAAAAAGCGTGCTGCTCGGTCGGGCGTTCTGCGAGCCGATGCGAAACAGACCCAGGTCGACGCCGCCACGGTACTGCACCAGTACGATCAGGGAGGATAGGGTCATCGACCCGAACAGAATCCAGAAAAGCGTTCGGCGGAACGCGTCGGAGACGAGGTTGTACGCTACCAGAAAATAGATTAGAAAAAGCCAATACGATTTCCAGTCTCTCAGCGCGCGCGACAGATCCTCCGACATGAAAACGGCGGGCAGCGCCGAAAGCACAAGAAGCACCGAAGCAAGAAAAAGCGGATCGCGCCCGATCGCGCGGTAACGCTCGCGGACATTCGGGTCCGAAAGGGCGATCAAGCTGGCCAGAAAACCGAGCATGATTGAGATGTTGGCGCCGGAAATCGAAAACGGGATAAATACGGCGAGGCCGCCGAAGGAAACGACCCACAAAACGTTGGATATCCTGCGGGCGGTAGCGATCACGTCCGCCTAGATACCGATACCGAGCGCGAAGCGGTGCGTATCGCCGAATGCATCCTCATCGTCCAGGTTCGCGTTGTAGTCCAGGCGCAGGCGCCCCAGCCGGGCGCCCAGGCCAAAATGGAGAACGCTGCGCGTCTCACCCGCCGTTATCGCGGCCAAGCCGGCGCGCAGCGCCAGCACGTCGGAAAAGAGCATGTACTCGCCGCCTGCGACGAGTCTCGACATCCCCCCGAAACCCGTGACCACGTCGCCTTCGACGGTCAGCGCGTCCGTGGCGTCGTACGCCACTCCGAGCGTGAAAAAACGGGGGAGCTGGAAGCTCAGGTTGTCGTCGAAGGATATCTGGGAGAACGCGTTGCGTATGACCGCCGCCACGGTGACGTCGTCCAGGAACGCCATGCGCATGCCCGCGTCCAACGAGGTGCCCGACGAGCCGAAGTTGGCGATGTCGCTCGAAGAGAACAACACGCTGAACGCCACGCCCACCGAAACAAAATGCTGGGGCGCGTAGGCGTAGGCCAGGCGAACGGTGTTTTCAGTATGCGTTTGGCCGCCGGAGAGTTCGAGCGACAGGTTGCCGTAGATGATGCCGGCCGCGTGCTGCGCGAATTCGAGTCCGGGCGCTTCTGCCGGGCCCCTCTTTATGATCCGCCCGTACGCCAGGTAGGATTGCTGCGCGTCCGTTCCGGGGACCAGGTCGATGTATGAAAGGCCCACACGGTCGCGGTCGAGCAGGGCGAGCAGTGCCGGGTTCCAGAACGACGAACTCTCGTCCGAACCGAACGCGATGGCCGCCCCACCCATTCCCCACGCGCGCGCGCCGTATCCGGGCGCCGAAAAGCTCCCGCCGGCGGCGAATCCCCCGGCCAGCACGGGACCACCGGTCAGCCCCACGAGAGCGCAACCGAGCAGTAATGCGTAACGTTGCTTCACGGTGTCCGTGTCCTAGGGTTGAAACAAAAAGATCTCACGAAAAATCTCCCTGTCGCCGTCCTGGTAGTCCACTTTGGCGACGGCGACCAACGGTCCTTTTTCGACAAGGTCATGGTCGCCGTTCAGGCCGTCCCACGATATGGTGACGCTGGTGGATACGATGGCGCTCGACAACTCTTCGACCAGGTGTCCGCCGAGATCGTAAATCTTCAAGGTCACGACCAGCGCCCGTTTTGACAAGTTGATTTGAAAACTGTTGTTCGCGACGAAAGGCTGCGGTATTGACATGCCGGCGACGGCGTCGAACACGACCACAATCTCGTTGGAAAAAGGACTCACGTTGCCCGCCCGGTCGACGGCCTTGGCGCTGACCCGGTTGGGGCCGGGGAGCAGTGGTACTTCGTACGGCAGATCGCCACCGGCGGGCAGATTGGGGAATATCGAGTCCAGCAAGTTGCCATTCCAGAAAATTCTCATGACATCTGTGTCGTTGCTCACCGGCACCGCCGTGTCCAGGAGGAAGCTCGATGTCCGTGTCGGACTGGGTGGCTGCACCAGTACCGGCGCCGGCGGCGCCGCGCTGTCCAGGGTGATGGTGAAGGGAAGCACCCGCTCGCGACTCACCCGATCGGTGGCCTTGAACCCCAGTGTGTACGTGCCGTCCGCAGTCAGCGAGTCGACCAGCTGCACGGCAAAAAACAACGTGTCGAGAACGAGGCGTGTCGATGCCACCGGCTCGAACGCCTCGATGCCGCCCGAGTAGCGCACGAACAGCGAATCGATTCCACTGCGGTCCCACGCCCAGCCGAACAGGCTGTCCGGTATCGCCGGAAGATCCTGGTTCGCCTGCAGGTTTGTAATGGTGAGCTCCGGGCTGTCCATGTCGACATCGATCGTGGTGAACGTGTTCGCCGCCTGGCCGGCCGCGTCGGTCGCCACGACCCGGACTTCATAGAACCCGTCTGTGGTGGCGCTGCTTCCGTCCCACTGTACCCGCAACGTGCTGGCGACGGGCTGGTCGGTGTTGACCAGGGTCTCGATGGTGGACGCCGCCGGGTCCAGTACCGTAATAGTCACGAACACACTGTCCGAAGGGGGTGGATCGGTGACCACGTAGTCCACCTTCAGGGGAGACGGCTGTCCGGGAACATTGGGCGCGAAGGGGGTGCTGGGCGAAACACCGACGATCATCACCTGAGGTGGGGTGAGGTCGACCGACAGGGTGAGGTACGTGGAATCGGACGCCGCGGCGTTCCGCGCCCGCAGAAAGACAAGATAACGATCTTCGGGGACGACCCCACCGCTTGAGAACGTGCCCCGCCACGTCACGCTCGCCGGCGTGGCCTGCGGGTTCAGCTGGATGCCGCCCACAAGCGTATCGACGACGGTGACCGAATCCATTGCCAGGATCAACAGATGGACCGTGGCGGTGTCGGACAGCGTATAGGTAATCACCGTCGAGTCGGTAACGCCGTCACCGTTGGGAGAGAACGTAAACTTGTCCACTTGCAGGTTGGCGATAATGCCCTGTGACCGGGCGGCCACGGGTGAGCAGACGGTGAGGAACAACAAGACCCGTAGAAAAACGCGGCGCCGGCTCAAGAGCGGGATCCTTCTTTGTTGAGGGACAACTTCAACCGTTCCACCATAGCGGGCAGCATCTCGCCCGCCGGACCCTGCAGGAACACGTCCGCTTCGCTCGTGATGGGTGTTTGCTCCGGGTTCACTTCGATTACCATGGCGCCGGCTTGCTTAGCGACACCGGGAAATCCCGCCGCGGGATGCACCATGCCCGAGGTACCGACCACGAGAATCACCTCGCAGGTCGAAAGGCCGTTGTATGCACGCTCAGCGGCTGCCTCCGGCAACATTTCGCCGAACCAGACGACGTCCGGACGGAGATACGAACCGCAGTGGCAGCGCGGCGGCACCTCGTCACCTTGTGGCAGCGTCTCCACGGGGTGATCCATGTCGAAACATTTGAAGCGAAAAATATTGCCGTGGATCTCGACGATATTCCTGGACCCCGCCTTGCGGTGCAGGTCGTCGATATTCTGGGTCAGGAGCAGTACGTTATCGAGGAGTGATTCGAGCTCGGCAATCGCCTTGTGGCCGGGGTTGGGGTCGGCCTGCGATATCATGCGGCGACGGTCGGCATACCAGCGCCACACGAGCGGCGGGTCACTGGCAAAGCCCTCACGCGTCGCCAGCGTCTGCGGATCGTAGTTCGCCCACAAGGCGTTCGGCGCGTCCCGGAACGTGGGAATACCGCTCTCCTTGGAAATCCCCGCGCCGGTGGATACCACCACCGACCGTGCGCCGGCCAGGGCGCGCACGCATTGTTCCATACTCGAGCTAGGGTCCGGCAACGTCATGCCTCTTTATTCGTGCCCGTGTCAAAATCGCGAGCGCAATGCCCGCGAGAATCATGCTTCCGCCGATGACAACCCTAAGTGTAACCGTTTCCCCCAGAAAAATCCAGCCGAGCACACCCGCGATTATCGGAAGCAGAAAGGTCTGATACGACAGCACGGTGACTTCGATATGTTTGATAATCCAGAAATAGAGCCCGAACGCGATCACGGACCCGAAGACGGCCAGATAAAGGATGCTGAAGATGGTGGTGTAGTTCCAGTCGACGGGACGGTCCCGCTCGAAGAGCAGTCCGCACACGGCCAGTATGATCCCGCCGATGAATACGGGAAGGGACATCGCCGCGAACGGATGGTATTCCGTCGCGTACTTTTTGATGGTGACCGTTGAGACGCTCGTGCACAGGACGCTGCCGAGCACGGCCGTGATGCCGTAGACGCTCTGCGGTCCGCCGAGGGCGACGCTGTCGGAGAAGATGACGTAGACCCCGGCGACGCCGAGCAGGATACCGGCGACCTTCGCCGGAGAGAGGGATTCGCCGACGAACAAGCGGGCCAGTATGGCGACGAGCAACGGCATCGAACTGAAGAGGATCGCGGCCAATCCCGACGATATGTACTGCTCTCCCCAGTAGACGAGTCCGTACGCCGCTCCCATCTGTATCGTTCCCAGGAACAAGGACAACCGGTAGAATGCCGCGGAACGCGGCAGTTTAATGCGTCGCCGGTGCAGAATTACAAAAATCACGAAAGATGCTATGATCAGCCGGATTCCCGCCGCAGTAAAGGGAGGCGCGCCGGCCAGACCCACCTTGATCATCAGCCAGGTGGAACTCCAGATCAGGCACAGGATGCTGTAGACGACGAGTTTGTATCCGGCGCTCATTCATGCCTCGGAACGGGGACGTTTCAATCAGTAGTCCGGTATGCGAAACCACAACCATAAGCGGATCGTCCTGCGCTGGCAAGATGCCTGTGCGGCGGCCCTTGCCTTGTTGTTACTCCTGCTGGCTACGTTCGACCCGGAGTCGATGTGGATGTCACGGCAGGTGCGGTACCTGATCGTGGCGGTCGGTGCTGTCCTCGGAGCGGGCGTAGTCTTGCGCATGATGTTGAGGACCGCGTTCTGCGGTGCGCAAAACGGTGGGCAACCCCGCAAGGCGCTGCTTGTCGCCATGGTGGCGGTGCACCTGGTGGCGACGCTTATTTTCCTGCCGCCGGGTGATCTGCTGAACGACAAGCCGATCGTTACCCTCGACCACTCGTTTCACCATTATCAGGCCGCGCGTGCAAATCAGCACTTATTCAGGACGGGACGTCTGGATTTTTACGATCCCTACTTCATGGCCGGTTATCCCAGCGCGATCTTCGATCTGGACATGAAAGCCACCGAGCTGTTCTGCGCTTTTTTCCCTGCGGGGCAGGTGGCTCGGGCACTGAAAGTTTTTATTCTTCTATGCTACCTGACGCTCGTCCTCTCCGTTTACCTGGGTATGCGGTACCTGGGGTATTCGGAACGCGAATCCCTACTCGGTCTGATGGTCGCGCTCGTCGTGTGGCACTGGGGGCGGCCATACCTGTCGCATTTCCGCTACGCGGGGATGTTCAATTACCTTCTTATGAGCCACGGTGCCCTGCTTGTGGCAGGCCTCTTCCAGCGGTTCTGGAACAAGGGATCCGGCGTCGCCCTCTTCGTGCTCGGTGCCTTGTTGTTTTTCGTCCACCCCACGGCCGTCGTGGTTCTGCCGGTGCCCGTTTGTCTTGTCTTGATCTGTGGCCGGCGGCGGTTCACACCGCGCAGGGTGTGGCTGCTCTTGTTGTGGTGGATGGTGGTGGTGGCCGTCAACCTCGTATGGATCGTGCCGATGTTCCAGCACCTCGGTGACAAAATGGCCTCGAGCGCGTACTTCCAGGTACGGGGGCTGGACGCGTCCCTGGACCTCCTGTTTCATCCCAGTTCGCTGCCGGCCGGGGTCATGCTGCTGCTGGCGATAATCGGTACCATCGCACTGAGCAGGGTGGGGCGGGTGGCGGCCGCGGCGGTGCCAGTGGTGACCGCAATATTCCTGCTGCTGGTTACCGCGTACGGTCTATACATCCCCGGACTCCGCCAACTGGAACCCGGTCGGTTTCTGGTGCCGGCGTTGATATTTCTCGTGCCACCGGCGGGTGCCGGACTCGCAAGCGTGCTCGGTGCCGTGCACCGGGCCGTCGGAGAGCGCGGCGTGTTGCGGTGGAGCGTGCCGGTGGTTCTTGCCGTGACGTTGGTGAGCCCGGTCGTGCTTTCTCTCCTGTCGGCGAGGACCACGTACCACCATCGCGTGTCCACGTCGGTCACACCGGAAGTTCAGCGGCTGATCGACGTGCTCCGCGAGCACACGAACTCCGGCGGCCGCCTGATGATCGAGGACGGCCCGGCCCGTCTCTACGGCGGTGTACACCTGCCAGGCATACTGCCGCTGTACACCGGAGTCGAGCAGATCGGCGGGCCATACCCGTTCACGGTGATCCGGCACCATTTTGCCACCTTCGAGAAGGAGCGAACCATGGGACGGGCGCTTGAGAGGCACGAGGCAAGGGCGTTCAAGCGCTATTTCGATCTTTACAATATTCTGTGGATCGTCACCGCAACGCCGGAGGCGGCGGACTTCGTGCGCCGCACCGCGGGGACCGGGCCCGACGCCGGCGCAGCCGACACGCCTCTTGTCGACAGGACCTGGCAATCGGGACGCTACACGCTGTGGCGGGTCAATCGCAAGGCGGCGTACACGGACGTTGACGGGCCTGAGGTCACTGCGGGCATCGACCGCATCGAGATCGCCGGCACCGGGGCAGCGCCTTCGTTCGTGCTCAAATACCACTGGGACAAGCGGTTGTCGGTAACGCCACCTGCGACGATGACTGCTGAATTTCGCATGGACGACCCCGTACCCTTCATCAGGATCACCCCGAACGGGGCGGACCGGGTCGTTATCCGCTACTAGACGTTGCCCGACCTGCCCCGCGCCAAGCGCAAACCAAATTGACACTTGGCGTATTCTCCGGTAACATGAAACTGCCAACGAATACCCTCAACACCAAGGATTCGACGAGAAAAGACTGCGAACGAACGAGCCACATCAATGACTTCGACTTCCAGCCGGGGTATCATCCTCGGTCTATTTTTGACAACGCTCGTCTTCCACATGGCCGTGGCATGGCAGGATTTCGACGTGCTGGCCAAGAACGGGTTCCTCTACGACGACGCCTTCTACGCATTCAAGATCGCCGCGAACATTGCCCATGGCCAGGGCATGACATTTGACGGCGTGACACCGACCAACGGTTTTCAGCCCCTGTACGTGTTTCTGCTGGTGCCCATATTCTGGGCGAGCGGCGCCAATCTCACGACGCCCGTCTACGGTGCGCTGTCGCTGGCGGCGTTGCTCACTGCGTTCAGCGCGGTGCTTCTCTTCAAACTGCTCAGGCGCTACGTCGGCCAAAAGGCTGCGCTCGTGGCCTCGGTTCTGTGGGCGTTTTCACCGGTCGTGACGCGGCAGGCAGCAAATGGCCTCGAAACGGCGCTCGCGCTTCTTCTGTTCGCCGCCTGCGTGTACTTCTACGTCAACCGCATTCGCCCGGTCGACCGGCCGCCGCGCAAGGACTTTCTAATCATGGGACTCCTCCTGGGACTTGCCGTGCTGGCGAGAGTGGATGCGGTTCTTGTCGCGCTGGCCATCCTGGTGGACTACCTGTTGCTCTTGCGGCGTCGTCGCGCGGGTGTGCGCGCGCTGCTCGACGTGGGGGTCGGGGTGGCGGCGGGCGTCATCCTGTACGGCCCGTGGCTGTTGGTCAGTGCGATCGGGACTGGGAGCCTTTTGCAGGACAGTGGTGCGGCTACACGTTTTATCTCCGTCGCGTACGCGCCGCTGTTCAATATCGGCCAATCGGAGATGCTGTCGACCGGCCCCAACGCCACGTTCATCTGGGAACATTTCATGCACGCGCTCGCCGTTCTGAAAGCTGCCCCGCCCGTGCACGTCGTGTTCCGCGGGGTGGAGAAGGCCGGGATCGCGTTGGGCGCCAGAGGCGCTTTTCAGATTGTCGCCCACCTGGTGGCCGTTTTGCTCTCCGGGTTGTTTGCGTATCTTATTTTCTGGCCCCAGCGCCGTGGCCCCGCCCGCGCCATCGGCGAACTGCGGTTTCTGATGATCGTGGTTGTGGGGCTGATATCGGCGTACTCCGCTTATGTGTTCGGCCTGTTCTTCTTTACGCGCTATCTCTACCCGGTCTATTTTATTGCCTGCGTGTACGCCGCCTTTCTTATCGAGATGCTGACCGGCTGGCTGGGCCGGCAAGCGGTTGTCGCGCGTTCCCTCACCGTTGCACTCCTGCTGGTGTACGGGTGTGGATTTGCGTACATGGCCTACGCGATCGTCTTTCGCAGTTCGCGCATGTATTATTTCTATGACGCGGCGCAGTGGGTCAACGAGCACACGGACCGTGAGGAAAAGATCGGCGTGTTCCAGGGAGGCATGGTCGGTTATTTCGCGGATCGCAAAGTGATCAACCTCGACGGCAAGGTCAACCGCCACGCACTCGACGCGCTCAGAAACCATCAACTGTCGGCCTACCTGGAAAGAGAGGGCATTGATGTCATCCTGGACAGCTCCAACGTCCTGGATTTGTTTCTCTTCGATCCGGGCACGGGGCGTGCGCCCGGTCACATTTCTCTCGAAAAAATCATGCACGGCGCACGCGATGGTATCCCCGGCTGGGCGGCCTATCGTATCCACCCCTGGGATGGGGGGGGCACCGGCTCCGTTCCCACCACGCCACGTTCTTCCTCTGTCCATTGATCGCCTGGCGCAGCTGCTAGCGCCAACCGGCATGCTGGAGGCGGCCGCGGTGCCGGGCGAAGCAACTACGAAGATCAACTAATCAACTATAAGAGCACTTCGAGGTTGTGCCGCAGGGGGTTGGGGGAGCGCGTGCCACACAATACCGGCAGGACCCGTTTGCGAACCGTGATCTCGAGGACGGGCGGTGTGATCTCGATCAGCTCACCGTCGATATGCATGGGGTGTTCCCCTTTCGTCTCGATGGTGAGCCGCTCCGTGCGCAGCATTCGCACTTCGGACCGGCGAACGTGCCTGCCGCGAAAGGTCCCCGGCAGCATCGCCACAACTCGCGGCCACCTCATCGGGTCCACGATGCACACGTCGATGAGCCCGTCGTCCGGACAGGCGTCGGGCGTCAGGTGAAAGGAGCCGCCGGTGCGGCTGCCGTTGCCGATGCTTACCATAAGGCGCTCACCGTTGATGCGCTCACCGTCCGCCAGGGTCAGTTCGTAGTACGGGCAGGCCAGTGACGAGAGCGTCTTGAAGACCGCAACCAGGTAAAGCGGGGGACCGTGGATGCCGCGAATGCCGTGGCTGCGCTGGTTCACCTGACCCTCGAAACCGAGACCGGCACTGTTGACGCAGAAACGGTTACCGAAATCGAGCACGTCGACGCGCGCCCCGCGCCGGTTGCGCAGCACGTCGGCGAATCCCCGTGGATTCTGCGGGCAATCGAAAAGACTTGCGAAGTCGTTGCCCGTGCCGCAGGGCAGGATGGCGATGGGTACGGGGTGCGGCATCAGACCGTTGACCACTTCATGGACCGTTCCGTCTCCACCGATGATACCCACGACATCGGCGCCTCCGGCCAGCTCGCGCGCCAGCCGTACCCCGTCGCCGGGACACCGCGTCAAGGCGACCGACACGTCGAGGCCCGGCGTGGGCGCCTGCGCCCGAAATGCCTCGATGAGGTTGCGGCCGCGCCCGCGGCCGGCCTGTGGATTGCCAATTACGCGCACTTTCATCAGCGACGGATGGTGACTGGGCACCCGGCGGGCCGGTGACGCCACCATAGAGCCCAGCATAGGGAAGCCCCCCGGTCCGGTACAGGTCTATCTTGCCGCCCCGTGCCGGCGGTCGGGCTTTCTTGACTCCGGCCCCCGCCCTTTCTATAATCCCCACAGCATGAAGATCGGGTATATCGCGTCACACATTTATCTCCATACCTTCGAGATCAACGAGGCCAGCGAGTTGGTTCGCCAGCACCCGGGCGCCCGCGTTTATTCGTTCTATCGACCTCGTGGCAGTCAATTGCAGAAACAACGCGCCGCCGAGATCGACGGCGACATCGTCAGTTGGACGTTCGGCTCCATATTGAAGAGCCTGGGTGTTGTGCGGCGGCATCCGATCGGTTTTCTCAAGGCGGCGATGGCCCTGTCGTATCATTCGTTGGCCAACCCCGTCTACTGGGTGAAGAATTTCATTGCGTTTCTCATCGCGCTGCCGATTCTGGACGATGCGGAGCGTCACGGGGTGACCCACCTGCACGCGAACTTCGGGTCATCACCGGCCACCATCGCCTGGTTGGGCCGCCGGGTCCTGGGCACAGGCATGTCGGTCACCTATCACGCGTTCGATATATATTCGAACGCGTCCGTGTCTCGCGATCCGCTCAAAAGGCAGAAGCTCCTGGACGCGGACCTGGTTGTGTCGGTGCACGAGGACGGCAGACAGGTGCTGCAGCGTATCGCACCCGAGGCCGACGGCGACAAGTTTCGCGTCATTCGCATCTGTGTGGTGTTCGAGCCCGAGGCGAAGACGGAACCCCTGCCGGAACCTCCGCTGCTGCTGGCCGCGGGCAACCTGGTGCCCAAGAAGGGATTCGACGTCCTGGTCCGCGCGGTCGGAGTCCTGAAACGCCGCGGCGTGCCGGTGAGGCTGCGGTTCCTCGGGGAAGGCGAACAGCGGCGGGTCCTTGAGGGGCTGATACGCGAGCAGGGCGTGCGCGACCGTGTGGAGCTGCGCGGGTATTTTCAGCACAAGGAGCTGGCCGAACATCTGGCCGACGCCGCTGCGTTTGTCGTACCATCGCTGGTCACGAGGGAAGGTCAGCGGGACGGCATCCCCACGGTGGGGGTGGAGGCCTGGCTTTCGCGCACTCCTGTAATCGCGTCCCTGGTAGGTGGTATGGGTGAGGTCATCAAGAACGATGAGACCGGGCTGGTGTTTCCCCCCGGTGACTCCGACGCCCTGGCCGAAGCGGTGATTCGGCTGTTGAATTCACCGGAGCTGCAGGGCACTATCGTCGCCGGCGGGCACCGGATGGCGCAGGAACTTTTTTCGTCGCGCAAGAACGTGTCGAGTTTGTTGGATGAAATAAGGAGTCGCCGCTCTGCGCCGACGGCATGATGTAAAGTGAACTGCGGCGGCTCGCGCCGCAACTCTTTCAATCGCCAGTCACAGCGCCACCGCCAGGTCAGCGTAGCGATCGAGTAATGAAGAGAATACTTGCGATATTTTTCTGTGGGATGCTGCTCGCGCCGATCGCCGGCCGCTGCCAGTGGGCGCGCTACGACAACAATGCCGATATCCGTGCGTTTTTTCAAGACGGCGATACGTTGTGGGTCGGCACGAACGGCGGTGTCGTGCTCGTCGACCTCTTGACCGAGACGGTGGCGCGCAAGATTACGGCGGGTGCGCTCCTGCCCAGCAATTCCGTTCGCGCCATCGCCGGCCGCGGCGACTCGATATACGTCGGTACGGATCACGGACTCTCTATTTTCGATGGCGGGAAGACGTTCGTTCACACGCCCAAAGAGGCCGTGTTTTTCGAGCAAATTCGAAGCATCAGTTACTCACCCGATGGAAAGGTCTATCTGGGTACCTTCGGGTACGGCGTGGGGGTTATCCACGGCGCCACCCTGCGCCAACTCACCAAGGTCGATTCGCTCCTGGACGACAAGGTCTACGCGGTCGCCCCGCTCGACTCGGGCGACGTGTATTACGCGACCTCGCTCGGGCTCTGTGCCTACTTGGACAGCTTGTGGGTGGGCTTTCAGGCGGGTGCCGGCCTGCCGCGTGGCGAGGTGAAGACCCTCATCCACATCGGCGATGGGCGTTTTTACTCGTTGATCGCGGGGCGGGGCATTTACCGGTTCAAAGACGGGCGGTCGGTGCGAATCCGCCTGCGGGATACCTTTCCCGACAACGAGGTGGCGGCGATAACGGTGGCCAAGGACGGTTTGTGGGCCGGTGGCCGCTACGGCGGCATCGCCCGTTACCGCAACGGCACGTGGACGCAGTACGGCGAGGCCGACGAGGAGATCGCGCGGGCGCGGTGGCGAAGCGCGTACGCGTCGCCGGAAGGGGTCGTCTACCTGGGGTCGGCGGATGGGCTGCTGGCAATCATCAAGGACGGCGCTGTCAGGAAACTGACCATTCCATCGGTACTTCCTTCGGGGTACGTCGGTCCGATGGCCCAGGGCGCCGACGGCCGGATATTCATGATGAACGGCTCGTACCTCATCTCTTCTAACGGCACGGGCGGGGGGTTCACGCGGGAGACGAATATTGGTTCGATATTTGCGATGGCGGTGTCGCCGGCCGGCCGGGTGTGGGCGTGCACCCCGTGGGGTCTGCTACGAAACGACGGTGCGCAGTGGACGGAGATCCGTCCGGAAATAGAACCACAAGCGCCTGTCTTTATGTCACTTGCTTTTGAACCATCGGGGATGATGTGGTTGGGAGGGCACCATGGTCAGCTCTACCGCTACGACGGGCGACTCTGGGTTCGGTATGCGGTCGGCCTCGCGGCGGGTCCGATTCACCGTGTGGCGGTGGACGCCATGCGCAATGTTTGGGCGATTTCACGCTCGGAAGGTGTTTTCCGGTTCGACGGGCGTGAGTGGGAAACGTTCGGCGCGGCCCAGTTCAATTCGTTGGCGATTGAGGACGCCGTCCTCGATCCCTCCGGGACGTTGCTGGTCATAACTTCTGATATGATATGGCAATACGGTGATGATGGGTGGAGGAAAACGCAGGCACCGGTCGACCGCAGCATCGGAGACTACCGGTCACTCTACTTCGACCCCCTGGGTCGGATGTACCTCGGTACCAGTACGGGGCTGGCGGTGACCACGCGGGAAGGGACCCGGTGGTTCGGGTCCAGGGACGGGCTCGGCGGTCGCGACGTGACCAGCCTGCTGCTGGACAGGGAGGGTGCTCTATGGGTAGGGTTCCTCCGGGATGGTATGTCCCGGATTTCAGTGGAAAACCTCTGGTAGTTGATGCATCATGTTACTACGCTGGCCTGGCGGCGGCGTAGTAAGCGGCGATTGGAGCCGACACCGAGAGTCGGCGCGGCTTTAGACCCCGCACCCGCCGGCCTGACGGCGGTACCGTACCCTGCGGAGAGGGGAGGTAGAGTTCGACCGGACTGGACGCGTTTTCCAGTCCAGTAGACCGTACAAACGAACTGCTACGAAGTGTTTTGTGTTTTGTGGCAAGAATGCGCGTGATAGCTTCACCTGCTTTGTGATCAACCGTTCTTCGCGGGGAGAAAGTCCATGTGGCAGTTCGTGTTTTGGGTGTCTTTGGGAGCCGTTCTCTACTCCTATATCGGTTATCCCCTTATCCTCTACATCATCCACAAGCTGAAGATTCGCGTGCAGCATAGCTACGAGCATAGCTACGACGAAGGCGAAACACCGTCGCTGTGCCTCATTATTTCCGCCTTCAACGAAGAAAAGATAATCCGTAAGAAGATCGAGAACAGTCTGAGTCTCGACTATCCCAGGCATCTTCTTTCGATTCTCGTCGGCTCCGACGGCTCAGATGACCAGACACGGTCGATCACCGAGGATTACGCGGCACACGGGGTCAAGCTGTACCACTGGCCGAAGCGGGCCGGCAAGAGCGCGGTCCTGAACCAGGTGGTCAGCCAGCTGACTGACGAGATCATTGTCTTTACGGACGCCAATTCGCTCTTTGCGGAAGACGCCCTGCGAAAGATCGTTCGTCATTTTCACGATCCCAAGATCGGGTGCGTCGTGGGGAAGCTCTGCTACGTGGACCGCCACACCACCTCGGTCGGCAAGGGAGAAGGGCTGTACTGGAAGTACGAGGCCAAACTGAGCGGCCTGGAGAGCGACTTGCAGAGCGTTCTCGTGGCGAACGGGTCGATTTTCGGCATCCGCCGGGAGCTCTTTCCCGAGCTCTACCCGGAGGTCGCCAACGATTTCCAGATACCCGTCGATATCGCGAGCCGGAACTACGGGATCATCTACGAGCCGGAAGCGGTTGCGATCGAGCGATCGACGATTTTCTGGCAGGAGGAGTACCAGCGTAAGACCCGCATCATCCTGCGGGGTCTCACCGGCTTCATGAAGCTGCGGAAAAAGTTCACGGGACTCAGGCTGTGGCAGTTCTTTTCTCACAAATTACTGCGCTGGTTCATCGGACCGCTGCTCTTCATAAACCTGTTTGCCAACGCCGTACTGGCGAACACGTCGGCCTTTTTCATGTGGCTCCTGGGGCTGCAGGTCGTCTTTTACCTGGCGGCGCTCAACGGCTGGCGTTTGAGAAGAGCGAGGAAGCCCCACCCTGTGTTTTACCTGCCGTTCTATTTTACCATGGTGAATCTGGCCGCAGTCATGGCCATTGCGAAGTTCATCGGCGGCGAACGGACGAGGGTGTGGGAAAAAGCGGAGAGTGCCCGCTTCGCGCCGACCGGTGTAAGCGGTGGATACGCGGTAACGGGTTTAAAGCAAGAGCCCGTCGGCACGTCCGCCCCGATACGGGAGCGCGCGGAGGCAGTCTCGCAGCCCGACAGCGTTGCAAAACCCTAGGTCTACAATGTTATTCATCGTTAAAACGCTGGTTCGGTGGCGCAAGTTTATCATCTGGGCGGGAATAGGCACCGCCGCGGTCATGGCCGGGGTGAGTTTTTTCTTGCCGAAATGGTACCGCGCGACCACATCGGTTTTTCCCCCCGAAACCCAGGCGATGCTGCCGTTTTATGCCGATGTGGTGCAGAGCCTGCAGCTGCCGATTTTCGGACCCAGCGCGATCGGCTCGCGGCCGAACACCATCTATATCGATATCCTGCAGAGCCGCACCGTGGGCGAGCAGATTGTCAACGAGTTCGATCTCAAACAATCCTACGGTACCTCACTGTTGTCCGAGACGATTGCGCAGCTGCAGTCTCACACCTCGTACTCGCTGCTGGAGAACGGCCTCCTGATTATCAGCTTCGAGGATCGGGACCCGGACCGGGCCGCCGCCGTCACCAACAGGTATGTGGAACTGCTAGACCAGTTCAACCAGCATGTCAATATCACGCGGGCTTCGAAGACCAAGGAGTTCATCGCCGAGCAGATGGATATACACTCCGAGATACTGAGGCGGGCGGAGGACTCGCTGAGAGCGTTCCAGGAACAGCACCAGGCGCTGGCGCTCAGCGAGCAGATTCGATCTGCCATAGAGGTGGTATCGGGAATGACGGCGGAGGCGATCAAGCTCGAAGTCGAACTGGAGATTCTGCAAGAGTACACTTCCGGCAGCTCGGAGGAGTACACCCGTACAAAGAAACGATACGATGGGTTGGTGGACCAGCTGAAGAAATTCAAGATCAGCGACGAACGTGACGCTGACGACCCCATCCGGTCGTTTTTTCCCTCCTTTGAAGAGGTGCCGGAGATAGCGCTGGACCTGGCCCGGATGACGCGGCGGGTCAAGATCGAGGAAAAGGTCTACGAGCTACTTATCACGGAGTACGAGAAAGCCCGCATCGAGGAAGCGCGGGACACGCCCACCGTTCAGGTTCTGGACGAGGCGGTGATTCCCGAGCTTCGCAGCCGGCCCAAGCGCAAGACGCTCGTGCTGCTGGGTGGCATCCTGGGCCTGGGTTGGAGTTCGCTACTCGTCGTCTTTGTATCGGCCTGGCGTGACGGCGAGAGCCGTAGCGGCCGGATACGCGAAGTGCTGGGGCCGCTCGTGGACGACTTCAAGCGAGTTTTGCGTAAGAACACCTGATCATGGAGCTTGTTCGAGAGACCGGTCCGTCCAAGAAAGGTCTGGCCGCCTTGTTGGTGGCGAGCGTTCTTCTCGGGACGCTGTCGTTGACCTTCCAGTATTTCCTCCCTGTCAGCCTTCTGCAGATCGTGGCCGCCGGCCTGGGCGCCGCGGTCGTCGGGTTTCTCATCTTCGCCTACCCGAAATACGGACTCCTGGGGGCGGTGTTCTACATTTACGCCGACCTGACCTTCATCTTCAAAATGCATCTGTCCTATCCGATCGTGGTGATCGTCGCGCTGGCGGTTTTGTTCAGGCTTCTGCGCGGCGACGAGTTAAGAGGGCCGAGCCGGGAGTTCAGCGGCACGGTGGCGCTCTTCACCCTGCTGGCACTCGGTTCGATGCTCTTCTCTCATGACGTGGGACAGTCGATGGCCGGCTTTTCGCAGCACGTAAAGGTCATCGTCATGGTGTACCTCGTCGTGCAGCTCCTGCGAACTCCCGACGACCTGGATCTGTTCGCGCTGGTTATCTTTCTCGGGAGCATCGCCTCGATTATCCTCGGCGTCCTGGCCATCATCGTTGTGGGGCTGGCGGAGGTGGACGTATCGGCAATAGGACAATACGGGGGGATCATCCGCTTTGGGGGAACGCATCCCAATGCAAACGCCGCGGCGGTCTACATGATATCCGCACTGCCCATGGGGGCGTATCTCATGATCCGGCAGCGCCGCATGCTGTACCGCGTGGCGATCGGGCTGGGGATTCTGGTCCTGTTTGCGGGCGCCGTCTTTACGTTTTCGCGCCAGGGGATATTCTCGCTCGTTTTCATTGTGGCGGCGATTCTCGTCCGCGAGGCGAGGAGCCGCAAGATCTACGTGACCGCGTTCATCACCGTCTTCATATCGATTCTGCTGACACCGTCTCTCTACTGGATGCGTATCCTCTCGATCGGTGATTATCTGGCGGGCCGGAGCACCGACTGGTCGATCATGCTGCGCATCACCGCGCTCAAGAAGGCGTGGAGCCTTTTTCTCGAAAACCCCCTGACCGGTGTCGGAATGAACAATTTTGTCGTGCGGGCCGGCAGCGACCTTTTCGTGAAGATCGGCCCGCACAACATGTACCTCGAGATTCTGGTCGGCATGGGGGTGGTTGGATTCCTGTCGTTCCTGGCGGTACATTTTTCCGCCTACCGCGCGTTCCGAAGGGTGATGCGGGGGCGCAGCGACCGGAACGACCGCGTCGGCCGCTTTGCCTTCTACTTGCTTCTTGCCTATCTGGCGACGTTGATCAGCGGAATGTTCCAGTCGATCACGTTCTACTACCTCGTCTGGCTGCCCGTGGCCGGTGGTCTGGCGGTGGACCGCATCGCCCGTGGAGCAGGTGAGAATCCAGCTTCGGTGAAACTAAATACCCCCTGAAGCGTACAAGAAACCAGTTACACGTAATTCTTTGAGGCTCAACCTTCAGGAGGGATGGACGCCCAGTCCGCAAGCCATGCGACACGTAAAATCGACCCTACAGACCCGGTTGTCCCCGAAGCGCCTGGCGGTGCTGTTGGGGGCAGCGGTGTTCCTATTTGGGGTGGCCGGCGCTCCCATGTCACCCGCGTTTGCCGGCAAGAAGGACAGGAAGCACCGCAGGGTGCACGAGATCAAAATCCGCTCCGGCGCCTTTCTGGGTGTCAAGATGCAGGAACTGACCGACGAGGTCCGGGACGGCCTGAGTATCAAGCCGAAGAGCGGCGTTCTGATCAACGACGTCGTCGAAGACAGCCCGGCGGAGAAAGCCGGGATCGAGGACGGAGACGTCATCGTAAAATTCGGCCGCAAAAAAGTCACCAGCCCCGAACAACTCAGTGAACTGGTGGCCGACGCCGAGGCCGGTGACGAGGTGAAAATCGAGCTCTACCGCGACAACAAGTCCAAGACGGTCAAAGTGACGCTGGGAGACTGGAGCGACCAGCCGGCTGTCAGCTTCGTAACGCCCGGTGATTTCGATTTTGATTTCGGGGGGGGCGCGCGGTCTTTCGTCAGCGCTTTCAGACCGTTCCGCCTGGGTGTGCAGGTGTCCGAACTCAACGAAAACCTGGCGCCGTACTTCGGGGTCAAGAAGGGCGAAGGGATTCTGGTCCTCGAAGTCCACGACGAGTCCTCTGCCGAGGAAGCCGGTGTGAAAGCGGGCGACGTCATCGTCGACATAGCGGGCAATGACATCGAGTCCATAGGCGATATCCACGAAGCGATGTCCGAAATGGACACCGGGGATGATTTCGAGATGACCGTGGTGCGTAAGAAGAAAAAGGTCACGCTCAAGGGCGAGGTGAGCGAACACAGCCGCGCCTTCTTCGGAGACGGCACCTTTTCGCGCCTCGGACGGGCGCCGCACATGCGGATTATGCGAGACGACGATCTCAAGAAAGAAATGAAGCAGCTGCGCAAAGAGCTGGAGGAAATCAAAAAGGAGATCAAGAAGTCTAAGTCCAGCTAAGCTGGCTGTACAATGTGGAGCGGAACGGGGCACGAGAGCGGGTGCCCCGTTTTTTGTGGCGGGCCCGCCCTATCGGGTGAGAAGTGCGTCGTAAACGAGCAGCAACTTGCCGAGTGCCGCAGACATCGAGAAGTTACGCCCTACCAGTTCGGGGCCGCATGTGCGTGCGTTCTCCAGCAATTCGTCATCCGCAAGCACGCGCAGGATGGCGTCGGCAAGCACGCCCGGCCGGTCGTCTTCGACCATCGCTCCCGTCCGGCCCTCTACGATGAGATCCGATACGTCGCCGCTCGGCGTCGCGATGACCGGTACCCCCTCGGCCAGCGCCTCGATGGCCGCGTTGGGCAGCCCTTCGTATGCCGACGGCAGGACAAAGCAGTGCAGCTTTCTCAACACGCCGGCAACCTCGAGGCGAGGTTCGAGAAAATCGACCCATTCTCCAAGACCCAGCTCCTCCACGCGGCGCAACAGTGAGCCTTTCTCGTGGCCGCTCCCCATCAGGACCAACCGCGAGCGGGGATTCTTGCGACGGACCTCGGCGAAGGCCTCGATCAGCAGATTCAGCCGCTTCTGGGCGGTGAAGCGGCCGACGCTGCCGATGACCTTGTCACCGTTCGCCGATGGGAGTGGTCTCGCGTCGCCGCTCGGGTCCTCCGTCCAGTTGGTAATGTACGCCACGCGCCCGGGATCCACTCGAATCTTTTCGATCAGCAGGTGACGCCCCGCCCGCGAGTTCACCAGCACACGGTCGGCACGACGCAGCATCCACGACAACATCGCCGCCCGGACGCCGGTGAGACGCAGGCGATCGTTTCGCAGCGACAGCATGACGGGCCTGCCGAGCACCCGCGCCGACAGATAGGCGTAGACATTCGCCGCGTCGAGAAAACCGTGGACCAGGTCCGCGCCGGTGTCCTTCAGGGCGCGGCCGAGCCCCCACAATCTGCCGACATCGTTGTTCGTGCGTCGCGAGAGTGATATAACCTGGATACCCTCGGCCCGTATGGTGTTCGCGAACGGTTCCAGGTTGCGGGACATCGAGATGACAACCGGGATGTAGCGGTCCGGTAAGGCCCGCACGAGGAGCGACAGTTGTTTCTGTGCACCGCCGTAAGTGAGGTCGTCGATGACGTACGCGATTTTTTGAGGCGTCCCGGTCATTGCAGTCCACCCCACTGTAAGACATGGTGGCGGCTGTTTGCTACAAAATACTTGGGCGGCCATGAGCCACATGCTACATTTCTGGGGCCGGTGAGGAAGGCGACCATGCACATCGTTTGGTTTTCGGAAATCAAGTGGGATTACCTCAAGACCCGTAAGCAGCAGATCATCAGCCGCAAGCCGGCCGACCTGCAGCTGCTGTTTCTCGAGCCGTTCGTCAAAGGGCGCCGGAACGTCTTTCGGTTGCGAAAGGAAGGGGACATCTTCTGTGCCACGATTCCGTTCGTAAAAACGGCGCCGACGGCCGTGTGGCGGAGTGTCTTGGACCGGCAAGCGGCGCGCCTGGCGGTGGACCTGGTGGCCCGTACCCGGATCCGTAGCCTGCTGCGCGGCCTCAAGTTCGACCCGCCGCGAGTGGGCTTCGTCATCTCCAACATCTACGCTGCTGACATCGCCATCAGCCTGCCGAAGAAATTCCTCTTGTACGATTGCAACGACGACCACTCGAAGTTCCCCGGCATGCGATCGTGGACCGAGGCCTATTTTTACCGGACGTCGAGAAACGCCGATTCGGTTTTTGCGTCTTCACGGGCCCTGCTCGAAAAGGTCGCCAACGTACGCGGGAATGCTCGCGAGTGCCACTACCTGGGCAACGGTGTCGACTTCGCGCATTTTCAGAACGGCACGGCAGACACCGAGCATGCCCCTCGCCAGGGGACACCCCGCATCGGTTACATCGGGGCGTTGGCTCCGTGGGTGGATTTTGACGCGACGGCCGAGCTGGCCCGACGCCACCCCGAATGGGAAATCGTACTGGTGGGACCGATACTGCACAGGGTAGACGAGCAGGTCCTCAAGCTCACCTCGCTGCCGAACGTATTTCACCTGCCCGCGGTGCCGTACGATCGGCTGCCCGGCATCCTGAGACAATTCACGCTGGGTCTCATCCCGTTTCGCTACAACGAGCTGACCGCCGGGGTGAATCCCAACAAACTGTATGAATACCTGGCCGCGGGCCTGCCCGTCGTGTCGACCCGTTTTTCCGAGGAAGTTCAGAAGTACCCCGATGTGGTAAAATCGGTAGACCCGGGAGATGATTTTGTGCGAGCGTGCGAGGAGACGCTCCAAGCAGTTTCCGATCCGGGCGCCCGGAGCCGGATTGCGGAGAGGGCGCGGCAAGCAGCTCGCGAGAACGATTGGGACGTTATCGCGAAAACGTTCTGGAATAAGGTCAGAGAAATGACGGATTCTCCATGACACTGGACGGCTAAGCGGAAACCGCCCAAGGGGGCTGTGGTAATGATCAAGGAAGCGGGTAACGGCGATGCGGCTCCGGCGGCCGCCAGTGGAACTCTCTTCTCGCGACTGACGTGGACCATACAGTCGCCGAAGTTGTTGTTTGCGGATATCGAGGCGGGGGTGGCGTGGTGGGAGCCGTGGATGTGGGTGTCCGTGTTGAACATGCTGGTCGCGTATATCAGCGTGCCGATCCAGCTCCAGCTGGTTCGGTTGAATCCGGGCAACGTCCCGTCCGATCAGCTCCAGCGAACGATCGAGCAAATGGAGAAGTTCGGGTTTCTGGGCGTTATCTCGACGCCGGTCGCGGTCTTGGTTACCAGTTTGATCATCGCCGGCATCGCCTATCTGGTCGTAAGCGTAATTTCAGACACCTCGAGCTTCAAGAAGTTTTTCACGATCTACTTGTACGCGAGCATTGTTTCTTCTCTGGGACTCCTCATCGGCACCGTGCTCACGCGAATGAAGGGTGTCGAGAACATACACGCGCCGGAGGACGCCGTAGCGTCTTTCGGCCCGGCGCTGCTTGTGCCTTCAGGTCACAACATCCTCAACCCGATCCTCTCCAGTTTCGACGTTTTCTACATCTGGTTCTACGCGCTGGTTGCGATGGGAGTCGCTCATGTATTCCACGTGGGCAGGCGGACGGCCGTACTCGCTGTTATTCCTCTGTGGTTGCTGTTCGTGCTCATCTCCCTGGTGAGTTCGAGGCTCGGCGTAGCGCCATAAAGCGTTGCCACGCAGTTCGTTGGTCTACTCCGGCACAGTGTGGCGACGTTGACAACGCCTCGGGTGAAGTGATAGAATCCGATACTAAAGCATTATCAAAGCGCGACCTATGGGGTCGGGGGTTACTAGAGGAGGAATAAGGTGAAGGATTACGATACCGGGCAAATCAGAAACATCGCCCTGGTCGGCCATCAGGACACTGGCAAGACGACCCTTGCCGAGGCGATGTTGTTCGCGGCGGGAGCCATCGACCGAATGGGCCGGGTCGAGGACGGTCATTCCACAATGGACACGTCACCCGAAGAACACGAACGCAAGATATCCATCCAGTCCTCGCTGGCGTTTTGCGAACACAATAACCACAAAATCAATCTCATAGACACACCGGGCTACGAGGACTTCGTGGGCGAAGTGCTTGCGCCGCTCGACGTGGTCGAGTCCGCGATGATGGTCGTGCGCGCAGACGGCGGCGTCGAGGTGGGCACGGAAAAAGTATGGACCTATCTGCGCGAAAAGAACCTTCCCACCTGCTTCTGCATCAACCGCATGGATAAGGAAAACGCCGATTTCGACAGCGTGATCAAAGAAATGCAGGAACACTTCGGCCGCAAGGTGCTGCCGTTGCAGATCCCCATCGGACGGGGAGAGTCGTTCAAGGGTGTTGTAGAACTCCTGGGCAAGAGGGCCTACGAATTCTCGACGGACGGCGAGGGAAAGACGACGGCAGTGGATATTCCCGCGGAACTCGCCGACAAAGTGGACACGTGGCGGCGCGAGCTGTTTGAAGCGGCGGCGGAAAACGACGAGACGCTGATGGAAAAGTACCTGGAGTCCGATTCGCTGACCGATGCGGAGGCGATCCAGGGACTCGCCGCGGGCGTTCTGGCCGGAGACCTCTACCCCGTCGTGTGTGTGTCGGCGGAAAAGAACATGGGAGCGGCGGGGATTCTCGATAGTATCGTCAATCTCATGCCCTCGCCCGAGCAGTTGCCCAAGAAGGACGCGGAAGGCGCCGAGCTCAAAGCGGATCCGGCGGGCGCGGCTGCGGCCAAGATCTTCAAGAACGTATCCGAGTCGCACGTCGGGGACATGCTCTTTGTGCGAGTGTATCGCGGTACGCTTGCCGGCGGGCACGACATCTACAATTCGACCCGGAATACCGGCGACCGTCTTGGCCAACTCTTTTATCTGCGGGGCAAGCACCGAACCGAAACGGCGCAGATCGCGGCCGGCGACATGGGCGCCGCGGTCAAACTGAAGAACGCTCACGTGGGCGACACATTGTGCGACAAGAACGGTCAGGTCACCCTGCCGCCGACGGAATATCCCAAACCGTCCATTTTCTCCGCCATCTCGGCGGCGGCCAAGGGAGACGAGGACAAAATCGGCACGGGCTTGAACCGTCTCAAAGAAGAAGACCCCACGTTCGACGTACGCGTCGATGCGGAGGTCAACCAGACTCTCATTTCGGGACAAGGTGAGCTCCACCTCGAGATCCTGGTTGGGCGTCTCAAGACGCGTTACGGTGTCAACGTCGTGCTGTCGAAGCCGCGAATTCCCTACAAAGAGACCATCAAGAAGGCGGCCCAGGCGCAGGGCAAGTACAAGAAACAAACCGGAGGGCGGGGCCAATACGGCGATGTGTGGCTCAAGCTGGAGCGGCTGACCCGGGGGGAACAGTTCGAGTTCGTGAACGCGATCGTGGGGGGCGTGGTTCCCGGCAAGTTCGTACCGGCGGTGGAAAAGGGTGTGGTGGCGACTATGGCGGGTGGGGTGCTGGCCGGTTACCCGGTGGTCGACGTCAAGGTGACGCTCTATGACGGTAGCTACCACAACGTCGACTCGTCGGAGCAGGCGTTCAAGGTGGCCGGTTCGATGGCTTTCAAGAAGGCCGCGGCGGACGCGAAAACGGTGCTTCTTGAACCGATCCTGAACGTCGAGGTCAAAGTGCCCGAGGAATTCATGGGCGATGTCATGGGAGATCTGAGCGGCCGGCGGGGCAAGATCCAGGGAATGGAACCGGCGGGACCGTTCACCGTCGTCAAATGCCAGGTACCGCTGGCAGAGCTCTACCGTTATTCGACACACCTGCGTTCGATGACGCAGGGCCGCGGCACTCACAAGCGCGAGTTTTCACACTACGAAGAAGTGCCGCACGAAAACGCGTTGAAAATCATTGCGGAAGCGGAGAAGGAGAAAGGGCACGATTAACCCTGGGTGAATATGTCCGGTCATTCCAAGTGGTCAACGATCAAGCGCAAGAAGGGTGCTAAGGACGCCGCCCGCGGCAAGCTCTTCGGCAAGCTCATCCGCGAAATTACAGTCGCGGCAACGCAGGGTGGGGGAGACCCGGCGAACAACACACGGCTGCGCCTGGCCATGCAGACGGCCAAAGACAACAACATGCCGAACGACAATGTAGCTCGCGCGATCAAGAAGGGCACGGGCGGCGGGGAGGGAGCGATTTTCGAAGAGGTGATTTACGAGGGATACGGCCCAGGCGGCGTGGCATTGATGATCGACACTTTAACGGACAACAAGAACCGCACCGCTGGGGCGGTAAGGCACGCGCTCACCAAGCACGACGGCAACCTTGGTGAGAACGGGTGCGTGGCGTGGGCTTTTCACACCAAGGGCGTCATCTGGGTTGCCAAGGACCAGGCTGGCGAGGAGACGCTGTTCAACATCGCGATAGACGCGGGGGCCGACGACGTACGCGATGACGATGACGGTTTTGAGATCATCTGCGCCGACAAGGATTTCGAAGCCGTGCGAGACGCGATCTCGGAATCGGGCATCGAGATCCAGTCCGCGTCGATCCAGCGGGTGCCGGACAACGTGATCAAACTCGATGGGAACGACGCCCGCAAGATCATCCGGTTGATGGATGCCCTCGAGGATCTCGAAGATGTTCAGGCAGTCAGCGCCAATTTCGACGTGCCCAGCGAGATCCTGCAGGAGGGGTGAGATCTCGCAGCTGGGGGGATCGTTGCCATGTACAGAATTCTTGGCGTGGATCCGGGGAGTGTCTGTACGGGATACGGGATAATTGCAGGAGAAGGTGACCGTTTCAGCTACGTCGCTTCTGGGGCCATCGTCCTCGGAAAATCGGCCCCCCGCTACGACAAGCTGCGATCGATTTTTGAGAAACTCGATCAAGTCATCGAAGAGCACTCGCCCACGCATCTTGCCATCGAAGACGTTTTCTACAGCAAGAACGCCAGGAGTTCGTTGGTGCTCGGGGAAGCCCGGGGGGCTGCGATCCTGGCGGCCGCGCTGCGCGACGTTCCTGTGTTCGAATACTCCGCCCGCGAGGTCAAGCAGTCCGTTACCGGCAACGGTGCGGCGGACAAAGGCCAGGTAGCCTTCATGGTGGTGAGGATTCTGGAGTTGAACCATCGACCAGAGAGTTCCGACGAGACCGATGCCCTCGCCGTTGCGGTTTGTCACGCGTTCAAGAATCGTAAATGGAGCGTACTATGATCGCTTATTTGCAGGGCACGTTGATGTCGGCCACCCCGACCTGTGTGGTAAGTGTTGGCGGCGTCGGTTTTGAACTGAGCATACCGGAGAAGGACCGCACGATGGTTTCCGAGGCGCCAGGCGAGGTGTCATTTCATACCTATCTCTACGTACGGGAAGACCGGTTGACGCTCTTCGGATTTCTAAGAAGGGAAGACCGCGAGCTTTTCACGCGGCTCATTGCGGTGTCGGGCATCGGCCCCAGGATCGCCATCAATATACTCGGTGAATACACCGCCGAGCGGGTCGTGCGGGCGGTACTGGACGGCGACCAGGGCTTTCTTCGCTCCCTGCCGGGGTTGGGCCGCAAGACGGCGGAACGCCTGACCGTCGAGCTCAAAGATAAGCTCAAATACCTTGATGCGGAAACGGGCGCCGGGGTAACATCGGCGGCGATGAGCGTCAAGGAAGAGGCGATCCAGGCCCTGATCACGTTGGGCATGCCGCGCGCAAGCGCGGAGCGGGCGCTCGAGCACGTTGATTGGGAATCGCAGGAAGCCTCCAGTCTGTCTTCGATCGTCAAGCAGGCGCTCAAGCACACGACGGACATGTAGTGCCGGCTCTCAACCGAGGAAAACACCCCGTGGAAGAAGAACGACTGACAAGCGCGAGCCCGTCCAGTGAGGAATTGAAGAGCGAAGCCTTACTGCGGCCCAAAAAACTGGCCGACTTCGTCGGCCAGGAAGACCTCAAAGCCAACCTGAAAGTATTCATCCAGGCGGCGCGGGCAAGAAACGAAGCCCTCGATCACGTTATTTTCTACGGCCCACCCGGTCTGGGTAAAACCACGCTCGCACACATCGTCGCCAACGAGCTGGAAGTCCCCATCAAACTCACCTCGGGCCCGGCGTTCCAGAACTCCGCCGAACTGCTCGGCGTGTTGAGCCACGTGGAGCGAAATCAGGTTGTATTCATCGATGAGATTCACCGGCTGCCCCGCGTCCTGGAGGAGCACCTCTATCAGGCCATGGAGGAGCTGAGGTGCGAGCTGATCGTGGACAAGGGACCGAACGCGAGACATTATACGCTTAGCCTCGAGCCGTTCACCCTGGTAGGGGCAACCACGCGGGTGGGCATGATCACCGCACCCATGCGCGATCGTTTCGGCGTCGTATTCCGGCTGGACTTCTACACAGCGCAGGACCTCGAGCGCATTGTCCTCCGTTCGGCGGGCCTTCTCGGTATCGAGATCGCTCCGGACGGTGCGGTGGAGATCGCCCGGCGGTCACGAGGCACCCCTCGTATCGCGAACCGCCTGCTGCGGCGCATCCGTGATTTTGCGCAGGTCGAAGGCGACGGAATCATCGATGCGAAGATCGCGGACTACGGACTCGGGCGGCTCAAGGTGGACAAGGTGGGTCTGGATGAGATGGACCGCCGCATCCTGATCAACATCGTGGAAAAGTTCGGCGGCGGCCCGGTGGGTATCGGTTCGCTGGCGGTATCGGTCAGCGAGGAGTCGGAAACCATCGAGGACGTCTACGAGCCGTTCCTGATCCAGTCCGGCTTCTTGCAACGCACGTCGAGGGGACGTGTGGCCACACCGCTTGCATTGAATCATCTGGGCCTCACCGGCGCCGGCCCGAAGGCTTCCCCGCGATTACTCTGATCCATGCGCCTCGACGCATTCGATTACCCTTTGCCCGAAAAACTGGTTGCGCAGAAGCCGCTAGCCGGCCGCAGCGCAAGCCGCCTGATGGTGGTCGACCGGCGTGGCGGGGGCGTTCACCATGCCCGCTTTCGGGACCTTCCGCGGTTTCTCAACGAGGGCGACGTGCTGGTCGTCAACCGGTCGCGTGTCATACCCGCCCGGCTCCTCACCCGCCGCAGGTCCGGCGGCCGCGTGGAACTCCTTGCCCTGAAGATCCTCGGCGACAAACAGTTTCTTGCCACGGGCCAGCCGCTACGCAAGCTGCAGCCTGGCACCTCGCTGCACGGGGACGACGGGGATTACCTGTGCCGTATCGTTCACCGGTCCGGCGAGCGCGAGGTGCTGGTGCAAGTGGAATCGAATCACACCGTGGCCGGACTGCTGGAGGCCTTCGGACACGTGCCCCTGCCGCCGTACATCCAGCGCGCCGATGAGCCTCTCGACCGCGAGCGGTACCAGACCGTGTACGCGCGCGAGGACGGGTCGGTGGCGGCGCCGACGGCGGGACTGCACATCACCAGTGAACTGATCTCGGCGCTGGAGGGGAGGGGAATCACGGTCTGCTCGCTGGTGCTGCACGTGGGTATGGGGACGTTCCTGGCGCTCGGCAACGAGGTTGTCGAGGAGAATTCACTGCACCGGGAGAGCTACGCAATCGACGGCGACGTCATCGAACGCCTGCGACGGGCCAAGAAAAACGGTGGCCGGGTGGTGGCCGTGGGGACCACGACCACGCGGGCCCTGGAATCCCTGTATCGCGCCGGGCACTTCGAGGGTCACGAGACTCCTGTCGCCTGTCACGGGGAGACGGACCTGTTTATCCATCCCGGCTACGAATTCCGTGTCGTCGACGCGCTGGTCACGAACTTCCACGTGCCGAAGTCGTCGCTGCTGGTGCTCGTCGGGGCGTTTCTCGGGGTGGAAAGGGTGCTCGAGTGTTACCGCGTGGCGGTTGCACAGGAGTACCGTTTCTTCAGCTACGGAGATGCGATGTTTATCCGCTGAGTCCCGGGCCGTCGCCCGGATGGGTGGTCCATTGCCGGCTCATGCGTGCAAGGTGTAGCGCCAATGTCGCACAGCAAGATGATCAAAGGACTGACTTTCCGTGCGGTCGCCCTCGGAATCGGCGTCGTAGTCACGGCCCTGGCCCTGGCCCTCGTTCTCCGGCGCACTTGGGCGGTCACGGGAACACGCGTTGCAGGATCGTGAACCCGTTGCACGTGTGATAGTGCCTTATCACCCATCCGTTCGCGAAACTGATGAAGTCTCGGGTTTCGTCGAACGTCTTGCCGAAGTATTTTTCCAGCGCACGAATCACGCCACGCTCATTATCCCAACCCCGACCCATACTGCCGTTGTTCCTCCGGTATGTCTCCCAGAGATTGGTGTCATGCAGGAACACCGTTGCATGGGGCGACAGCAGGGGGAACCAGTGCTCGATCTCCTGCACGGTATGTTCGTGCTCGTGGCTCGTGTCGATGAAGAGCAGGTCGATTGCCGGATCGATACCGCGTTCACCGCACCATTCCTCGAAACGCCCCGCGAACTCCACGTCGTCACTCTTGACAAAAGTCGCCGCGCCCCCGCTTGCAACGTCGGAGCAGTCCT
>JAZGDW010000053.1:0-2122 GCA_036478295.1 Candidatus Krumholzibacteriia bacterium
GGATTACATCGACGAGCACAACGAAAACCCCAAAGCGTTCAAGTGGACGGCCAAAGCCGATACGATTCTCAAAAAAGTCCGACGCGCACGCGCCGTGCTGGATAAGATGCAAACTGAGTGAATCACTACACTAGGCCTTAACCAAGCGTGAAATCTTAGGTTTTCGCGCTGGTTTTTTGAAAAAGTAATCGAAATGCCTTTGTTCTTGCGTATATATGGGTAAGTGACAAACCCAACCCACATGATGCAAGGAGGCATTTCGAGTGAGCCATAGTAAACGCCAAAAGCTGAGAAATCGCAAGCGCCGGATCGCGTACCGGCTCCGAGACATGGACTGGTCACCTCAGGACGAGCCGATGCTGAAGGCTGGCAACATCCATTACGATCTGTCGGGTCGGGCGCGGGGACTCGGCTCGGGCGGGATCGGAATGATCCACCTGCTGGCCCGACGGACGGGGTTGATCGAGGCGATCGACGAGCGGCTGAAGGTGCTGAAGGTCCATTTGCCGTATCACGAGTCGGATCACGTGCTGAACATCGCGTACAACGTTCTGTGCGACGGCACCTGCCTGGAGGACCTGGAGTTGCGGCGGAACGACGAGGTGTACCTGGACGCGCTGGGGGCCCAGCGGATTCCGGACCCGACCACGGCGGGTGACTTCTGTCGTCGATTCACCGAAAGCGACCTCCAGACCCTGATGAACGCGATCAACGACGTTCGCGTGAAGGTGTGGGGTCAGCAGCCTGACGACTTTTTCGACGAAGCGATCATCGACGCGGATGGGATGATGGTGACCACGACGGGTGAGTGCAAGGCGGGGATGGACATTTCGTACAAGGGCGAGTGGGGTTACCACCCCTTGATCGTTTCGCTGGCCAACACGGGTGAGCCGCTCTATCTGGCGAACCGTCGCGGCAATCGGCCGTCGCACGAAGGAGCGGCGTGGTACCTGGACCGGGCGGGTCGGCTTTGCCGAGAGGCGGGTTTTAGGCGCATTCTGTTCCGCGGGGATACGGATTTCACCCAGACGGCGCAGTTGGACCGATGGGACGGTGAGGGCTATCGCTTCATCTTCGGGATCGACGCGATGCCGAACCTGGTCGAAATCGCGGAAAACCTGCCGAAAAGCCGGTGGAAACGGCTGCCGCGTCCATCCAAGTATGAGGTCCGCACGGAACCCCGGGCGCGTCCGGAGAACGTGAAGGAACAGATCGTCCGAGACCGCGAGTTCGAGAACATTCGCCTCAAATCGGAGCAGGTGGCGGAGTTCGATTACTGCCCGACCCTCTGCGAAAAGAGCTATCGCATCGTGGTGGTTCGCAAGAATCTGTCGGTCGAGAAGGGCGAACAGGTGCTGTTCGACGACGTCCGTTACTTCTTCTATGTCACGAACGACCGGGAGAGAACGACGGCCGAGGTGGTGTTGAAGGCTAACGGTCGCTGTAACCAGGAGAACCTGATCGAGCAGCTCAAAAACGGGTTGCGGCCGCTGCAGGCCCCGGTGGACAACCTGGTCAGCAACTGGGCGTACATGGTGATGGCCTCGCTGGCGTGGACGCTGAAGGCGTGGTTCGCATTGCGTCTTCCGGAGACCGGCCGCTGGGCCACGAAGTACAAGTCCGAGAAACGGACCGTTCTACGGATGGAGTTCAAGACGTTCCTGAACGCCTTCATGCGGGTGCCGTGCCAGATCGTTCGTGCCGGCCGGCGCATCGTGTACCGCCTGCTCGCCTGGAACCCGTGGCAGCACGTGTTCCTGCGAGGCGTCGACGCGTTGCGCCTCCCGATGCGATGTTGAGCGAGGTAGATTGACGCCGGGGTACGGACGCCTCGGCCCGCCGCAGCCCCTCACCCGGGAAACGCGAGGCTCACGATGACGGACACACAGCTCGGATGCTTACCCCCGACCAGAAGATGGGTCGGCACAGGAGACTTGTGTACAAGGCGTACGCCCGCCACACGAGCAATCCGGCCCAGCGGAATACGCTTGTTTGAGGACTAGCAGCGGAACCACCCTGGGGTCGTCAAGATGACTGAGTCCGCGGACGGCAGTGGTTATGACCGTGGAGTCTGAAGATCCAAGAGCCTCAGCCAGTCTGTCGTACGACTCGCGTGGGTGGA
>JAZGDW010000054.1:0-29150 GCA_036478295.1 Candidatus Krumholzibacteriia bacterium
CGTCTGATCGCGCCGGGTCTCGACCCCGACCTCGATTCCCAGGAACTTGTGCGGCAGCCTGACGTCCCGCTGCTGGTTCAAGCGCAAGTTCATACTCAGCGAATTGAACGGAATGTAGGTCGCGGACCCGCTGTTGGTGAGCGCGGCGTCGAAGGTCTCGGGATCCGGCACGAACTGGCCGCCCACGTTGCGAAAACGCTGTCCGGTCCGGCGGGTGGCGTTCATACGAAGGTTGAGCGAGCTGAGCCACCAGCGGAAATGGGTGTTCTTGAACAGCTTCAACCTCGTTTTCCTCTGGGTCCAGTTGATCTGGTAGACCAGCGTGCCGGCCATAGTCAACGAGGTGTCCGCTGAGGACGGCGAGCGCGTACGCGACTGGCTTATCGAGAAATTAGTCCGTAGTTTGTCGAACGTGTACCGGAGAACCGGATTCCGCGACCCGGAGCGGGTGAGCGACGTGCTGAACCCGCGCGTCGTGGTTTCCGTCTTCAGGCTGTCCCGAATCCCTTCGTCCCTGATCTCGGTGTCGCTGTTCGGAACGAACTTGGGCAGGGACGTGATCCGCCTGTAGCTTGCTGACACGGGAATGTTGAATCCGAGGAGCGGGATGAAATGCTGCAGGCTCGTCTTTACGTTGAGCGACAGCGACTCATCGTCGCGACCGCTGCCCCTCTTTTGCCGCAGGCTACGGAAATCCGCGCCGGTTCGCTGCCAGCTGCCGTTGACGCTGACCACATTTCCGAAACTGATCGACCCCGTGGCCCGCTGGGCAAAATCGATGTCCCGCTTGCGGTTGCCCAGGAAAATGTCGTCCAGCCATAACTCCCCGCTGACCTCGGCCCCACTGCGATTGCGGACCCCCGCGTACAGGAAACGGACGGAAAAGAGGTTGGGCAAGCCCTTCATGTGGACCACGTAGCGGCGATTGGGGTCGGCCTTATCCGTGATGATCGCGGTCGTGATTCCCGCCGAATCGGCGGTTTCGAACTTGAGGTCCGTGATGTCCGCAAGGTCGACCAGCACACGAACCCATCCACCCGCCGAGAAGAATTGCTGGGTCATGGGGATGGTAATTTCGTAGAAATTCAGGCTGTCGAACGCCACCTGAAAGTAGTACTCCAGTCCGTTATTGAACTCCTCGGTGTGGGTGAAAAAATTCAAATCCCGGTAGAGTGTCCAGTCGAGCCCGTTACCGGGAAACCGCTTGCGAATACGAAAGGATTGGCCGTCCGGTATGTTGTCGTAGTTGACCAGCAGCGACTGTTCCTTCTCGAAGATGTCGTTCTGCTCGCTCGGTCCGATCGGCGGTGAATACCGGGTAGGATCCGTCTTGTTGCTGATCACTCCCAGCGTGACGTTGGTGCCGAGCGTGTCGACGCCCGTCAGCAGGCTGTCGGTGAGCGCCGCACGAATACCGTCCTTCTCCCACCGGTTACCCACCACTTTGAACCCCACGATCTGAAACCTGAGCTCTCCGGGGTTTATGACGTCGCCGATGTGATCGAACCAGACTCGCACGTGGGTGATCTGCGCGAGCGTCGGCCGGCCCGCCTCACTCACGGCCTGCGCTTCGGAGAGATCGATCCTGTAGAGCCGCCAGGAGTCGTTTTGATGGAGGTTTTCTTCGAACCGGTTGCTATTGGGAAACTCCTTGCGAACATCAGTAATCGGCTCGGAGGCGAGGTCCAGCGAAAAAGTGAAATAGGAATTCGACTGGTCGAGCTGCCCGGAACCGTCCAGGTCCTCGGTATCCAGCAGCAAGTTGCCCTCGGTGCCGTTGATCTGGTCGAAGCGGCCGTTGATGCGCGACGGAAAGTAGTCGTCATCCGGATCGTCCCCCACATCACCGTTGAAAACCCCGTCCAGCCCGGTATCCTCGGTCAGGGCGGTGAAGCCGTCGCGATTCTTGTCTTCGGTGTCGAGCACGTTGACTTTCGGCTCAAAGAAATCTTCGTCGATGAGCCCCAGATCGAAATGGATGATGCCGCCTCGTTTTGGTGCCGTCGGACCCCCTTTAAAATCGTTGATCCACACTTCGAGAAACTGCCCCTGTGACAGGTCGAGCCCGCCGCCCCTGAACCCGGTCATGATACCGGCCCATCGCGACGTATCCACGATAGCGCTGACGAACTCGATGTCTAACGAGGGAATCAACGTGCTCTCGCGCTCGTCGAGCTCCGGGTTGAGGTCGCGGCGGGTCACCCCGAAAGAGGGCTCGATGTTGTACCACAAGACCGTTTCCTGGCTGTCCGGCTCGAGAGCCGTGAACCCTGTTGCGCTCGTTGTATCCACGAGCACCGGCGGGCTGGCCGGATTCCACGCCCGGCGCGTGAGCGAGAATTCGTCCGAATCCTCCACGCCTTCGAAGTCGTCTATATAGGCCTCGCCTCTTGTGTTGGGGTCCGGAAAGCTGACGGCGATTTCTGCCGCCAGATTCACGGTGCTCCTCGCCTCGGTATCGACCAGGGGAAGCTTGTTGACGAGGTTGGTGAGAAAGGACGGGTGGTAGGACACGTTGCCGTTGAGGTCGCCGACCACCGCGCGCGACGGCTCCTCGCCCAGGCGGGGCCGCGTCGTCGAGCTCGACTTGGACTCGAACAACCACGTGGTGCCGAACTTGCTTGTCTGGGACAGTGTCAACAGCGAGCTGAAACCGAGCAGGGTGCTGGACGCACCCCCGATGAACGGCTTGAACTCGTAGTCGATGGTGATGTTGGAACTGGGGGTCAGTTCGTCCAGAACGGTACCCTGCAGCTCCACCTCGCCGGTTTCGTAATTGATGGTGTAGTCCCGGTTGCGGACCAGCGCGCGCCCGTCGAGCTTCACGATCTCGCTGTTCTCGGTGATGTTGAACGCATCGATGTTGAAGGTCCGCGTGGTGCTGGCCGCGCGAACGATGATGCGAAAGCTGTGAAAATCTTCCGGACGCGACAGAAAATCCGTATAGACCTCCGGCCGGCGGATGTTCTCGTACTCCGGACTGAACGCGAACTTGCCGTCGGTCCACACGGCGACCGAATCGTCGGGCGGATTGAACGGCGTGAGAATAGGAAAGGTCAGTATCCCACGATCGGCGTCGATCAAGCCCCTGATGAGGTCGACCCTGCTGTCCGGCGGGCCGACGCCAGAGACGTCGGTACGGTCGAGACCAAAGACGCGGATCCATGGCACTTCGGAGCCCTCGGGGATCGACGGGTCCAGCCGGTTGGCGCGGTCCTCGATCTCGAGTTCGAGCGTCGCTTCATCGATGTTCGAGAGCCCCAGATTGTAGATGTGCCGCATCATGAACTGCCAGGTGTATCCGAACTGGTTGGTGGGCCGAGGGTCCCAGGGCTTTATGAGCTCCAGGGCCAGCGTATCCGTAAAATTGTCGAGATTGCCGATCGTGTCTCCGAGGACGTTGACGTAGCGCACGGCCAGGACGGTGGTTTTCGCCACCGACCGGATCATCTCCAACCCGACAATCGATTCGTCCACGGCGTTCAAAACATAACGATAATCTTCGTCGAACGTGAGCAGCTTGAAGTTGCGATCCTCGAAGGGCGGCGGCGGGCGACGGGCGGCGATGTCAGCTCGGGCATCGCGGATGTTGCGGCCGCGGCCAAACGAATCCACCCAGGCCTTACCCGGAAAAGTCACCAATTCCGGGTTGGTCTGTCGTTCTATATCCGAGACCGACTCGAAGACTTCCAGCGAGGTCTCCTTGTCGTCGATTCCGAAGAAGGCGTTGATCGAGTCCGGCGCGTCCAGAAAGAAATATGTATCCTTGACGAAATCGATATCGCGAATGATGCGCCTCTCCGTCTGCCCGATGGTCCCCCCACGCGAGTTGAACGTCGCCCGCGAGGTCTCGCCCTCTTCCTTACTGGCGATCATGGTGATATCCATCGGTCCGACCTGCGCCAGGGCCTTGATGCCGAACAGGCCCTGCGAGGAGCCGGAGAAGCTCACCAGTTGCGAGCCTGGCAGCGTGAGGCTCGTGTTTCCAAGCTCGACCCTTTGTATGATGTCGTCCTCGAAGCCGACGTAGTTGAGGCGGATCTGGTTCTGATCGGAGGCAATCGCCTGGCTGGAGTGGTCGACCTGCACGTTGAGTTTCTCACCGATCTGTCCCTGCAGGCGTACGTCGAGTTCCTGCCGCATGTCCAGCGAGGGAAAAAGCGATTGCTTCTGTTGTCCCTCGACGCCGATGAACGGGCTGACCCTTCTCGACTCGCCCGAAATGGTAATGCTCTCGCGGCCCGATATGGTGATGTTGGTTTCTTCACCGCGCCCGATAATACTCTCGACGACACCGGGCAGCGGGATGGGGATGGGAACGTTGATTCCTGAGGTTCGCACGCCTTCGCCGCGGCGCCGCGCGTTGATCGATGCGACAATCGTTTCCTGCCACACCTCATGGGATGACCGGCGGCGCTCGGCTTCTGCGATCTCGTCGATAAACCCCAGTTCTATAACGAGGCCCGGGGCGTCCAGGTCACGCGGCACCAAATACAAAAACGCACCATCGCGAACTTCGTCGAATTCGAACCGGCTGGTAATGGGATGCCGGAAGATCATCCTCATGAAGGTGCCCGGAAAGTATTCTTCCCCGATCCTCTCGCGCCGGAAGTCCGTGGTCAGAAAATTCGGCAGCGTGTGGTACTCGCCGAGCTTGAGTCGGTCCAGCGGCACCCGTGCCGTGGTGTCGAAGGGCGCGTTCACATTCAGGGTGGAGAACTCGTCCAGGGAGAATTGAAACTTCTGAGCCGATGCGTCGGCCGCAGGGCCGGCAACGAGTCCGGCCAGGACAAGCCACAGGCACACGGCCAGGGGCAGCCGTCTCGAGGAAGAGAATGAATATAACTTGGCCACGTTTCTAGGAACGATCAAAAGAACATCACACGAACCTGGAATGGGGGGGTCCTGGAATCTCGCGGACAATCAGGTGTTTAAGGGACAGTGCCTTGCCGGTCACCCGGGTGTCCATTTTCTGATACAAAACGCCGCCGGATGTCCCTCATCGGATACAGTTTCAGAAACAGGCGACACCCCTCCCCGGCACCTTCCGTGCGAAAAAGGCGCGCCCAGCAAAGGGGCCTAACATCCACAATGTCTGAAACTACAAACTGCTTGTAAACAAAAGAATTATTTGTATTATTTAAGCGATCGACCTGCCGTTTTACCGTACCGAGGTAATCTACTGTGATTCTCGAACGCTACATCCTCCGCAACTATGTCGGCCCTTTCCTCTTCTCGATGTCGCTCATAACGTTCTTGTTTATAATGGATTTCGTTCTCCGCTATATCGACCTCTTCCTGAACAAAGGAGTCGACTTTCTTATTGTCCTGCAAGCGTTTATCCTGAGTCTTGGTCACATGTTTGCATTAATCATACCAATGGCCGTCCTGCCCGCGACGCTCATGTCCTTCGGCAACCTCGCCTCCGAGAATGAAATAATCGCCATGCGGGCCAACGGGATCAGCCTCTACCGGATGATTATGCCCGCCGTGGCCCTGGGCGCTGCGCTGACCGTGGGGATGATCTTGTTCAACAACTACGTCCTGCCGGAGAGCAACCACAAACTGCTCAACCTTCTCATCGATATCAACAAAAAGAAACCGACCGTGGAGATAAAAGAAAATGTGTTCATTAATGCCTTCAAGGGCTACACGATTTACGTGCGGCACAAGGATGACAAGAGCGGGGTAATTCGCGACGTCCAGATCTTTCGTCACAACCAGGGCGGAAGGCTCCCCACCACGATTCTCGCCGAAAAAGGTCACTTGCAGTACTTGGAGCGCGAGAACACGCTCCGGTTCGAGCTCGAAAACGGCGAGATTCACGAAATGCCCGAGGGCAGCGATCCCTCGACGTACCGCAGGACCGAGTTCAAGAACTACGTGATCAATATCGAGGACGTGGACCGTTCCCTGCGACGAACCGAGCGAAATTACCGGGGTGACCGCGAAATGAACGTGAAGCAGATGCAGGACAAGATAGCAGGCATACGCACGGACATCACGGGTGTGGATGCCAAGATGGCGAGTATGGCCGGCGAGCAGGCGGCAATCGTGTTCGGCCTGCTCAACGCGGCGGTCCGTGACTCGGTGCTGAACCGGTCACCAGGGGCGGACAAGACCTCCGCCGATGCCGGAGTCGACGCGGCCAGGCCACGTGTTGCGCTCGCCGGTAGTGAGAAGGCGTTTCGAGGCCCGCAAAGTGGAAACAAGGCGGGCATCACACACCGGGCACTCGACAGCCAGAAGAAAATCAAGGAGTCCTATTTTCGACAGATAAACCGCTACCGGGTGGAGATACACAAGAAATTCTCCATCCCCTTCGCCTGCCTCATATTCGTGTTGATTGGTTCGCCCCTCGCCGTTCGCATGGGGCGCTCGGGAATGAATACCGCAGTCGGCTTAAGTGTTCTTGTCTTCCTGGTATATTACGTCTGTTTGATCGGTGGCGAGAAGCTCGCCGACCGCCGCATCGTGAGCCCGATCATCGCCATGTGGGCGCCCAACCTGATTTTTGGGATCGCCGCCTACTTCCTGATCCGCCGGGCTTCTGCCGAATACAGCGTTTTCCGATGGAACGACCTGAACCCCTTGCGATTTCTTCAGCGGGCCTCATGACTTCGCGTATTCACGACCGATACCTCCTGCGGCAGTTTGTCAGGATTTTTCTTATCAGCATTGTGTCGTTCACCCTCGTCTACGTCACGATTGATACCTTCGAAGAAATCGACAATTTCATCGACCACGAGGCCTCCATTCTTAATATCGTCCGTTATTATGTTTACTCGCTACCGTTCATGCTCACCTATATCATCCCCGTGTCCATGCTCCTCGGTACGATATTTTCGATGGGCATTATGGCGCGGCGAAACGAGTTGACCGCCTTCATTGCTTCCGGGCTAAGTCTCATACGCATCGCCCGCCCGATTCTGATCACGGCGGTCCTGGTTACGGTCTCTTCCATCTTCTTCAACGATGTAATCGTGACCAGCGCCACTATCAAGCGCAAGGAGGTAAAACGGTACGACATCGAGGGGCGGGCGCGCTCGAATCCGCTTCTCAAGGAGAACTTCCATTACCTGGGCGAGAACGGCTACGTCTACCTGGCTGCGAGATACAATCATCAGACGAAGACGCTGTTCGAGGTGGTGCTGCAGCAGTTCAGCGGCAACACGCTGACCCGCCGCATAGACGCCAGGAGCGCGAAATGGATCAACGAGCAATGGGTTTTCAATACTGGCTTCGAACGAGTTTTCGAGTCCCGTAGTGAGACGGTCCACGCCTTTACGCGCCTGTCTATGCCAGAGCTCAGAGAGTCGCCGGACAATTTCGTTGAGAAGGAAGTGGACCCCGAGAATATGAATCTCAGGGAATTGAGGGCCTACATCAACAAGGTCAGAAAAGGCGGGGGCAACGTCGAACGGCACCTGACCGACCTCTACGGCAAATTCGCCTACCCTATCGCAGGATCGATTTTCGTCCTTCTGGGGATCGCGTTCGCCACCGGCAAGCGAAAGCAATCGATCGCCACGGGCTTCGGGCTCACCCTGCTCATAAGCTTCATATATTATGGAGTGTTACAGGTCGGGCAAACGCTCGGGTACAACGGCCGTCTGCCTCCTCTGCTTGCGGCCGAGATGGGAAACCTCTTATTTTTGATTATCGGGGCTGGCCTGCTCGTCAGGGCAAATCAATGACGCTTTTTTTAATCATAAACATCCTCGTGGCGTTCCTCTTTGGGGCGACGACGGCCGCGGCGGGCACGCCCAGCTACAAGGTGACGAGGGCAGACGTCGTGAAACTTCCGCGGGAGATGCAGAAGACTTTTGCCGGCCTGCAGTACCTCCTCAACCCGTATCAGATGCGCCAGTTTCTCTCACTGCAAGACAACGATGCGCGGGTGGAGTGGATAAGGCTGTTCTGGAAGCAGCGGGACCCCACTCCGACCGCACGCAAGAACGAGATGGAAGTCGAACACACCATCCGCGTCAAGTTGGCGAGCCAGTTCTACCGCAGCAAGAAATGGCCCGGTTGGGACAAGCGGGGGGAGGTTTTCATCCGCTACGGTCCGCCGGACTATCGTGGCAAGATATGGGGGGAAGTCACCGTCAATCGCGGCATGAGTCCTCCGGGAGAACTGTGGTATTACCGGAGACACAACATGCTGGTCTCGTTCCAGAATTTCGGGCTCAAAGGGGAATACATCTACGCGATCGATCCACTTGGGGCTTCGGAGAACATCTCGCCGGAGTTCGCGGACTTTCTGCTCTACGATACCGGCGAGTCGCTGACCAAGAAGATTCCGCAGAGTTACCTCGAATCCTATGCCGAACCGTTGTACAGCAATCCCGCCCAGTTCGGTACCCCGGACCGGGAACAGGCCTACCTGGCGGCCCGGCCGAGAGAGCTGGCAGATGCCATCGACGCTCTGATGGATCCGGACCGGGTCGAGATGCTGCCCAAGGATGTTTCCGCGGTGTTTCAAGCGGACCAGATACGGAAGGTGGCCAATAATTTTGAAGCCGTCCTGGAGGACACCCCTTCCAGCTATCCCTTCAATTTCGAGGAAAAAACTCTGACGTTCTACTTCGGCATCGATCAATTCAAAGGCGGGGAGACCCGCAACCGCGTCGACGTGCAGATCGAGATTCCGGTCGTCATCGAATCCCGCCGGGGCTCGACGTTCGAGGAAACGTTTCACACGGAAGTCGTCGTGTGGGACTCGCAGTTCAATGAGCTGTCGCGGAAAGAGAAGGTCATCGTACTGAGAGCAGGCCCCGACGTCGCCACGTGGTCCAACCTGCTGCCGACGCAGATACCTCTGCTGCTCGAAGCGGGCTACTATCGCATGGCCATCTCGGTTCGGGCTGTAGAATCGGGCAAGTCCGCCTCGTTCCGCACCACGTTCAACTGCGACTTGTTCGAAGGCCAGCTGGCGCTGAGCGACATCCTGTTTGCGCGACGCATATCGCAGGCCGAGAATCCCACCGTCTTCACTCGCGGCGCCCTGGACGTTATCCCCCATCCGCTTCGCGCCTACAGTCGGTCCGTGTCGATGCCGCTCTATTTCGAGGTGTACAATCTGACGACCGACGCCACTGGTGTCTCCTCCTACACGGTCGAGTACAAGATCATCCCCCATGAGAGAGAAAAGAAGCGCTTCTGGCAGCGTTTCCGGCAGAGTACGCCGGTGATTTCCTCGAGATTCCATTCCTCGGGATATGGGGAGACCGAGATCCAACACATTACGGTGAATATGGAAAACCTGAAGAAGGGCTCCTTCGACCTCCTGATCACGCTCACCGACGATCTTTCCGAGCAGGTGACGTTCAAGCGGGGCACGTTCTCCCTGATCGACTAGCCTTTGTCGTAGACCGCGGGTCCAAACTGACCCATCTTCTCTTGTCGCAAGGGGCGGTGCGTTGTTGGATTGCCTCCTTCGCCGTGCTCCACTTCGCTCGGCTTCCCGCCTGCGGCGGGTGATCCTCACTCGTTCCCGCAACGGCTCCGTCACCAACCCAACAACGCACCACCCCGCGCTGCAAGTGGAGTCCAGGAACGACACCACCCCGATGGTCCGCCGACGACTCTCCGCGCGGCGTGACGGGATGGGGAGGGTCTCATGCTCAGACAGTCCTCGGCGCACGAGCTCACGTGCTCATGGACACCTGGTAGCGCGCCTGCGCACTGCTCTGCAGCATCTCCGCTTATTATAGCTGACGGTCGGTGCTCAAAACTCGCCTGAGCCCCCCCCCATCCCGTCACGCCTTCCTGGCCTGTTGGCGTTCAGAACCCCCGCGCGTCTCGATGGCAGAAAACGACGCTATATGCTAACCTGGTGGGAGAGGTAGAAATGAAACGGGAGCTGCTATTAGCGACGTTCATCGTTTTGACTGGCTTCGTATCGGCCTGGTCTGATACGGGCAGGATCAGCATCTTCTCCGATTCTCTTTACACGTCGTCTGAGGCGTTCGATTCTATTCCGAGCCTGCTGACCCTGTACGTGGTACTTGACGAAACCAGTGGCGGAATTACAGCTGTTGGATCTATACGTGTCGCGGGCGGTGGGGGTTTTACGGGAGTCTGGCTCAGTGAAACTTCACCCTTCCCGGTTGTGGTAGGGACGAGCCAGGATAGCGTATCGGTCAGAGCTAGCGGTTGTGCCTTCCCACCACCCCATCTTCTTCTGACGATCGTTTATTCGGTTTTCGGCACGTCTGCGAACTGCAGTTACGTCGAGGGTACCGCCAGCCTTGGCTATGTTCCATGCGTGGGTCTAGGGCCTTTCCCGGTGGAAAGTGGCAGGCTTATTGTCAACCCAGACAATTCCTGCACAGCCGTTCCCGTTGAGAAGTCCAGTTGGGGTAGGATCAAGACACTTTACCGTTAGGCCGCCCTCCTTTCATTCAACTGCGTCAACACCTCCACCTCCTGCCGCACGATCTCCCGAAGCTCAACTGCTGGCTTGTTGCTGTACCCCCATGCGCTTGGAGGTGGTGGTACGCGGTTGGTCTGTTGAAGGACCCGTCACGGTTGCAGCTGGCGGTACGCGGTTGGTCTGTTGACGGACCCGTACCGGTGGCGGGTGGCGGCGCGAGGTTGGGCTGTTGACGGAACCGTCGCGGGAGCGAGCGAGGATCATCCGCCGTAGGCGGATAGCCGAGCGAAGCGGAGCGCGGTGACGGAAACAGCCCAACCGCGTACCGCCGACCCCGCCACGCGAGGCAAAAAAAGGGGATGGCCGCAAGACCACCCCCTGGACGCCGTAATGTAAATGCGAAGGGCGCTCTGCTACGTGCCCTGGTCCCAGCTCGCCAAATAGCGCTTTTGCTGATCGGTCAGCGTATCGATCCGGCACCCCATGCTTACCAACTTCAGAGATGCAATCTCGTTGTCGATTCGCTCGGGCATCTGAATAACTTCGTTCTTCAGGGACCCGTGGTGGCTCACCAGGTATTCGGCGGCCAGCGCCTGGTTGGCGAAACTCATGTCCATGACCGACGCGGGGTGACCCTCCGCAGCCGCGAGGTTGATCAGTCGCCCCTCAGCGAGCACGTTGAGCCGCTTGCCACTGGGAAGCGTGTATTGCTCGACGTGTTCCCGGACTTTTTTCTTCTTTGTCGCAATTTTCTCCAGAGCTTCGATTTCGAGCTCGACATTGAAGTGGCCGCTGTTCGCCACGATGGCCCCGTCCTTCATTTTCTCGAAGTGCTCCTGTCTGAGCACCGCGATATTGCCGGTGAGCGTGATGAAGACGTCTCCGATTTCCGCCGCCTCGACCGCCGGCATCACCGTAAACCCGTCCATGGCCGCTTCCAGCGCCTTGATGGGATCGACCTCGAGAATGATCACGTTCGCGCCCAGGCCCTTGGCCCGCATGGCCACGCCCCGGCCGCACCAACCGTAGCCAGCCACAACGAACGTGCTGCCGGCGAGGAGAATATTCGTCGCACGGATAATGCCGTCGATGGTGCTTTGCCCCGTGCCGTACCGGTTGTCGAAAAGGTGTTTGGTCAGCGCATCATTGACGGCGATGATGGGGTATCTGAGCACGCCTTCCTTCTGCATGCTCCGCAGTCGAATGACACCGGTCGTGGTCTCTTCGGTCCCGCCGAAGACATGCGCCATGGCGTCATCACGGCCGGTGTGCACCGTGGACACCAGGTCCGCGCCATCGTCCATCGTAATCTGGGGGTTAGTATCGAGCACGTTGTTGATGTGCTGGTAGTAGGAATCGTTGTCCTCCCCCATGACGGCAAACACTGGAATCTCAAAATCGGCTATGAGACTGGCGGCCACATCGTCCTGGGTGCTCAAAGGGTTCGACGCACAGAGCGCAACCTCAGCCCCGCCGGCCTTCAACGCCCTCATCAAATTTGCGGTCTCGGTCGTAACGTGCAGACAGGCTCCAAGGCGAATGCCGCTAAGCGGTTTTTCCTTGCTGAACCGGTCGCGGATAGTCCGAAGTACCGGCATGCGGTCATCGGCCCAGGAGATCCTGTCCTTCCCCATCGGCGCCAGGCCGATGTCCTTGCAATCGTGATTCATGGTTTCCTTTCTCCCTTCTGTGTGCGTTGCTTATAAAACGAGACGCTTCAGTTCATCGACATAGTCGGTCAGTTCCCAGGTAAACTCCTCATCCTCGCGGCCGAAATGCCCGTAGGCCGCAGTTTTGCGATATATCGGCCGCTTCAGTTTGAGGCGCTCGATGATACCGGCCGGCGTGAGGTCGAAATTCTCCCGGACAATGCGGGTAAGCTCGGAATCCTGCACTTTTCCCGTGCCGAATGTGTCAACCATTATCGATACGGGCTCCTTTTCACCAATCGCGTAGGCCAGTTGAATCTCGCAATTGTCGGCGAGCCCGGCGGCGACGATGTTCTTTGCAATGTGCCTCGCCGCGTAGGACGCGCTCCGATCCACCTTGGAGGGATCCTTGCCCGAGAACGCTCCTCCCCCGTGACTCCCAACCCCGCCGTAGGTATCGACGATGATCTTGCGCCCCGTGAGGCCACAATCCGCCTTCGGTCCGCCTTCGACGAAGCGGCCCGTCGGATTCACGAACAGGATATAGTCGCCTTCGTGCCTTTCAAGGTGCTTCTTCAGCACCGGTTCTACCACGTGCTTGCTGACGTCCTCCTTGATTTGCTCCAACGGGGTGCCCTCGTCGTGCTGCGTTGACACCACCACCGTGTGCACTCGGGTTGGCATGCCGCCTTCGTACTCGACGGTTACCTGCGTCTTGCCATCGGGGCGCAAGTAACCCATACCGTTTTCGTTGCGCCTGACGTCCGCCAGACGCTGCGCCATGCGCTGCGCGAGGACAATAGGCATGGGCATGAGAACGGCCGTTTCACGACAGGCATACCCGAACATCATTCCCTGGTCACCCGCCCCAAGTTTGTCCACCACTCCCATGCGAATGTCGGGAGACTGTTCGTCTATCGAGGTGAGCACCGCACATGTCTGGTAGTCGAATCCGTATTCGGCGTTCGTATATCCGATGTCCTTCACGACGCCGCGCGCTATTGACGGAATATCAACGTAGGCGGTGGTCGTTATCTCCCCGGCCACGAATATGACACCTGTGGAAACGAGTGTCTCGCAGGCCACCTTCCCGTTCTCATCTTGCTCCAATATGTTGTCGAGTATCGCGTCCGAGATCTGATCCGAGATCTTGTCCGGATGACCTTCGGTGACGGACTCCGAAGTAAAAAGTCGACTGGGAGCCATGCAATCCTCCTTGCGAAAAGTCGATCTTGGCGATTATGTGATTACCTGGATATGACTTCGCTGGAATCTCCGATATTGAGTTTCTGAAATCCGCCCTCGATGACGGCCTGAGAGCCAATGATACTGCCTTCCAGCAGGCAGTTGGTCACGCTGGCGCCCTGGTCCACTACCGAATCCCTGATGATCGAGTTCTCCACCTTCGAGTTCGAAGCGATCGAGACGTAGGGACCGATTACCGAGTTAATCACTTTGGCCGATGGCGCTATTGACACCGGTGAGACAACGATTGAGCCATCGATTTGCGGGGAGTCCCCGTGATCCTCCAGTAGCTTCCGGTTGGTCTCCAGGAGCGTCTCCGGTTTGCCGCAGTCGAACCACTCGTCGATTTCGAACGCCGTGAAGCGGGACCCCTTGTCGATCATCATCTGAAGTACGTCGGTTATCTGGTACTCGTCGTGACTCTTGATATCTTTGTCGATCTGCTCGCTCAGCATATCGAACAGGAGTGACGAGTCGGACACGTAGTACAGTCCCACAACTGCGAGGTTGCTCGCAGGATTTTTCGGCTTTTCGACCAGCCGCAGTATGTCACCGTTCTTTGTTTCCGCCACCCCGAATCGCCGCGGGTCCTTCACCTCTTTAACTCCGAGCGCGTTACCCTTGACTTTTGTGATCTGTTTCAAGTCCGTGCGGAGGATCGTGTCTCCGAGTATCACCAGCAGCGGCTCGCCCACGTTGGCGATTTCGCGCGTCAAATAAACCGCATGGCCTATACCTCTTCGTTCATCCTGGAAAACGAAATCCACCTTGAGCTCAGGATACGCGTTCTGCACGTACTCTTTGATCAACTCGCCCTTGTAGCCGACGACAATGACCACGCTGCTGATATCCAGCGTCTTGACCTCGTCAAGAATGTGCGAAATGATCGGCTTGCCCGCGACGTACAGCAGCGCCTTGGGCAGAGTGTGCGTGTGCGGCCGCAGTCGGGTCCCGACACCGGCGGCCGGTACTATCACCTTCACCTGATCACAGCCTTTCGATCTTTCTGGACCACGTCTTGGGTTACCCGAGTCGTTTCTTGAGCAAATCGATGTTCTTCACCGGCGTTGGGTCCACCCCGTTCAGGAACGCGAGGTAGACACTGGTAAAATCACCCAGCATCATCGCCGACAGGATGCGCTCCAGCCGTCCTCCCTCAAAGCCGGGTATCCGGGCCAATCCCGCGGCCAGCGGCTCGATCATCTCGAGTGCGGCGTCCGCCTGCCGCTTCGCCCCCGGATGGTCATCCCCGTCTTCGAGCGACACAACATAGATGCTCGCGGCGAGGGCGTTGGCCTTTCTCCATCCAACGATCTCGTTGTGAGCCAGTTCGGGAAACGCGCCATAGTGCGAGAAAACTTCGCTGTTCTCGTTGAACTGACAGCTCCAGCGTCTGGCCACTGGATCGAGGAGCCCGCCACCCGAATAGACGACCGGGTGGTGCCCGGATAACTTGCCTGCCAGATCGGCGGCCGTGTTTTGTGTCGCGTCCGAACCGTAGATCTCACTAAGCTGGAGCAAACGCTCCTGCGTCCCGTCAAAGTCGAGCCCATCGAGCGACGCCACGCCGAGCGCATCCAGGATACAGAGCAGCGGAAAAAACGAGTACGCAATCGCCGCTCGCGGTGGCATGCCGCCCGGAATACTGCAAACCGGCACCCCGTCCTGCTCGCACAGCGATTGCAGCTTGCCGCCACTCGTTATCGCCGCCGCCGCCGCGCCCGTTCCCCGCAGACTCTCATAGGCGGAAAGAGTCTCCGCCGTGTTGCCCGAGTAACTCGAAAAGACAAAGAAACTTTCCTCAGCCCACGAAGCGGGCACGCGGTAGTCTCGATTGACGCGGAGTGGCACTCCGAGGCCGTCGCCCAAACAGGAGTTTACCATATCCCCGCCGATCGCCGACCCACCCATCCCACACACGACTATCCTGCCGACGGTCTGCCGCTCGACCACGCGGGCGAAGTCGCCACCCCTCTCCAGGGCATCGCCCATGTGCGTGGGAAAACAACAAACCAGGTCGAGCATGTTGCCCGTATCCAGGGTCTTGCGCAGTCGCTGGAGTTCCTGGAAAAGGTCGCTCATGTTACTCGTGAAACATGGCAAGATCTGGGCATCGTTCCCTGAGCAACCTGGTCACGTCCCGTTCGATCTGCTCCGTGGTCACATATTTCAGAATTCGTTTCACCAGCATCTTGCACTCGTCATACGTGACGGAACGGATTATTTTCTTCACTTCCGGCATCATGTTGGGACTGCAGCTGAATTCATCCAGTTGCAGGCCGATAAGAACCACCGTCGACATCGGATCTACGGCCATCTCACCGCAGATCGACACCGGGATCTTGTGTTTGCGGGCCGCATCCACCGTCATCTTGAGGAAACGGATGATACTCGGATGCAAGTGCTGATACAGGTGCGAGATCTTGCTGTTTCCCCTGTCGACCGCCATCGTGTACTGGATGAGATCGTTGGTGCCGATGGAAAAGAAATCCACTTCCTTGGCCAGGGCGTCCGCCAGCAAAACGGCGGACGGTGTTTCCACCATTATCCCGATCTCCACGTTGTCATCTATGCGGAAACGGTTACTCCGCAGTTGCTCCCGAACTTCGGCGCAGATCTGCTTTGCCTTCTTGACCTCGTCGACCTCAACGATCAGCGGCAGCAGAATCTTCACCGAGCCGTGGGCACTCGCGCGGTAGATGGCCCGGAGCTGTGTCTTGAAAATGTCTTTGCGCGTGAGCAGGAAACGGATGCCCCGCCAGCCCATGAACGGGTTCAGCTCGGGCGAGCTGTGCAGGTAGTCGGCGATCTTATCGCCGCCGATGTCGAGGACACGGATCGTCACCGGGTTGTCGCCCATGTGCTCGAGAACGGAGCGGTAGATCTGGTACTGCTCCTCTTCCGACGGCAGCTTGTCCTGCGCAATGAAGAAATACTCCGTGCGGAAGAGCCCGACCCCCTGGGCGCCGTAAGCCACGGCCGATTCGATCTCGTCCGGGAGATCGATGTTCGCCTTCAACTGGATGTTGCGGTTGTCAAGCGTCTCTGCCGGATACCCCGTCAGCTTCAAGAGCTCCTTTTCGAGCTTCTTGTATTGCTTGATTTCCCGGTGGTAGTTGTCGAGCGTGGAGTGGCTCGGGTGGATGACCACGGTACCAGCGTTACCGTCGAGCACCACAGGGTCCCCGGATCGGACGCGCGCACTGAGGTCCTCGAGACCGACCACCGCCGCTACGCCCTGGGAACGGGCCAGTATCGCGGTGTGCGACGTGCGCCCACCCCGGTCGGTCGCGTAGCCGAGCACCTTTTTGCGGTCGAACTGCGCCGTTTCACTGGGCGAAAGGTCGCGTGCGAAGACGACGGACGGCTCGGACGGATCGATGAGCTTCCTCTTCTGCTTGCCGAGGAGTTTGCCGATCACGCGCTTCTTCACATCGAGAATATCCGTGAAGCGGTCTCTGAGATACTCGTCTTCGATATCTTCGAAACCGGACAGTATGTTCGAGATTACTTTTTGGAACGCCCAGGCCGCGTTGCGGTTCTCGCTGCGTATCAGAGCCTCCGTGTCTCCCACCACCATGACATCGTCGAGAATCAGCAGGTGCGCCTCGAATATGCGCGCGTGGTCTTCGCCGAGCCGTTCCGACATGTCCGCCTGTATCTGGATGAGTTCTTTCCGCGTCTCCGCCAGCGCGTGTTTGAAGCTTGCGATTTGCTTTTCGCGCTCTGCTGGCGGTACCGTCGTGTTCGGAACGCTGAATATCTCGGGGCGCATGACAAACGCAGGTCCGATTACGATGCCGGGAGCCGCGGAGATCCCGTGTCGGACTATCTCCTCACGTCCACCTTCCGCCGGCGAAACGCCCTCGGCGGCCTGCCGCCCGTCGCTTACCTTTCTCGTTTCCATGCCTGTCCCTGGGACCTATTCCTCGTAGAAGTTTTGATCGATGAGTTCCTTGAGGGCCTCTTTGGCTGCCAGCTCGTCAGTACCTTCGATGCGGATCGTGATCGTTGCCCCCGCGCCGACCGCCAGGCTCGCCAGTCCAAGTATGCTCTTGCCGTTTGCTTTCTTGCCGTTCTTGATAACTGTAATCTCACTGGAAAACTTGTTCGCCAGCTTTACAAACTCACCCGCCGCGCGCAGGTGCATGCCGATCTTGTTGTTCACCAGTGAGTCGAATTCTACCATTTTTGTGTCCTGTCTTAGCTGTTAAATCGCCCGTCGGCTGCGCGGTGCGCTACACGAAGATCAACGTGAAAAGAGCGGAGACTGGGAAAAGGATTATCGCAAACCAGGAAGCCGGAATGTCTCTTTTCAAAAGGTAAAGGGTCAGTACCGTCAAGGCACTGCCAAAAAATAACATCCATTGGCCGTGTTGGGGAAACGCGTGGAAGACCAGGCCCACGAGCACTCCCCCAGTGCCCGCACCAAGACCCTGGACAACAACAAGGACCCTCTGGAACACGGGGCCCGAAAAAACATCCACGAGCTCCCACCCCTTGGCATAGCCGAAATAGACACCCCAGAGGCGAAAGGAGATGATCGTCAGATTGTAGATCAAGAAGACGGCCAATAACCCTATGAGAAGCTTATATATAGCAAATATACAGGCAAAAGTCAATGCCAGAGGCTTCAGGCCGCCGAGGAACAACATATCTCCCATGGCCGCCAGCGGGCTCGACAACGATTTCTTGAAGCGGTCTATGTCGCTTTCGCTGACGGGTTTTCCCTCGGACCGTTCCTCTTCGAGCCGGAGCACGCCGCCGATAATGAGGGGCGTGAAATTGGGATTGCAGTTGAAGAACGATAAATGCCTTAGTATTAAAGCGTTGTCGCCGTCCACAACGCGGCCCGCCGCTGCCACCGCGCTGGCAAACCCGAGATTCTGCATCCCGCGCCTGTTCAGCAACCCCTGCAGAAAAAGCACGCGGAGAAACACGCGAAAAAGGTCCAGCTTCCCGAGGCGTCTTCGAGTCATCGTAGCCATAGCACCAGAATTACCATCACGGCACACAATATGAGCACCCTCTTGAGATGCCGGTGCCAATAGATGTGGATGAGCGACGCGGCGCCCAGAGCCGGCAGCAATTGCTCCCAGTTTACCGCGCCCACGACGAACGAGCCTCCGACGTAGCGGGTCAATCTCTCGGCTGCCTGGTAGCCGGCGCCGAGGAGAATATATACGATAACCGCCTCAACAACAAAAAGATACAAGGTGGAACCCGCGTGGAGAGCGATGAGTTTGCGGGTGGTGCCCGCGTAGCGGGCGTCGGGCGAGAACTCGACTCGGCCCAGATAGCGGTTCAAGAACGCAAAGAGCGGTGCCGACAGCCGCGCCGCCAGTTCGCCCGCGACCAAACCGGCGAGGGTGCCGGCAGCGACGATGAACAGCAGCCGCGGATCGCCGGTGAAGTGCATCACCAAGCCCGCCGTACCGCATCCGACAATGGCACCTGCGATCTGATCGGGGCGCCTCAAACCACGCATGGGAAGAATCGAAAGCCAAATGAACTCGAGGAGCAATCCGACGGTAAGCGCGGCGTGAACCTCGCCGGTGACAATGCCGACGACGAGCCCGGCGAACACCGGCTGCGCCGCCAAACTCTGCCAGCCGGCGCGATCGTCTATGGCGAGCACTCCGGCGATCAGGCTTAGTACGATAAAAGGGCTCATTCCTGGCAAATTCGGATAGGCGGTGGTGCCGCGCGGACGATCCCGCGCAGTGGAATCTTATAGCAGACGGGGGGAAGGGTCTATTGAAAAGGGTACTACACAACCATGGAATTGATGACGACGGGGCTGTTGCCCGGAATGTCCTGTGCCAGAAGAGTGATGCCGCTCTTGACCAGGTCTCGCAGAAGGACTCTGTCCTCTTCGGTTACGAAGACAAAGGGCAGGAGTTCCTCCGCTCCCTGGCGGTAATGCAGCCCTCCAACGTTGATTTCTTCCAGCTGCACCCCCTTTTGCACCATCGTGTGCACATCCTTCACGGTTTCGAATAGCATCAGGACCGATTCGTTGGTGAACAGGTTGTTCAGTAGTTCGACAGTTGTTTCTTCGATGCTGAGAAAGGACACCTTGACGGGGGGAGGAACGCTGGCCGTATAGAACTTGCGTTCCCAGAGATTCGCCGCGATGCGGTCGTTGGCCACAACGATGCGATCGGGCTTGAGCAAGCGCGCCCAACCCAGGACCACCTGGCCATGAATCAGTCGGTCATCAATGCGTACCAGGCTCAGCGGCATCAGATTTTGCTCGGATCCAGTATTCTCACGCTGTCTTGGCCCCGTTTGACGACCTCGCCGGTGAGATCTTCAAAGGACAGCGTCTCTCGTTTATTGAGAAAGGCGAGCAGCATCGGCAGGTTCACGCCACTTATGACACATGTCTCCGGACGGGCGTGTTCGATTCGAAGACAGGTGTGGCTGCAACTCCCCCCAAAGTAATCCACGAACACGATGCAGCGGCGATCCTGCTCGGACTCCAGCAGAGCGTGTACTTCATCGTACAGCGCCTGCGGTGATTTAGACGAATTGGTTACAGCATGGCAATGCGAAAACTCGCCGATTATCGTGCTCGCCGTCTCGAGCAATTCAGCGGCGAGTTTTCCGTGTGTGACAATGATGCCTGCAACCATGCTCTCTCCCGTGGCTCGCGGCTACTCCGTATCGTACCTCAGGTAGTGCCGCGTCTTGCGGTCGCTCTCCATTTGGTCGACCAGCATTCGGTCGAACCGCTCGGCGGCGCTAATCCCGTATACCTTGAACATGTGGTTCATGGCAATGACTTCCGAGATCACCGTGATGTTTTTCCCCGGAAAAAGTGGAACGATGACCTGCGGTATATCGACGTCGAGGATGCTCGTCGCACGTTCATCCAGGCCCGAGCGCTCCCAGTCCCTTTCGGTATCCCACTTCATGAGATTAACCTCAACTTCGATGCGTTTCTGGACACGGATGGCACGGATGCCGAAGAGATCATGGATATTAATGATCCCGATCCCGCGAATCTCCATGAAGTGCTGCAGGTGATCGTGTCCTCTGCCGAGAAGAATATCCTCCGATTTCTTGGTGACCTGGACCGTGTCGTCCGCGACCAGCCGGTGCCCGCGCTCTACGAGATCGAGCGCGATCTCGCTCTTGCCGATGCCGCTGGGACCGGTAAACAAAAGGCCGACGCCGTAGACGTCGACCAGGGTTCCGTGCACCACGTCGGTCAGGGCAAATACATTATCCAGAAACTGGGTGAGCTCATGAATGAACGGCGTGGTCAGCATGCTCGTGCGGAGCACCGGCACGCGTGTCTTGGCCGCGAGAGTCATGAGTTCTTTGGGTACTTCCAGACTACGCGTCACGATCACGCATACCAGAGGCGCCGAGAACAGGTTATCGATGTCACGTTTGCGCTCGGCATCCGACCGCGTGTTGAGATAGAGGATTTCGGTTTCGCCCAGAATCTGGATTCGCTCGTTGAGGAAATTCTGCATGAACCCTGTCAGAGCGAGGCCCGGCCGATGGATATCAGGCACGGTTATCGGCAGCGGGCCCTCGACGATGTCGTTGAGAAGTTCGAGAGACAACGCTTCTTTGTTGCTCTCGAAGAATTCCTCGACCGAAAGGGTTTTTTTCTCCATTTACGTCTCGATGATACCGATGGTGCCGTCTTCGCGTTTGTAGAGCACATTCAGACGGTTCGTGGTTCTATTCAAGAAAATGTTGAAGGCGCCGCCATTCTCGTTCATCTTGAGGACGGCCTCCGCCACTAACAGCTGTGGAAACTCGATCGGGTCCGCGGGGATCAACTCGCCTTCGCGGTTCTCCTGCTCGGCGGCGGCAGGCTCGGGCGATACCTCCGTGTCGACCGCCGGTTTCTTGCGGGCCTTCTTCCGAAATCTCTTCCCCTTGTGCTTGAGAATCTGACGCTCCAGCTTCTCGACAACGCGATCCACGGACCTGTACATATCGTCGGATTCGTCATGGCCAACGAAGTCCTTGCCGTTCACGTGCAACGTGATCTCAACAAAATGACGATATTTTTCGAGTGTAAATACTATGTGGGCACTTACGATGTTGTCAAAAAAAGTGGTGAGGTTCTCGACTTTTGATTCGGCATAATCCTTGAGCGCTGGTGTCAATTCATAATGTCTCGAAGTCGTTACGATATTCATTCCGCACCTCTCTCGCCTGTTATTCGTGTAGCAAACAAAGCCGCCCTGCGCAGAAATCTGGGATCTGGGAACATAAACTTGAAGTGCAGTGGCGCGTAACTAGAAAGTACTGGGAGAGCCTGCTTGTGGCCACGGAGGAAAGAATCAAGACCATAGATTGGGCTTCAAACACCTTAAGAAACTGAATCGTCCAAACCACCCCTTCTCTATTTACATTATACCGGATAGCCCGCCGGTCGCCAAGTGTTTTGGAACCGTTAGTACTGCTTGCGCATGCGCGCCGGCAGGATATTGAGCTGTTCCCGGTACTTCGCCACGGTGCGGCGCGCGATGTTCAGGCCGCCTGCCCTGAGCATATCGGCTATCTTTTGGTCGCTCAATGGATTATGAGAGTCTTCCTTCTCGATGATGCGCCGGATCCTGTCCTTGGCGCTCTTGGCCGAAATCTCGCTGCCGTCGGTGGTGCCCAGGCTGCTCGAGAAGAAGAACTTGAGCTCGAAAACGCCTCGTGGTGTTTGCACATACTTGTTGGTGGTGACCCGGCTGACGGTGGACTCGTGCATGTTGATTTCGCTCGCCACCTGCTGCAGGGTCAGCGGCCGAAGGTACGCCGTGCCTTTCTCGAAGAACTCGCGCTGTTTCTCTACGATGCACTCCATCACCTTGACCATGGTCCGCCGCCGCTGCTCGATTGTCTGGATCAGCCACCGCGCCGACTTCAACCGTGAATAGATGAACTCCTTGGTCTCCCGGTTGCCATCGGTCTTATCCTTGAGCAATTCTGTCTGGTACGCCTGGCTGATCCGCAGCCGTGGGATATTCTTGTCGTTGAGATAGATCACGTACTTTTCGTCCACCTTGTCAACCACCAGGTCGGGGATCACGTATTGGGGATCACTCGCCATGATTTCGAGGCCCGGCTTCGGGTCGAGCTTGGCGATGATCTTGCATTGATTCTGGACTTCTTGAATGGGGATCTTCAGCTTCTTGCTGATCTCGAGGTATTTCTTCTGCTTGAAATCCTTGAAATGATCGCGAATGATCCTGGCTGCCAGAGAGCCTTCCATCCCCTTCGCCCCAAGCTGGATGAGAAGGCATTCCTGCAGGTTTCTCGCCCCCACCCCGGGTGGATCGAAAGTCTGGATTATCTTCAGAACGCGCTCGGCTTCTTCGACCGCGATGCCAAAGGTGCCGGCCACCTCTTCGAGGTCACAGGTCAGGTAGCCGCTGTCGTCGAGACTGCCGATGATATAGTCGCCGATTTCGAGAGTACGATCGTCGTCGGTCGCGATCCGCAACTGGCTTATTAGCTGATCGGTGAACGATCGCTTGGCGACTGGCACCCGTTCGAAGAATTCCTCCTGCGTTTCTTCGCCGAGCCCGTAGCCAATTTCAAAGCCACTTTGGAAGTACTCCGCCCAATCGATGTTATCGGTATCCTCGGTCCCGCTTTCCGAGGGGTCCTTGGTTGCTTCCGCATCGCGTTCCTTCTCCCTTTCCCGCTCCTCATCCTCTTGACCCTCGATATAGTCGTCGACCTCTTCGAGAAGGGGGTTCTGCATGATCTCCTGCTTGAGCATCAGCTGGAGTTCTATGGCGGGCATCTGCAGCAGCTTCAGCGCCTGCTGCAGCTTGGGCGTCATTACCAGCTGCTGCCTTTGCCTCAGATGCAAACCTAATTTCATGGCCATAGAGTGCCCTTCCTACGAATTTGGCGCTTCTAAAGACGAAACGACTCGCCGAGATATATCTCCCTGACTTCGGAGTCGCCGGCGAGCTCGTCGGCGGTACCGGAGCGCTTGATGCTTCCCTCGTACATGACGTAAGACCGGTCCGTGATGCTCAGCGTGTCCCTCACGTTGTGATCCGTTATCAGGATCCCCAGGCCTCGATCCTTGAGCTTCTGCACGATGCGCTGGAGATCGGCGACCGCAATCGGATCGATCCCCGCGAAAGGCTCATCGAGCAGCATGAACCTCGGTTCGGTCACCAGGGCGCGCGTGATCTCGACTCTCCTCCGCTCACCACCGGAGAGCTGGAAACCCATGCTCTTGCGGATGTGCGAAATATCCAACTCGTCGAGCAGCATTTCGAGCCTTTCCATCCGCTCGCTCTTGGCCAGCGGCAGCGTCTCCAGTATCGCTAGCAAGTTCCGCTCCACGGACAGGCCCCGGAAAATCGACGGATCCTGTGGCAGATAACCGATGCCGTTCCGCGCTCGCTTGTACATCGGTTCTCTCGTGACGTCCATGTCACCCAGGTATATCCTGCCTGAACTGGGCCGGATCATGCCGACGATCATGTAGAAGGTCGTCGTCTTACCCGCGCCGTTCGGGCCCAGTAATCCGACTATTTCCCCCGGGTTGACCCGGATGCTAACCTCGTTCACCACACGGCGTTTCCCGTAGTTTTTCACCAGCTGCTCGGTTCGAATGTATGCGTCTGGCACCGGACTAATCAATGGAAACTCCTGCCGTGTCGATTATCGTGGCCTCAACGTTGCGCTTGATATCGACGGCGCTGAGGTCCGGAGCACACTCCAGACCGATGCCGGTGATAACGTCCCTGCCGCGCGTCAGTTTCACCCAGGAGTTGCTGATGATCTTGTCCTCGACTTTTTTCCATAAGAGACTGTCTGTTTCGAGAACATCACCATCGACCGAGGTGACCACCACGTCGCCGAAGGCCAGCATATCCTGGCTCTCCTCGGAGTATTCTCCCACTTTGGACTCGAGCGTGGTCGTCAGGTGACCGTCTTTGTCGAAGAACTCAATCACAGGATTCTCCATTATGACCAGTTTCTTCTTGCTAAAACGATTCGCCCGCGGCGCCGTGAGCTTCCATAACACTACCCCGCTGTCGCTCTCCTGCGTCACGAAATCGGTAAACACTTCATCCGGCATCTCGTCCTTTTGAAAGGCGATTTCGTTTGGCGTATCGCTCGTGCATGATACCAGCAAAAATCCGATCAACGTCACGTAATAAAGAATTCTAGTTGACCACCGCATGGCTCACATCCGCCTCCTCCTGATCACGCCACCTCTTGTGAAACCAGACCCACTGCTTGGGGTCGTATCGGATGAGGTCCTCCACCGCCCGCGAACACTGCTCGGTGATGATTTCCGCCCGGCGTTCGAGGGTCTCGCTCTCGGGCGGGTCTGCGATCGCCGGCAGGATTCGTATCACGTGCTTGCCGGGCTCGTTCATATAGATCGCCAGGGGCACGATTTTCGCCCCCGTCTTCAAGGCCAGCTTGGCGATCCCGATCGGAGTGTGGGCGGGTCGGCTGAAGAACGGTACATACACACCGGTGACCCTCGTATGTTGGTCGATCAGTACGGCGACGATGCCGCCCGCGCGCAGGGTCCGCAGCATCTCCCTGCCTCCGCGGTCGCGATCGACGGTTCTCAATCCCACCGATTCGCGGATGCGGATCAGCTCCTGGTTCAAGCGCGGCTCCCACAGCTCGCGTCCCACCACGGTGAACTCAAACCCGCGGGTGGCGAAGTAACCGGCCAGGAGTTCCCAGCAGCCGATGTGCCCGGTTATCGCGATCATGCCTTGGCCGGCCTCCCTGGCCTCGGACAGATGCTCCAACCCCTCCACCCTCTCGATCAATGCGGCCAGGCGCTCTTTCGAACTTCCCTTCAGATTAAGAAACTCGAATACGTTCCGACCCAGTGTCTTGAACATCGCCCGCGCCAGCGCCTCCCGCACCGGGAGGCTCATGCCTGGAAACGCAATCTCGAGGTTATCCAGGGCCCGTTTCCGGTCCTCCCGCAGGACCCGGCCCGCCGCGTCGCCGATGGCCGAAAAGACGCGCAAACCTGTTGCCCTAGGCAGACCGCGCGCGAATCGCATCAGTCCCCGCGTCAGGACGACTTCCAAATTTCTTTTAATTTTTTTTCGTCTACGCAAGATTTACCCTGCAATATTGCCTGAATGGAAAGCTGCCAGGCCCCTCGTGAATCGCAAAAAACCTTTACATTTATATAGTTAGCATACGAGTGGCGTGTAGTCAAGCAACGATTGTGCCAGAAATCCATCATGGGAAATCGTGAGGGGTTACGGTGCCGCATCGGGAGCGACCGGGCGGCCGTTCGTTGCGGGGGCGTCACGGCTGTGGACTGCTGGATCGGTGACGGACCGTCGCGGGTGGCGAGTGAGGCGGCGCGTTGTTGGGTTGTTGACGGACCCGTCGCGAGAGCGAGCGAGGATCAGCCGCCGCAGGCGGGTAGCCAAGCGAAGCGGAGCGCGGGGACGGAGACAATCCAACAGCGCGCCGCCCCAAGCACGAAGCGGAGCGCGGGACGGAACCGGCCCAACAGTCCGCCGCCGCGGAGTGGCTACGCGACACTAATCGGCGCCCAGTCCGGCTTTGAGGATATCGTGAATATGGAGAATGCCCGTTGGCCGTCCGGCCTCGTCGGTGATGAAGTACATCGTCAGGGGGCCCGGAGTGTTCATTTCCATCCGGCTCAGCGCCTCCGCGGCCAGCACGTCGGCTCCGATGGTCTTCGGAGCGGGCGTCATCACTTCCCCGGCCAGGGCGTCCAGGGCGTTGTCGGTCCGCACGAGAATCCTTTTGAGGTCTCCGTCCGTTATGATGCCACACAACTTCCCTTCCGGGTCCTGCACACCCACACATCCCACCGCTTTCGACATCATTTCGAACAGCGCGTCCTTGAGGGTGGTGTCCACACCGACGAGAGGCACAGCGTCGCCCGTGTGCATCAGCTCGCTGACCCTGACGGTCAGCCGTTTGCCCAGAATACCGCTGGGGTGGTTGCGCGCGAAATCCTCCGCCTTGAACCCGCGCCGCTCCATCAGCGCGCAGGCCAGCGCATCACCCATCACCAGGGCGGCGGTTGTGCTGGTCGTCGGTGCCAGGTCCAGGGCGCACGCCTCGCTGTCCACGTGGCAGTCGAGAATGATATCGCTGTGCCTGGCGAGAAAGGAATCGGCGTTGCCCGTCATCGCGATGATCGTCAAATCGAGCTTCTTCAGGGACGGGTAGAGCTGGCGGAATTCGTCGCTCACGCCACTCTTCGAGATGAACAGCACTACATCCCCGTCGCCTACCAGGCCCAGGTCGCCGTGTGCCGCCTCCACGGGGTGCAGGTAGAAACTCGGCGTACCCGTGCTGGTGAAGGTGGCCGCGATCTTCTTGCCGATCAGCCCGGACTTTCCAACCCCCGAAATCATCAGTCGTCCTTCGCACTCGTAGATCGCGTCGACGGCGCGGTGGAAATTGCCATCGATCAACTTCTTGACTTTGGTGAGTTCGTGAATCTCATCCGCGAACACCGTACGGGCGATGTCGATGTCCACCATCGCCTGATCGACAGGTTTCGTCCGGGCGGCGCCGGTGCGTGCCTCGGTGGGTCGTGCAAGTCTCGACTTCATGTCTCTGCCTTTATAGCTTTCAGGAGTCCGTGTTTCCGGCCACTATTTCGCTCGCGACCTGAAACACACGTAGTGTGTCCTCGAGCACGCGCTCCAGTTCAGAAAACGGCAGCATCGATGCCGCGTCGCTTCTGGCCTTCTCCGGCTCTGGATGGGTCTCTATAAAAAAACCGTCGCACGGGACCGCCGCCGCCGCGCGGGCCATCATCCCCGCGAGGTCCGGCTCTCCCCCGGAGCGGTCTCCAAGCCCTCCCGGCCTTTGCAGGCTGTGGGTCACGTCGAAGATAATCGGACAGCCGAACGCCCTCATGCGCGAGAACGAGCGGAAGTCCACAACGAGGTCGTGATAACCGAACGTGGTTCCGCGCTCCGTAAGCAGTACGTTCCGGCCTCCCGCCTGGCGTACCTTGTCGACCGCCAGACCGGCTCCTTCGGGCGAGAGAAACTGTCCCTTCTTGATGTTCACGGCGCGGCCCGTCTTGGCGGCTGCCTCCAGAAGACTCGTCTGTCTCGACATGAACGCCGGAACCTGCAGGACGTCGAGCACCTCGGCGGCGCCGGTCGCCTCGTCCGCACTGTGGATGTCGGAGATAACCGGGCAACCGACCTCGGTCTTTACTTTTTGCAGAATCCTCAGCCCTTCATCGAGGCCGACACCGCGGAAACTCGTGGATGAACTCCGATTGTCTTTGCTGTAACTCGCCTTGAAGACGAATTGAAACCTGGCGGTGACGGGAAGCGATGCGATTCTTTCGGCGAGCGCTACCGTTTCGGATTCGCTCTCGATGACGCAGGGGCCGGCGATCAAAAGTGGAGAGGTACGATCCCCCACGGTCAAGTTGCCGATCTGGATAGGCTGCATCGGAATCACGCCCTCAGTCACCTACGAGTTGATGGCCTTGCGTTCATCCATCTCGGAATCGCCGGCGAGCTTCGCGGCCCGAACGAGAGCCTTGAACAACGGATGGGGACGATTCGGCCGGCTCTTCAACTCGGGATGAAATTGAACAGCCACAAAAAACGGATGATCCTCGAGTTCGATCATTTCGACCAGGTTGTTATCCGGAGACGTCCCGGATATCACCATGCCTTGTTTCTCGAACCGCTCGCGGTACTTGTTGTTGAACTCCCAGCGGTGCCGGTGGCGTTCCGATATTTCCAAAGAACCGTAACACTCGTGCGCCAGGGTGTCCGGTCGTATCACGCATGGATAGGCTCCCAGGCGCATCGTGCCGCCCTTGTCTCCCCCGTGCTCCTGGTCCTCCATCAGATCGATAACCGGATTGGCGCAGCCGAGATTGAATTCCGAACTATCCGCGTCCTCGATGCCGCACACATTCCTGGCAAAATCGATCACGGCGCTCTGCAGTCCCAGGCAGATTCCCAGATAGGGAATCCCGTTTTCGCGTGCAAAGCGGGCCGCTTGGACCTTGCCGTGCACGCCCCTTTCCCCGAAGCCCCCGGGAACGAGTATTCCCGCCACATCTTTCAGGTGAATCTCCGGACCGTCCTTCTCGATATCTTCCGCATCGACCCATTTGATGTTTACCCCGGTGTCGTTGTGAATCCCCGCATGGGTGAACGCTTCGATAATCGATTTGTAGGCGTCGTTCAAATGAACGTACTTGCCACAGACCGCTATGGACACTTCGCTGTCCACGTCCGCCATCCGTTTGAGCAGGCGCTGCCATTCGGTCAGGTCTGGTTTGGGCACTTCGAGTCGCAGCAGCTTAACGACAATTTCGTCGAGTTGCTCGCGGGCAAAATGAATGGGAACGTGGTAAATCGACGAGACGTCCCGGGCTTCGATCACCGCCGCCTCGCTGACGTTGCAAAACAGCGCGAGCTTCTGGCGGACATCGCGGCTCAGCGGCACCTCGGTCCGGCACAGCAGGATGTCCGGCTGGATACCAATCTCGCGAAGCTGGCGGACACTGTTCTGAGTCGGCTTGGTCTTCAACTCCTTGGCGGCCCGGATGTATGGAACCAGCGTTAGATGGATGAACACGCAGTTTTCGGCGCCGACCTCGAGGCGTAACTGCCTGGCGGCCTCGAGAAAAGGCTGACTCTCGATGTCCCCGGTGGTCCCCCCGATCTCCGTGATAATGACATCCGGCGGTCCCCCGTTGTCCCCCACCGCCCGGACCCGAGCCAGGATCTCGTCCGTAATGTGGGGGATCACCTGCACGGTCTTCCCCAGGTAGCCGCCGCGCCGCTCACGTTCGATAACGGCCTGGTAAATCTGTCCGGTCGAAACGCTGTGCTTGCGCGTGAGATTGGTATCGATGAACCTCTCGTAGTGTC
>JAZGDW010000055.1:0-2173 GCA_036478295.1 Candidatus Krumholzibacteriia bacterium
CACTCCACCTTCTCCACCGCCCCGGACGGACCGAAGCCCATTATCACTTCGACGACGCGAAAGTCGTGGAAACCCAGGAAGCAGAGCAGTCGGCGGAAAATGTTCATCATCGTGCAGCTTGGCGTGATGCGCCGAAAATCCAAAACCGGAACCGAGTGCGATGGGACATGCCGTTACGAAACTCCTTTCAACACAGCCAGTTGTTGTCTGCCGGCTTACGGGGCGGACTCGGATTGGGCCGACACCGGCACAAGGCAACAGGGGGCCCGGACGACTCGAAATCGTCGGACATTTGCGTCTTACGAGAGGGCCCCCAGCCGGCCTGATCACGCCGCAGAAAAGCCCCCTCGTCAACCCGGAGGCACCCAGCGTATCACGGCCCGAAGGAAGTCGGCCATTTCATGCCCGACCCGCAGCCCGGCTGCGACCGCCTGTGCGCCAACGACGTGACGGTCGACGACCGCGGCCTGATCTACATGATCGACCGCCTGCGCGGCCTCCACATCGTTGAGTAGGTGAAAGGAACATTTTGAAGGTGCGCACAACAGTTTTTCGCGCTTCCGCTTCCTGAGCGAGAAGATGCCGTGGTAAGCTTGCCCATGGGATGATTCCGGGAGAGTGATATTATGGCCAACCGGGCGAAAGACGCCGCCGCGCGCGGCTGCAATCGGAATGCGCGGCTTAAGGCGCTGTACGGAAAGCTCGAGGAGCTCGACCTTGCACCCTACTGGGCGGTGCAGAACGCGCGGGAGGACCATGAGGAGGACGGGCAGGTCCTGAAGGGCCGCCGAGCCCAACCCTTCATCTGGAAATATGCCGACATCGAGCCGCTTCTGTACGAAGCCGCTGAATTGATCACGATGGACGATTCAGAGCGGCGCTCGATCGTTTTGGTGAATCCGGGCATGGCGCCGGTTCGGGCGACGGTCTCGACACTCTACACCGCCTACCGGCTCAACGATCCGCGCGAGATCATGCCGCCGCACCGGCATTCGATCAATGCGGTGCGCATCGGTCTGACCGGCACGCAGAACTTCACCGGCGTCGAAGGCGAACCGATCACATTCGGACCCGGCGACTTGGTGCTGACGCCCGCCGACGCCTGGCACAACCACGGCAACCACGGCGACGATTTCGCGGTAAATGTCAGCGTCCTCGACCTGCCGCTTTCGGAAGTGCTCAACGCCGCCAGCTTCGAACACGACTACCGGGAAGAGGAAGACGGCAAGCTCGTCTCACGGCGCGAGCAGTCGGCGCGGTATTCGGAGGATTATTCCCACAAAGCATACGGGTACGGCGGTCTGAAACCCCGTTTTCTCGACCATAAACGCGGCACGGGATGGCACTCGCCGATGTACGTCTACCGGTGGGGCCGGACGCGCGAGCTGCTGGAGAGTTACCGCGATCATGACGGTAGCCCGTGGGACGCCATCCAGGTCGAATACACGAATCCGGTCACCGGCCGGACCGTCTACCCCACGATGACCTTCTTCGGGCAACTGCTCCGGCCCGGCGAACGCACCCTTCCCCAGCAACAGAACGCCAGCCAGGTGGTCTTCCCGTTCCACGGCAGCGGGCACAGCATCATCGGCGGCAAGCGGTTCGACTGGGAACCGTTCGATGCGGTCGCGGCCCCGGGCGGCGAATGGTACGAGCACGTCAACGGCTCCAACAGCGAGGATGCGATCTTGTTCGTCGTGAGCGACGAGCCCACGCTCAAGACGCTCGGCTTCTACCGCCGGCAGGGAAAAACCGAATCCGGCGAGATCGTGGTGCTGGACTGAACCGGTCAGTGGATGTCAGCGGAGAGGGATGCGTATCAACCAGATAACCATGAACTGGCACTCAACTTATTTCAGATAGCGACACTCAATTTCGCGTATTCCGCTTCGATGGATATGCAGCAACGGAAGTTCATGGGGATCAGAAAAGGGTTGTTCCGATGACCTCGTACCACCCACAAGAATGCGATCAACCATACCTGGAATACGTTCCAATACCTGTTAGAAACTTACTTCGGTTCCATTCACACCAATTACAGTTAATCCGTTTGGTTGATGCAGTGGAGCGCTCCCGCCTACGGCATCTAGGTGCCAGACTCCCGTTGATGTTGCGGAGCGGTGCTGGTCTGCTTATGGCTGAGGCTGTTGAAGAACTATTTTCAGGGTCCCAC
>JAZGDW010000056.1:0-2880 GCA_036478295.1 Candidatus Krumholzibacteriia bacterium
AAGTTGCGGGACTCGAACCCGTGTTGAATCGGCGCAAGCGGCCGAAATCAAAGGACTCCAAGTAGCCAATTCTTGTCGCCAGCTTGTCGCCAGGACGAAATCCGGGCGGGCGCGGCTCCCGGCTCTATCCGGCTCCAGGCTGGGACGAAAACCCCGACGAGCTTTGGGGCCCCCCGGTGGCGGATTCGGGGCCCCTCCACACAGACAAAACTCCTCGCGCGGGCGTGAAAAAATGTGCTCGCGTGCGGGGCCCTCACATCATTCGACTGGTCATACTCGAATTCGGCCGGGCCCTTCACTGCCTTTCGGAAAACCGTTAAGGGCGGTGCGGTTCAATCTGCCGTTGATCTTCCTGCTCCGCGTTCACGATCTCGTAGCTAACGAGCACCTCTAGCTGGAGTACGGGATTGACGCTCGGACGTTTCGACGGCTGAGGTAGACTCGCCGAATGTCTGCACGATTTTCCTGGATCTGCCTGGCAACGGGCATGCTGTTCGCCAGCGCCTGCAACGTTTCGCACACGGAGACATCGATGAAGCTGACCTATGAGGATCTGCTCACTTTGTTCGCAGATTGGCGCGAGTTTGAATCGCCCCCAATGCTTGATGGCGCGCCGGACTACACAGTCGAGCAGTTTGCGGCGCGGCAGCCGGACTACGACACGCTGCGCGCACGCCTCGAGTCATTCGATATCGATGACTGGCCCGTGCCGCACCAGGTCGACTGGCGCCTCGTGCGCGCCGAGATGAACGGCTACGATTTCAACCGGCGTGTACTACAGCCATGGGCTCGCGACCCGGCGTTTTATAACACGGTCTGGACGTACCGTAGCGACGTGCCGGCGCATGAGGGCCCGATACACCACGCACTGGTTGAATTGTGGACCTACGACTTCCCGCTCAGTGACGCGGAGCAGCAACGCCTTGCCACAGAGCTTGCCGTCATACCGCCGTTGATGACGCAAGCACGCGGCAATCTCACCGGCGACGCCCGCGACCTCTGGATCGCTGGAATCCGGGATATTCGCGGGCAGAGTCAGATACTTGATCAATTGGCAGGGCGTGTTGGCGAGGCGGGTAGTGCCGAGCTCCTTGCGGTGATCGATCGCGCGAAGACCGCCACCGATGAGCTCGTCGTCTGGCTCGAAGCCGAAGCGGACTCGAAGTCGGGGCCATCCGGCATCGGCAGGGAGAACTACACCTGGTACCAGCAAAACGTTCACCTCGTTCCATTAACCTGGGAGGACGAAGTCCGCCTCCTGAAGAGAGAGCTGGCGCGGGCGTGGTCGTCGCTGAAACTCGACGAACAGCGCAATCGCGGTCTTCCACCCCCGGTCGCGGCCAGCACATCGCAGGAATACGACGCGCTGGCCGAAGACGCGGTGCGGCGCATCATGGATTTCCTCGAAGACAAGAACATTGTGACGGTTACCTATTACATGGAGCCTGCACTTCGCGAGCACATGGGCTCATTCGTCCCCGAGGAGCAACGCCACTTTTTCTGGATTACGGCTCACTACGATCCCGCCCCCTTGTTCACGCATTTCTGGCACTGGTTCGAACTGGCGCGTATGGACCTGACGCCTCACCAAAGCCCGGTCCGGCAGGGTTCGCTGCTGTACAACATCTTCGACAGCCGCAACGAAGGTACGGCGACCGGCGTCGAGGAGATGTTCATGCATGCGGGGCTCTATGACGACCGTCCCCGATCCCGCGAACTCGTCTGGATCCTGCTGGCACAACGCGCGGCGCGCGGACTCGGGTCCTTGTACGCGCACGCAAACCAGATGACGATGGAAGAAGCGGGCCAGGTACACATGGACTGGACGCCGCGCGGCTGGATGAAAACCGAGAAGGAATTGCTCATTTTCGAGCAGCACCTGTACCTCCGCCAACCCGGTTATGGCACCAGCTACGTCACGGGCAAGTACCTGTTGGAACAAACGCTAACCGACTATGCCAGGCAAGTGGAACTGCGCGGCGAGGAGTTCGAGCTGCGCGATTTCTTCGATCGACTGAACGCGATTGACAGCATCCCGATCTCCCTGGCTCGCTGGGAGATGACGGGCCTCGACGATCAAATCGCCCGCTGACAACCGGTCGTCGCACCAAGGAAATAGGAAAATCAAGCTGCATTTTAAGCAACGTCCGATAACCCAGGATTCTGTTAAATGGTGAATCAGGCCGAGGGGGATAGTATTTCCTACCCTTCAATATCAGGAGACGATGATGGAATCTCGACAGTTGCTCCTTTTGACGTTGCTACTTCCCATGATGGTAGCGGCGAAAAACACCGGGGCGGATTTTGAAGCCGTCGGCAGGGTCCTGGACGATTTTCATGATGCTGCCGCACACGGCGACAAAGAACGCTATCTGAGTCATCTTACTGAACATGCTGTATACATGGGCACTGATGAATGGGAGCGCTGGCCGAAGCACCCAGATTTCAGTGAGTACGTCGACGGTCGCTTTAGGGATGGTACCGGTTGGAACTACAAATCCGTGGAAAGGACGATTCGTTTTGGCGACCGATCGGACGTAGCCTGGTTCGATGAGGTCTTGTATTCAGAGACGAACGGTCGCTTTCGTGGCACGGGCGTGTTGACGCGACAATCCGGTAAATGGCAGTTGGAACACTACGCCATGTCATTCCTGATCCTGAACGAAAACTGGGATGAGGTGATCGAGCTGACCAGGAGCACAAAGGCGTTGAAAGATAGCGGCCAGTAAACCGAGTAAAACAAACGGCTCTATCCGGCTCCAACACCGGAGCGCGACATTTCGGAAACGGGTAACTATGCGAATTCAATGGCGCGCCGGGAGGAAAATGCCTTTAGGGACGGCCACCTTGGTGCTCGCGGCGCGTTATGCGCCGCCGCCA
>JAZGDW010000057.1:0-2566 GCA_036478295.1 Candidatus Krumholzibacteriia bacterium
CGATCACCATTAGAACTTCCGTGGAGAACGGCAACGTTCATGTGAAGATAGCTGACACCGGCATTGGCATTCCGCCGGAGCAGATGCCGACGCTCTTTGAACCGAGCTTCACCAAGAAGGGACCACGGGTAAAAGCGGGGATCGGGCTTTTTACCTGCTACAACATCATGGCGAAGCACCAGGGTCGACTCCAGGTGGAAAGCGAGGTGGGCAAAGGGACCACTTTCACAATGATCCTGCCGACGGACCTGAAAGAACCGCAGCGCGCCCTCCGATAGCTCCGCGCCAGCTTCAAGCGCTTGCTGTGGGCCGGCGCCAGAAACTGGTTCCCGTATGGTCGCAAGTTACTACAACTTTCCGCCATGTTCGACCCGATCCGCGCGAGCTCGCCGGCTTTGCGGCCATCAGTGCAAAGTCCTATATTCGCCCTTCGCGTTGGACTGGTCGAAGCTAGAGCCGCTCAGCGGCCACCCCCCTTTGCAATGACCGACTGCGCTGCTCAGACCCCGCCGCGCGGCCGAGCCTCGGGATGTCGTCTGCACGGAAGCCCGGGGCGATTCCCGCCATCTACCCACCCACCCGGCGCACCTGAGACTCTCTTATGCAACGGTCGTAACCGGGGTGACGCGCCCGGTCTTAGGAGAGAGGCCCCAAGCGGCACGGGCGTCACCGACTACTTTCCCGACGGCAACGATCCGTCTGGTCCGATGTCCGCACGTTCGATCGTCGTAGTGCTCGTTCGCTCCGTCAACTACGAAACGACAAACAACTCATGAAAAGACGGGAATTCATCAAGTACGGGTCGGCTGGCCTCGCAACGCTGGCGGTGGGCGGGGTCGGCTACTCGGTCCTTGGCTCAAGGCGTGCGTTCGGCGCGACCATCGACATCGCGCTGACCATCGAAGAGGTGGACGTCGAGCTGGTCGATGGAACCACGGTTTTCATGTGGGCTTTCAGCGATCCGTCGAACGGCCCGCGGGTTCCCGGACCGGTCATCGAGGCGCGCGACGACGACACTATCCGCATCACGATAACCAACAACGCCGATGCGTTTTTTGCTCACGAGTTCGCCATCCCCGGCCTTACGGGCAGCGTTCCCATTCCTTTCGGGACATCGGTGACAGTGGAGATCGTGGAACCCACGGCAGGAACCTATATGTATCTGGATCCGCTCAACGCCCCTGTGAACCGTGTGCTGGGGCTGCATGGCGCCCTGGTGGTTCTGCCTCGCTCCGCCAGCGAAAACACCCCTTACAGCACACCGACACCCAGGGTCCAGGCCCTGTTCAACGACCTAGGTACCACCGCCGCTTTTCCGGGTAAGCCGTGGGGTGAGGGTCTGAGAGGATCGCTTAGTCTGAACAAAGGGGTGCATCATGAGGCGAACCTGGGGGGCCAAACGTGGGTGTGGGTCTTCAACGAGATTGACCCGCAGTGGAATGCTATGGCAGCGGCAAACGTCATGATCGACCACATCGCGTTTATAGCGGGCTTCTTGCCCCGGTATTTCACGATAAACGGGGAAAGTGGCTTCTTCTCCGCGCACAACCGCAACACCGCACCGCACAGCAACGAAGGGGAACCCGCACTGATCCGGTGCATCAACGCGGGCCTTGGCACGCGTCCACCCCACATCCATGGGAACCACATCTACGTCCTTTCGGACATCGAGGATGACGGGAGCCTTAAGGTCCTTGAAAACGTCATCGAGAAGGACACCTGGACGATGAAGCCCGAGCATCGCGTTGACGTGCTCCTCCCCTACAGACAGCCGCCCGATGCGATCCCCTGGCCTCCCGTCGAGGAACCGTTTCCGTTGAAGTACCCCATGCACCCGCATGATGAGATCTCCCAGACAGCGGCTGGCGGCATGTATCCGCAGGGACAGATCACGCATTGGGTCATGGAAGAACCCCTACCCCTAGCAGGCCCTTTCTCCTCCGCTTTACCTGAAGAGGAAGAGACCTTTGAGACATTCGGCTGCCAGGTCCCGCACGAAAACCCCGATACGCCGGACGAGATGCCTCCCAATGTTGAGCTGACACGCAAGTTCTTCGGCAGCGGCGAGGTCATCATGCCAGACGGCGAGGAGGTGCGGTTTTGGGGGTTTGAGGACCCCGACGATCCGAACGACATTCGCGAGCCGGTCCCATCCGCCCCGATCCGGGTGAGAGAAGGACGGATTGTTCAGGTCACGCTGAAATCCTCAAAGGGCACCCATACCATCCATCTTCACGGCATCGAGCCAACCACCCGCAACGATGGTGTGGGGCACGCCTCGTTCGAGGTCTCCGGCAGCTACACGTACCAGTTCAAAGCGAGCCAGGCTGGGACGTTTTTCTACCACTGCCACAAGAACACGACACTGCACTTCGAGATGGGGATGTTCGGACCGCTAATAGTCGATCCACCGGAAGGCCCGGGTACAGCGTTCAGTGGCGGTCCGACGTACGACTGCGAGGCGTTATGGGTGGCCGACGACGTCGATCCCACCTGGCGCGAGCTCGGCCACGACGCGGGCCTGTGCGGGGACGACGCCGGGTTGAACGACTTCAACCCGCAGTAC
>JAZGDW010000058.1:0-24512 GCA_036478295.1 Candidatus Krumholzibacteriia bacterium
CTCCGCGCCGCGACGAACCTATCATCCGGACCGACGAAATCGGTGGCACGGTCGACGTCGAGGGTCGACGTGTGTCTCCAAACCACAACGCCCGCGCCTGTCCGGGCCTGGGCGATCGGCGGTGAAAACAGGTACACGGCGGCCACGGCCACGGCCGAGATCAAGAGTGCGTTACGCATTAGCCTTCCTCCTTGGAAAAACGGACCACCCGTCGAGGTCGATATTCGTCCATGCTCTATTCCGACCTTTCCTGGGCCCGCTTACGGCTCAGTCTGCCGTTTTGGTAGATTGAGCCTTGTAAAGCAGGGAACGTTCCAACACGGTCCCCACAGCCACTACGGCGGCGGGTTTTTGGCGTATCTATTTATTATATAGTGTGTTATGTGGAATGCCATGAGGCGGATCGCTGCCCGCCGCTGCCCCGCGTTGGACCCGTTCGACGTGGAAACGGCAACGTGGAGCGTGCAGGAGCGGCCCACGAATAACTTGATAATAATCAACAAATTTCTCCTTTCCCCGCGCCTGGGGCAGTGAGTATCCTGTGAATGAGGGATTACAGAACGTACGTTCGTTCGGGTTTTGGGAGGTGAGCTCTATGGAGGCCATAGAGGCCTACGGGTACTATTTCGAAAGCCCCGGCAGCCCGCTCCGGCGCCGGGATTTGAGCATTGCATCGGTGGAGCGTGAAGAGGTCGTGGTTCGGGTGGCGGGCTGCGGTCTTTGCCACACGGATATTTCTTTCTATAACGGCCAGGTCGAGCCCCGGCACAAACCGCCGATCATCCTCGGCCACGAGGTGAGCGGAACGGTCGTCGCCGCCGGGGAGTCGTTCCGGGACGTCGTGAGGAAGGACGTTGTCATACCCGCCGTCCTGCCCTGTGGAGAGTGCGAACTTTGTCACGGGGGCCGGAGCAACATCTGCCGCAGGCAGAAGATGCCGGGCAACGATTTCGACGGCGGTTTTGCGTCGCACATCACCGTTCCCGGCCGGCACCTGTGTCTCGTGCCCGAAGACATCGGAGACCTTGAATTGTCCGAGCTTTCGGTCATTGCCGATGCGGTGACCACTCCTTACCAGTCGCTCATGCGGAGCGGGCTCGCAAGTGGGGAGCTCGGGATTGTCATTGGTGTCGGTGGAATTGGTACCTACATGGTGCAGCTGGCGAAGGGGACGGGCGCCAGCGTCATCGCGATTGATATCGACGAAAAGAAACTCGAGAGTGCGCGCGGGATGGGCGCGGATTACACGATCAACGCGAGTGGAATCGGCGAGCGTGAGGTCAAGCAAGCGGTGAGGGAGCTCGTCAAGGAACACGGGTTGCCAAAGAGCGGATGGAAGGTATTCGAGACCAGCGGCACAGCGCCGGGCCAGGCGACGGCCTTTTCGCTGCTGTCATTTGCCGGGGTGCTGGCCGTGGTGGGATTCACGATGGAGAAGATCCACATCCGGCTGAGCAACATCATGGCGTTCGACGCGGACGTTTTTGGCAACTGGGGATGCAAGCCGGAATACTATCCGGACGTCCTGGCGGAAGTGCTGGGCGGGCGTGTAAACATCAGGGACAACGTCGAGCAGCATCCGCTGGATTCCATAAACGAAATCCTGCCGCTTGCGCTGGAGCACAAATTGGAGAAACGGGTGGTTTTCGTACCATAGGCGGGTGGCGTTCTCTCGTTCGGGTGCAGAGGCGGGCGACAGGGAACCGGTCACAATAAGGAGACTCAAAGATGAAGAATCACGAACTGGTTTCGGATGTGTCCTACAAGGACATCCTGGTTGAGAAAAGACCATTGCGCGATAACGACGGCAAAGAGGTCGAAGGGCTTCTTAACTACTGGATATTCCTCAACAACCCCGGGCAGTACAACTCGTACACGACGAACGCCCTCAAGGAATTGATCCTGGCGTTCCGGCAGGCGTCGTGCGACCGCTCGGCCGTGGCCGCGATCCTGACCGGGGTGGGGGACAAGGCTTTCTGTACCGGCGGCAACACGAAGGAATACGCGGAGTACTATGCGGGCAACCCGCAGGAGTACAAGCAGTACATGCGCCTGTTCAACGATATGGTGACGACCATTCTCACGTGCGACAAACCGGTGATCAACCGGGTCAACGGCATGCGAATCGCGGGCGGGCAGGAAGCAGGGATGGCCTGCGACTTTTCGATTGCCGCGGACACGGCGGTTTTCGGACAGGCGGGACCCAAGCACGGTTCGGCGCCGGATGGCGGCTCCACGGATTTTCTGCATCTGTATGTCGGCCTGGGCCGCGCGATCGAGTCCTGCACCCTGTGTGGCTGGTGGTCCGCCCAAGAGGCGGTGAGGATGGGTCTGATCAACAAGATCACGCCGGTGCTCAAGAATGCGGACGGCGTCTTCATTTCGAGTCCATTCGCCAGCATGGAAGAGTCGGACGAGTGGGGCAATCCCGCCCTCGGCAGGCTGAAGACGGGCAAGGCCCGCGAAGAGGCAAAGCGGGTTGCCGAAGGCTGCACGATCGACCTGTCGCTGCTCGACGCCGAAACGGAAAAGCTCGCGTACGCGTTGGCGCTAACAATGCCGGACTGCATGAGCAAGACGCTCGAGTCGCTGCGCAAGAAGAAACTCGAGCACTGGCAGAAGAACTGTGAGACCAACCGCTCGTGGCTCGCGCTGAATATGATGACGGAGGCGAAGGCCGGCTTTCGCGCCTTCAACGAAGGGCCCAAGCACAACCGCGAGGTGGATTTTATCGCCTTGCGCCGCGCACTGGCCGAGGCAACGCCGTGGAGCGATGACCTCGTTGAACGCATCATGCCCAAGTAGCCGTTATGCCGACCTTGCGGCGGCATAACGGCCGGCGATTAGGAGCAGACAGTGCAAGCGCTGCAGCTCAATCACCGGGATTGCTGGCCACCCGGGGCATAACGGCCGGCGATTGGAGCAGACAGCGCAAGTGCTGCAGCTCAATCACCGGGATTGCTGGCCACCCGGGGCATAACGGCCGGCCTTGCGGCGGGCATGGCTGCACGGCCAAACTCGAAAAAGGAGACCAAGGGTGGCCCACGAAGTAATCAACGTCAACTACCTGCACGACGGACAGGTGGTGGAAATCGTCCTGGGGCCGGGGCCGGGGAATATTGTCACCGCACGGCTGATTCAGGAAATATCGACCGAGATCGGGATACTGACTGACGGTTCACCTGACAACCGAAGCCGCAAGCTGATCGTTTTCACAGGTGAGGGGGAGCATTTTAGTTACGGCGCTAGTGTTGAGGAACACAAGGCCGAGAGTGTGGGAGAAATGCTCCCCCAGTTTCACCGGTTGATCGGGGAGATTCTCGAGTGCGACATTCCGACCCTGGCGAAGGTGTCCGGGTTGTGCCTGGGGGGCGGGTTCGAGCTCGCCCTGTCCTGCGCCATGATATTCAGTGCCGGGGATGCCAAGTTCGGAGTTCCGGAGATCCAGCTGGGGGTCTTTCCACCGGTCGCCAGTGTACTCCTGCCCCACAAGATGGCAGAGTCGGCCGCCTCGCAAATGATCCTTACCGGCGCGAAGGTCAGCGCCGGCGAGCTCCAGCGTCTGGGCGTCGTGCACGCCGCGACGGGCTCGATCGACGATTCGGTGGAGCAGTTCATCCAGAAACAGATTCTCCCCAAGAGCGCATCGTCGCTCAGGTTTGCGTGCCGTGCGGCGCGGGCGGGCATCCGGCGGCAGTATCGCGAAAACATAGCAGAGGTGGAGCGCCTCTACCTCGACCAGCTCATGGCCACCGCGGATGCCCGGGAGGGCATCGACGCGTTTCTCGAAAAACGCTCCCCGAAATGGACCCACAAATAGGAGGTAGTTCCCTGGCCGACAAGCGACATAAGCCCGATCCCATCGGTTCCTGGTCGATGACCGAAGGCCTGGACGAGATCCTGAAGAAATCGTGTCACTTGATGGCACGCCAGGGGTTTCACGGGACCAGTATGCGCGATCTCGCGCAGGCAACCGGGCGAAGCCTGTCGGGCCTGTACCACTACTTTCGCAACAAAGAGGACCTGCTCTTTCTCATCAACTTCTACGGATTCAAGACGCTGAACGAGACGTGGGCCAGGATCGCCGATAACTTCGAACATCCACGGGAGAAGCTGTACACGTTCGTTTATTTTCACACCGCCTATTTCATCGAGCACATGGACGAGATGCGCGTGATGACCTGGGGGACTCACGAATTGCACCTGGAGAAGGCCACGGTGATACAGAAACTCAAAGACCGGTATACCGCCGCCGCCCGTGGGATCGTCCGGGATGTATATCAAGCCGACAAGCGGATGGACCTGGACGAACGCCGGTCATGGCGGGAGACATACCTGCTGTTCGGGATGATGAACTGGATGTTCAGCTGGTATTCGGCGAAAGACCATGGGGGCGTCAGCGATCTCGTCGGTGATATTTATCGTACGTTCGTGTCGGGCATTTCGGGTAACGGCCGTGACCAGATCGACATCGAGCGCCTGAAGAGTGTGGTCGGCAAATCGTTTCGCGAGAACAAGGCGGCGTCGATGTGGGCGACGACCGGTGAATCGGACCACTTGGAGAAATCATGAGCGTCGGCAGCACTGTGAGCAGATGCGAGGAACTCTACAACGATCTCCATTTCTCGTACGTCAAGGAGTGGAAGAAAAAGCGCGGCGGTCGCGCCATCGGCTATATGCCCATCTACGTGCCACGCGAGATCATCCACGCGGCGGGCATGCTGCCCGTCGGCATAATGGGCGCCGGTGACAACCTCGAAATCATTCGCGGAGACGCATACTACCAGTCGTACATCTGCCACATTCCCCGCTCGACAATCGAGCTGGGCCTCGGGGGCCGCCTCGATTGTCTGGACGGCATGCTGTTTCCCGCCATTTGCGACGTTATCCGTAACCTCAGCGGTATGTGGCAGCTGATGTTCAAGGACAAGTATGTGAAATACATCGATTATCCCCAGAACTTCAATGCGGGCATCGGCGGCAACTTCTATGTCAACGAGTTGAATCAGCTCCGCAACGACCTCGGGGCCATGAACGGCAAGCCGATCCACAACGACAAACTCAACGAGTCGATCAAACTCTACAACAAGAACGCGAAGGCAATCGACAGACTGTACGCGCTCCGCGCCGAGGCGCCTCACCTGGTGCCGACCTACGAGCTCTATCTGCTCATGCGCGCGGGGAATATTCTGGAGGTCTCGGAGCACACCCGTATGGTCGAAGAGTACCTCTCGCAGGTGAAGAAGGAGAAACGGCATGAAATGGACAACATTCGCGTCATCGTCACCGGCGTCTTCTGCGAACAGCCGCCGCTCGGGCTGATACGAGCGCTCGAGCAGAGCGGCTGTTACATCGTGGATGACGACTGGGTGCTGGGCGCGCGCTACCTCACCGGCGGGGTGGCGATAACCGACGACCCAGTACAGGCCCTGTCCGACGGCTATTTGAACCACGGCGTCGCAACGGCTTCGCGTTACATCGACCAGGAGGAAAAAGGGCGTGATCTCATCGATCGCGTCAAGAAGCTCAACGCGGAGGGGGTCATTTTCGCGTCGCCGAGCTTCTGCGACCCGGCGCTGCTCGAGCGGCCGATGCTGCAGAGCGCGCTCACGAAGGCGAACATTCCCAACACATCATTCAAGTTTTCGGAAAACTCGGGCCAGTACCAGGTCATCAAAGAGCAGACAGGAACCTTTTCGGACTCGATCAAACTTTGGGGGACGGCATGAGCCAGAATACTACCGCTCAAAAAGAAAAGAGCATGGAGCTGCAGAAGGAAATGATCGCCGCCCATTTCAAGCGGTTGTCCAGGGTGAAGGAAACGGGCAAGAAGGTTGTCTACACGTTCGTTCCCGGCAATCTCAACGAGCTGATATGGTCGTTCGACATGCTGCCCGTTCATCCCGAGATCAACGCCCTGCAATCGGCGATGCGCAAGAAGAGCAGCCAGTACGTGCTCGAAGCCGAGAAGCACGGCCACTCGGAGGACGTCTGCACCTACGTCAAATGTGACATCGGCATGTTGAAGAGCGGGAATATCGGTCCCACAGGTGAGAAGCTCCCCGAACCCGACCTGCTGTTACTCAGCTATACCGGTTGCTTCACGTTCATGAAATGGTTCGAGCTGCTCAAGCAGGAATACGGCTGCCCGGTGGCGATGCTGCACGTGCCCTACCAGGGGGACGGAGAGCAAACACCGGAGATGCTCGAGTACGTGGTGAAGCAGCTCAGGGATGAGGTCATACCGCTGATGGAAAAAATCTCCGGCAACAAGTTCGACGAGGACCGCCTGCGCGGGTTTATGGCCGCGTCGGCAAGAGCCGAGGACGACCTCGTCGCCGTATGGGAGTCGGCGAAGCACCGCCCGTCGCCCATCGACGCCTATTTCGGCGGAGTGTTCTACATCGGCCCGATGTTCTCGGCGTTCCGGGGGCTGGAATCCTGCGAGGATTACTACAAGACCCTGCGCGAAGAAGTCGACAACCGGGTGGCGAAGAAGCTGGGGCCCATCACGCCCGACGGCATGATGAAGGAGGAAAAGTACCGCCTGGTGGTGGAAGGACCCCCGAACTGGACCAGCTTCCGCGACTTCTGGAAGATGTTCTACGAGGAAGGCGCGGTCGTGGTGAGCTCTTCTTACACCAAGGTCGGCGGTATCTACGATTCCGGCTTTCGCCACGATCCTGACCGTCCGCTGGAGAGCCTCGCGGAGTATTGCTCCGGATGCTACACCAACCTCAACCTGCCGACGCGGATCGAGCTCCTGCAAAAAGCCATGGACGATTTTGAGGCGGACGGGTTCTTGATCAACTCGATCAAGAGCTGTAATTCCTTTTCGGCCGGGCAGCTGCTCATCCTGCGCGAGCTGGAGAACCGCACCGGCAAAGCGGGGGGATTCATCGAGTCCGACCTCGTGGACCCGCGGTATTTCAGCGCGGCGAACATCAAGAACCGGCTGGAATCCTATTTCCAGATGATCGACGCCAAACGATAGGAGCGAACGGATGGATTGTTACATCGGAATCGACCTTGGTTCGACCACGACGAAGGCCGTCTACATGGACACGGACGAGCGCATCCTGGGCCGCGGCATTACGAACAGCCGGGCCAACTACGGGCTCGCCTGTGAGATCGCGAGCGACGAGGCCGCTATCAATTCCCGTTTTCACCTGCTCAGGCGCAAGATCGGCGAGAAGCACGACTCCGGCGAGTTGGTGACCAACCTCATGGATTGGCTGGGATGCAAGTTCAAACTGGCGCAGCACCTGCAGCAGGTAGAGGCGCTGGAGAGAGTATGCGGCGAGATTGTGGGCGGCTGGACCGATGCGGAGGCGAAGAAAGCCCACATGCCGGCGCTCGCAAAGATATTCGCCGAGATGAACGACCTCGCCGCTCCGATGTTCCGGCCCGGCGTCAAGTCGCGCAGCGACTTCTTCAGGGATATCGCCTCGAGCCAGTTTCTCGACAATGCCGAGGGACTGGCCCGGAGTGACGGCGTGTCGTTCGACCGCCTGACCGGCCTTTTCGACAAGGCGATCCTCCTGGTCGAGGGCGAGAGCTTCGCGGAGCACTACGACACCTATCTCGATTTCGCGTGCCGGGAAACGCTCAAGGTCGACGGCTTCAGCGCGCTCGAAGACGAAATCAAGCGGGCGACCGAGTACGCGGCCACGGTCGAATTCAACGCCATCAATACAATCGGCACCGGTTACGGGCGCCAGACCCTCCCGTTCCCCAAGCACCAGATCCGCTCGGAGATTCTGTGCCACGGGTTGGGGGCGCACTCCATGTTCCCGCGGACGGCAACGGTGCTCGATATCGGTGGGCAGGACACGAAGGCCATCCAGGTCGACCCCGCCGGCGTCGTGACGAACTTTCAGATGAACGACCGCTGCGCGGCCGGGTGCGGCAGATACCTTGGGTACATCGCCGACGAAATGAACATGGGCGTGCACGAGCTGGGGCCGCTGGCGATGACGGCGAAGCGCACGGTCCGCATCAACTCGACCTGCACCGTGTTCGCCGGCGCGGAGCTCCGCGAGAGGCTGGCCCTTGGCGAGAGGCGTGAGGACATTCTCTCCGGCCTGCACCGGGCCATTGTCATCCGGTCGATGTCGCTTCTGGCGAGGAGCGGCGGCGTAAAGGACGAGTTTACTTTTACCGGTGGCGTGGCCAAAAACGAGGCGGCGACCGATGCGCTGAAGAAGCTCGTGTTCGAGAACTACGGAGAGATGACGATCAACATCAGCCCGGACAGCATTTACACCGGGGCATTGGGGGCCGCGCTCTTTGCCCGCCGGGACGAGAAGGGCGATCTGGTGAACGTGGATCTGAAGAAACTGAGAAAGAGGGTACACTGATGCTATATACCTTGGGAATGGATGTCGGCTGCAGCGCGGTCAAGTCCGCCGTGATGGCGTTCGATGACCGGGGCCGCAAGGAGAAGTTGCTCGGTACCCGGTTGGACAAGATCCGCAGGCGCAACCTCAAGGATGTTATCGTGCAATCCTGTGAGCGCATCCTGGAGGAGCAGAAGTTGTCCCGAGACGACATTGACTACGTGGCCACGACCGGCGAAGGCGAACTGGTGGATTTCAAGCGAGGCCATTTTTATTCCATGACCACGCACGCGCGCGGCGCCCTCTTTCTGGACCCCGAGGCAAGGGCGGTCCTGGACGTGGGCGCGCTGCACTCGAAGGCCATCGTCATGGACGAGCGCTCCAAGGTTCTGGGCTATCGCATGACGTCGCAGTGCGCGTCGGGCACCGGCCAGTTTCTGGAGAACATCTCGCGTTATCTCGGCGTGTCCATCGACGAAGTGGGGCCACTCTCCCTCGAGGGAGACAATCCGGAGATCGTATCGGGCATTTGCGCGGTCCTCGCCGAGACGGACGTCATCAATATGGTGAGCCGCGGGATCACGCCAGGAAACATTCTCAAGGGAATCCACTTGTCCATCGGCAAGCGGTTGATTAACCTGCTGCGTATGGTGAAGGCCGAGGGCCCGATGCTCGTGACCGGCGGCCTTTCCAGGGACAGCGGACTGCTCGCCGTTCTCGAAGAGCTGGCGCAGAAGACGTCGCTGGACGTCGAGGTTCGCAGCCACGAGCTATCCGTCTTCGCGGGGGCCATCGGTGCGGCGGTGTGGGGTGCATTCCGCCACGTAAAACTGAAGGGCGCTCACAAGTCGTCGTCGCAGGCGATCGGCACCGCCTGAGAGCGGCTTTGCCGCCGCCCGGCGTATACTGTCGCGGCGGCAGCGGATCATCATGATAGATCTCAAGAAGAAAACGGCCATCGTCACCGGGGCAGGCAAGGGGATCGGTTCGGGCATCGCATCCACCATGGCGCGTCTCGGCGCGTCCGTGGCGCTGGTCGACGTGGACGGCGAGTCCGTGGCCCAGGTCGCCGAGCGGCTGGCCGCGGAGGGAGGAAGGGCAAAGGCGTTCCCCGCCGACGTGCTCGACCGGGGGGCGCTCGCGGGAGTCGTCGACTCCGTGCGGGGGGATTGGGGCCAGGTCGACATCCTGGTCAACAATGCCGGTATCATCCGTGATAATTTCCTGGAAAAGATTACCGAGGCGGACTGGGACGCCGTTCTGGGTGTGAATCTCAAGGGCGCCTTCCTGGCCTGCCAGGCCGTGGTTCCGCACATGAAAGAGCGCGGCTACGGCAAGATCGTGAACATCATCTCCCGGTCGTGGCTGGGCAATGTCGGCCAGAGCAACTACGCGGCAAGCAAGGGCGGCCTGGTAAGCCTCACCCGGACGCTGGCGCTGGAGCTGGCCAGGGACGGGATCAACGTCAACGGTGTATCTCCCGGCATGGTCGACACGCCGATGACACGCGCGCTCCCCGACAAGGTCGTCAAGCGGCTCCTCAGCACACAGCCAATGGGCGAGATGGGAACCGTCGACGATATCGCTCATGCGGTGTGTTTTCTCGCCTCCGATGAGGCCCGTCTCATCACCGGGCAGATCTTGCACGTCGATGGCGGAAAAAGCTGCGGATTACTATCTCTGTAGAGTCCTCCCGGCCTCGATTAAATATATAACCAAATATAAAATAATAAGATACGATAGATCTTGAAGTATTGGTCAAATAATTGTTGACACGAATATTGTTATAACAGATATTCATGTCATCTCCCATCAATAAACGACCCGGATTGACGTTAAAGGCGGTACTCATGGCGGAAGTCGCCCCGCACCGTGCACAACAAGCGTTCCTCGACGTGATGCGTACACAGGATCGACTGCTCGGCGAGGTCGCCGAGTTCTGTAAGGCGAACGGGATCTCCGAATCCCAGTACAATGTCCTGCGCATCCTGCGGGGAGTGGGGGAGACGGGGCTGTCGTGCCAGGGGATCGCTTCGAGCATGATCACGCGAGTGCCCGACGTGACCCGCCTCATCGACCGCCTGGAGAAGTTGGGGCTGGTCGAGCGCGCGCGCAGCGACGACGACCGGCGGGTGGTCGTGGTGAAGATCGGGCGGCCGGGACTCGATCTGCTCGCCCGGCTCGATGAGCCGGTTCTGGCTCTTCACGAGCGCCAGTTCAGCTGCCTGACGACGAGCGAGCAGCACGAGCTGAGCCGGCTGCTCGCAAAGCTGCGTGGACCCAGACAAGGAGAACCTTCATGATCGAGAGACGACCGGCAGGCGAGCGCGGCCATGCGAATCACGGGTGGCTCGACACGCACTTTACGTTCTCGTTCGCCGATTACCACGACGAAGAACACATGGGTTTCCGAACGCTGCGCGTCATAAACGACGACACCATTCAGCCGGCAGGCGGTTTCGGCACGCACCCCCACCGCGACATGGAGATTATCACCTATGTCCTCGAGGGCGCGCTCGAACACAAGGACAACATGGGAACGGGATCCGTGATCACCGCCGGCGACGTGCAGCACATGAGCGCCGGCAGGGGCGTGACCCACAGCGAGTTCAACCCGTCCAGCGAGCGCCCGGTACGACTTCTCCAGATCTGGATCCGGCCGGCCGAGCGCGGCATCGAGCCCGGTTACGACCAGAAATCGTTCCCGGAAGAATCCAAGCGCGGACGGCTGTGCCTGATCGCGTCGCCGGACGGACGTGACGGCTCGCTGACCATCCACCAGGATGTCAGCCTCTACGCGACTGTGCTCGCGGGGGGCGACAGGGTGAAATACGATCTCCGCGCCGGGCGTCATGCCTGGGTGCAGGTGGCGCGCGGCGAGGCGAAGGTGAACGGTGTCCGCCTGCAGGAAGGCGATGGAGCGGCTGTCAGCGATGAGTCCCGTCTCGAGTTCGAAGGCGTCGAGACCGCGGAAGTGTTGTTGTTTGACCTTGCCTGAGTAACGGCGTCCCTTAAGAGACGCGAACCTACGAAAGGAGCCAGAATGTCAAAAGAGGCAAAGACGGACCATCCCGTGCATGAGCTTATTGCAAAACGTTGGAGCCCGTACGGCTATGCGGATCGCACCGTATCCGTAGAGGATCTTCGCTCGCTGTTCGAAGCGGCTCGGTGGGCCGCCTCCTCGTACAACGAGCAGCCGTGGCGGTATATCGTTGCGACGAAGGACGACCCGCAAGAATTCGAGCGGGTGCTCTCCTGCCTGGTCGAGGGCAATCAGGGATGGGCGAAATCGGCGCCGGTACTGGCCCTGGGTTGTGTCAATCTCAACTTCACCCGCAACGGCAAGCCGAACGCCGCGGCCATTCATGACCTGGGGCTCGCCGCGGGCAACCTGACGTTCGAGGCCACGGCCCGGGGGATCGTCGTCCACCAGATGATCGGCATCCTGCCGGACCGTGCGCGCGAGATCTACGGCATCCCCGAAGGCTCGCAGCCAGTAACGGCACTAGCCATTGGTTACGCCGCAGACCCCGGCGACCTGCCGGAGCCGCTGAAAGAGCGTGACCTCGCGCCCCGCAGTAGAAATCCCCTGGGTGAGTTGGTTTTTGGGGGTAAGTGGGGAGAGCGCGCCGACTTCACCGGATAGCGTCCGCGAAAACCGCCGCGCGGCTCAGCGCCGGCGGCGCGCGACAACCCGAGCGCGACAACCCCGGTGCCACCCGCGAAAACGGCACGCCGGCTCAAAAGTCCCGGTCCATGACGGTCTTGCGACCGGCACTCCTTGCCTTTTCAACGGCCTCATCGCAGAGACGGCGAACGATGCTGGACAATGCCGGTGCAACGTTGCCGGCCGTGCTCATGCCGGCGGTCGACTTGATGTATTTCTTGATCTTCGATACAACAACCAGGGTTTCGTTATCGCTCATGGTCCCTCCTGTGCGTGGTTCGGGCCAGCCCGTCCGGGACGGGGTTTTGACGGATTAATATAGCCGTGTCCGGGCAGGTTTGGAAACGACTATTTTGTCGCCGCGAGCGGATCGTTTCCCGTGCGAGCGTGCCCTGTAACATGATATATACAATAGGTTACAGGGCACGCACCAGACGGAGAACCCCGATAGTATCCTGGGCGCCGTCTGGCTCAGCGCAGGAGAACGATCTTGCGGCTGAAATGCTGTGTCGCCGTCTTCATGCGGTAATAGTAAACCCCCGAGGCAACGCGCTGGCCGACCTGGTTGGTTCCATCCCAGGTGACCGTCTGAAACCCTGGTGGCCTTTCCTCATTGATAAGCGTCTTCACCAGACGACCGGCGACGTCGTAGATGCGGATCGTCATCGGTTCCCGTTTTCCGAGCGCATAGCGGATGGTCGCAGATGTGCGGAACGGGTTGGGCCAGTTCTGGAGCAGCGCGGTCTTTATCGTTGGAATATCACCGATCCCAGTCGGATCCACATGGAGGCTGGTTGTGTCGGTGACCATTACAACCGGCGCGGCCCGTCCCTGTGCCACCCATGCATCGTACAACTGTTGTCCCAGTGTGTTGGTCGTGTTTTCGTCGCGGAGGAACTCGATGTATCCCTTCGATGTAGTTTGGTAATACAGTGTCACCTCTGCGAACACCGCGTCGAGGGGCAGAACGTATTCGGTTTCGTCCCAGTACTGGCCGTCCGGATACGTGTGCGCGACCGGCGGCGACTGAATTGCTTCAAAGGCCGCAAAGGTGTACCCGCGCGGCGGAATCCGGTTATCCGAATATATGGTGTCGTTCAAAACGAAATGGAACGACGGGGCCGCGGGCAGACCGACGACCGGCGCGAGCGATGTCGAAACGCCGGGCTTGACCTGATAGATCTTCACGTCGGCGTCGTGCGTAAGAACGCCGGTCGCGGGATCGTATGCGCCTGATTCGTAAACCAGGCTGTCGTCCGCATCGAACGCCTTGACACCCAGCCAGATCCTCCGGCCTTCCGGGTAGCCGGACGGTAGCTTGTGGCCTGTTTCGTTGGTGACCGTCACCGTGACTGTCGGATTGGAAAGTTGCTGGCCGGGGGTAAGTGCCATCGTCGCCGCCAGCCCCAGCATCTGGATCGCCCGCTGCTTTCCATCCTGCAGGCGCAGCGAATCCACTTCACTGCCCCAGAAGGACGGCAGAATATCCGGCACGAAGTGATTGGCTCCCATCAGGTCGTGCAGCGGCAGATCGGGCCGCGTCGGAACGCCGGGCTCGTCGCAGCCCACTCCGCTAACGTCGCGCATGTGGCAATCCTGGCAGGTCGACACGATGCCGTCGGCCTTATTGCCCGCGAACTGCGGTGCGAACACGCCCGACGCCGCGTACTCACTCTCCGACCACTCGCTGAACGTACGCTCCACAGGGAACATATTCCGAAGGTCTCCGTCGGGATGGGGTGCGTCGAATGCGTTAGGCACGTATTCACCCGGACTGCCGCCGGCGCTGAACACGGGGTTGCTGACGTCATGGCAGGTCCCGCAGAGAGCGGCGCGGTGAAAGGGCGATTCGAGAAACGAGTGGCTCGCGACCGCATCGCCAAACGGCCCGCGCATGATCGGGTCCGGGTCGACCACATACTGCCCGTTCGCCGGGGCGAGGGGCACGACATCCAGCGAATCGAGCACCGCCGTGTCCTGCGGTGGGCTTATGCCGGGTTTATAGATCGGGTCCACCTGGCGGTGACAGAAATCGCATTGGACACCCGCGCGGTCCTTTGCCGTTATGAGAGCACCGCTCGTATCGACCGAACGTCCTTCCAGCCACCCGCCCGGCGTGTGACAACGGATGCAAAGATCGCCCACTGACGGCGCATCCTGCTCGGCCACCACCACGGTGGCCAGAAACAGCGGATCCCTCTGGGCTTGGGCCATCATACTGCCCTTCCACACGTACCAGGGCTCCACCGCGGGATCGTATTCGCCGTGGCAGGTGACGCAGTTGACATCGGGGTCCCTGAACACACCTGCGGAGAATGGCTGCGAGCCGGGAAGATCGATATCACGCATCGTTGTGGGGACAGTTCCACCGGGTACGCGGGTGATCGTGAAGGAGGCGTCGCTCAGATCCTCACCGTAGTTGCCCGCGTTGTCCCGTGCCACCACACGGATGGCGCTCAGTCCGCCGGGGCGGTTGGGCACGAACCAGTCGAAGGTTCCGTCGTTGGGTTCCTGGGCGGCGACCTGCTTGAAGGTCCCGCCAAAATCGTCGGACAAGTAGATATCCACATGTGAAATGCCGCTGGCGTCGGTCGCCGACCAGGTCACGAGATCGAATGTGCCTGCCTGGGCGTTCTCTCCGCCGTTCGGTGACAGAACGGTCACGACCGGAGGTGTGGTGTCGCTGCTGCCGCTGGGCGTCAGGTACGGCAGTATGTCGGCCGGATCGACGTTAGCGACGGAGCCGACGTTGCCCGATTCGAGTCCGGGGAAGGTCGGGGTATTGGTAAAATTGATGACGTCTGTTATCTCGACATTATTGATAAAACCATCGTTGTCGGCATCGAGGCCATCGAGCGAGAGGATGGCAGCCTCGGTGGTGGGGAAGCTGCCGATGGCAACCTCCACCGACAATCCGTAAGGATTCCGCGGCCCGCCGCCGTCGAAATCAAAATGGCACACACCGCAGTGCCCCGCGTTGCTGGGCAGGTCGTCGAGCCGGCTTGCGGTGGCGCCGGGATACACATTGAAAAACGCCTTGCGGATCGGTCTTCGGGCCTGGGCCGGTGACACCGGAAGCGTGAGAAGGGTCGCGATGACGAGGATGGATACTCTGAAAAAGGCAGTGGGCATGGCGCACCTCGTTCGGAGAAAGGGGAAGGAAAAGTGACAAATATCAACTATGTGAAAAGTTTCACATACTTTCTGCAGTGAGTATAGACCTGATTGTTGCGTTTCGCCATTTCGTTTTTGCCCCGCCGATCGATCCTCTAACGGAATAGTGAAACCATCGCCTGAAATTGGCTTGCGCCGGGCTGTGCCGCGTGCCACGATGCACGGTGCCCGCTTGGGGTCGCGGGTCCTTATTCGCGATCGTGTGTCCACTGCAACCCTCATGAAAAACAGACTGTCGGTGATTCAATCCGTGCCGGTCTGGCTACCGCAGACCGGCACGTGGCTCCACGACCAGGTTCGGTTCCTGCCCGACGATATCGAGAGCCACGTCGTTTGCGAAACCACTCAACGCCTCGACCAGTTTCCCTTCCACAATATCGACTGCCTTCGCGATCAGCCGCGCCTGAAATTCGTCTGGGACCTGGGTATGCGGAAGATCGGCGCCCGCAAGCACCTGCATTTCCACGTGGCGTGCGCCCGCAAGCACGGCGCCCGCCTGATGCACTCGCATTTCGGCAACACCGCCTGGCAGGATCTCGGCGCCGCCAGGGCTGCGTCGCTGCACCACGTCGTCACGTTCTACGGGCGGGACGTGAACCACCTGCCCACCGTCGATCCACGCTGGCGCGAGCGCTACGGCGAGCTGTTCCGGCGGGTCGACTGCGTGCTGTGTGAAGGCGAGTTCATGGCGGCGAGCATCGTGCGGCTCGGCTGCCCCGAGAACAAAGTGCGTGTCCACCACCTGGGGGTCGATGTCGAGGCCATCACCTTCGTGCCCAGGGAATGGGCGCCCGGCCAGCCGCTGCGCGTGTTCATGGCATCTGTTTTTCGCGAAAAGAAAGGAATCCCCTACGGACTGGAGGCATTGGGCCGGCTGCAGCACGACGTTCCGCTGGAAATCACCATCATTGGTGACGCGCACGGCACGGCCGGCACCCGGGAAGAGAAGAAGAAAATCCTCGCCACCATCGAAAAGCACGGCCTGGGTCCGCGAACCCGCCGGCTCGGCATCACGCCGTACGAGGTCATGCGCCGGGAAGCGCTCGATCACCACGTTTTCATGTCGCCGAGTGTGACGGCCGCCGACGGCGACACCGAGGGTGGGGTTCCGGTCTCGATTATCGAGATGTGCGCGTCGGGCATGCCGGTGGTGAGCACCAGGCACTGTGACATCCCCGGTGTTATTCTCGACGGCAAGACCGGCCTGCTCGCCGACGAGCGCGACGTCGACGGGCTGGTGCGCGGCCTGCGCTGGCTGGTGGAACATCCCGGCGAGTGGAGCGGTATGCTCGCTGCCTCCCGCCGGCGCATCGAGCAGGAGTTCGATGCTCGTACGCAGGGGACGCGGCTCGGTGCCATATACGCGGAGATCGCGGGCGGGGGCGCCGTCGCCGCCTGAAGCCGCTGCGGACGCTCGCCGATAGCGCGAAAAGGCCTGTACCATCAACGGTTGCGCGCCCCGGTACTTCCCGCTAATATCAGGGGGCGCACCCCCATTTGAAAGGCGACCCGATCGATGTCCGACCCCGTACGTCCCGATGACCGCTTCCTGATTTTCGGCGCTCCCGCCATCGAGGAGGACGAGGTGCAGGAAGTCGTCGCCAGCATCCGTAGCGGCTGGCTCGGCACCGGTCCCAAGGTTGCCCGCTTCGTCGAGGACTTCAAGAGCTACATCGGCGCAGAGCACGCCGCCGCCGTCAACTCCGGCACCGCGGCCATGCATCTGGCCATGATCGCCGCGCAGCTCGATCGCGGTGACGAAGTCATCACGACGGCGATGACGTTCTGCTCCACGGTCAACGCGATCATCCATGCCGGCGCGACGCCCGTACTCGCCGACTGTGATCGCGGGACGATGAACATCGATCCCGCGCGCATCGAAGAAAAGATCACCCCCCGCACGCGCGCTGTCATGCCGGTGCACTTCGCGGGCCGCGCGTGCGACATGGACGCCATCATCGACATCGCCGCGCGTCACAACCTCAAGGTGATCGGCGACTGCGCCCACGCCATCGAGACGGAGTACAAGGGACGCAAGGTGGGGACCATCGGTGAATTTGCCTGCTACAGTTTTTACGTAACGAAGAACGTCATTACCGGCGAAGGAGGCATGGTGCTCACCCGCCGGGAGGAGGACGCGGCCCGTATCCGCACGCTCGCGCTGCACGGGATGAGCAAGGACGCGTGGAAACGCTTCAGCGACGAGGGCTACGTCCATTACTACGTCTACGAGGCGGGCTTCAAGTACAACCTGATGGATATCCAGGCGGCGATCGGCATACACCATCTCAAACGGGTGGAGAAATACTGGAAGCGCCGGGAGGAGATATGGAAGCGTTACGACAAGGCATTCGCGGACATGCCGATCGGCACCCCACTGCCAGCCGAACCGGACACGCGCCACGCCCATCATCTCTACACGATCATGGTGGACAAGAAGCGGTCGGGAATCACTCGCGACGAGTTCTTGAACGCGATCCAGGCACATAATATCGGAGTCGGTGTTCACTATTTGAGCATCCCCGAGCATCCTTACTATAAGAAAACCTTCGGCTGGAAGCCCGCGGAGTACCCGAACGCCTCGCGGGTCGGGCGCGAAACGGTTAGCCTGCCCCTGTCGGCCAAACTGACCGACGGGGACGTCGACGACGTGGTCGAGGCGGTGGGGAGGGTTCTTCACCGGTGACCTGGTTAGAAGGCGCCGCCGGAATCCCCCTCCGGCAGCTCACAAACTTGAGGGAATTGCTCGCCGGCCGCTCGGTCACGACTCCGGCCATGGGCTCCGTAACTCTCGACGAGGACGACGTGGCGCTCGCCCGCGCTTGGCTCAAGCGGCGCCAGGGCTGGTCCGACCCCGAACCGGTGCGCCGTTACGAAGAGGCTTTTGCAGCCTGGAACGGGTCGAGCCATGCGTTCGCGTTCATGGGTGGGCGTGTGGCCCTGAGCGCCTGCATCCATGCGCTGGGTCTCAAGCCGGGGGATGAAGTCATCATACCCGGCTACACCTGCGTCGTGGTACCCAATGCCTTCAAGTACGCCCGGGTAAACGTCGTCTACGCGGATATCGAGCTGCAATCCTTTGGTCTCGATGCCGGCTCGGTGCGCTCCAAGATTACCGAACGCACGCGGGCCGTCATGGTCCAGCATCTTTACGGTCTCGTTTCGCGCGACTACGACAAGGTTCTCGCCCTCGCCGAGGAGCACGACCTGCATGTGATAGAGGACTGTTGCCATGCGACCGGAGCGGAGCACCACGGCGTAAAGGTCGGCAATCGCGGTCACGTGGCGTTCTATTCGAGCGAGCAATCCAAGATATTCACAACCATCCAGGGGGGAATGGCGACGACCAACGACGCGGAGATCGCGGACCGGCTGAGTCGTTACCAGGCGGACGCGCCCTATCCCGACGAGGCGTGGATCGACCGCCAGCTGCACAACGTCGTTCTGAACTACTACCGGTTCAAACATCCCCAGCGCTGGTGGCGCGGCGACCTGGCCGTTTTGCGCTACGGTCACAAGCGCCTGGTTTCCACCACCCAGGGCGAGTGCAGCGGCGTGCGGCCGCAGCACTACGGCCGCAGGATGCCGGCGCCCATCGCGGTCATCGGCAGCAACCAGCTGAAAAAGATCGATAGGTACAACGAGCGGCGGCGCGAAACGGCGCTGTACTGGGACGACTGGTGCCTGAGCGCCGGTTACGGCCGGCCGCTGGTGTTGGCAGAATCACTCCCCGTGTTTCTGCGCTACCCGGTACTTGTCGAGCCCGAAAAAAAGCGCAAACCCTCGTGGGCCAAAAAGGAGCTTGGTGTCACGCTCGGGGTCTGGTTTATTAGTCACGTGCACCCGGCGCCCCGAAGCATCGACGGCTGCCCGCATGCCGACGAGGCGGTCAGGCGCTGCGTAAACCTGCCCTGTCTACTGGATTAATAATGAACGTCTTTCGATTGTTTTCCGAAATGTGGAAGTTCGGGCGCGAAGCGTTCGCCGGTGTGATCCGCGGCAACCCGTCGATGATCGCAGCGCGGCTCCGGCGCCGCATGTTTCGCACGGTCTGCACTATCGATACCCACGTGTTTATCACCCACCGTCGCAATTTCGCGGCGGGTGAGGGCAGTGCACTCTACCACGGCTGCTACATCCTGAACGCCGAGGGCAAATTCAGCCTGGGTGCCAAGTCGCACCTCGGCGCCTACTGCTATGTTAATGCTTGCCACGGAAACATCACCATCGGGGACGACGTGGCTGTCGGCCCCGGTACGAAGTTCATCGCCTATTCCAATCATTATGAAGCGGGCAAGAAGGTCACGGACATCCGCCTGACCCGGGACATCGTCGTGGGGAACAACGTTTTTATCGGCGCCAACTGCAGCATCCTTCCCGGGACGGTGATCCACGATAATGTCGTGGTCGCCGCCGGGTCGGTGGTCAAGGGCGAACTCGAAGGCAACGCCATCCACGGTGGCGTGCCCTGCCGCAAGTTGAAAGACGGATGGTACGAGTAACCCGGCCGGAGCTGACAGCCCGGACGACGATCCAGCGGAGGTCCGTTGTCAGAGACGTTTCCTAACGCGCAGGGGAGGCCATGAGCGACGAAAAGTACGATGCCATCGTCATCGGAACCGGACAGGCAGGTCCGTCTCTGGCCGCACGGTTGGCCGGGGCTGGAATGAAAACGGCGGTAATCGAACGCAAGCTATTCGGGGGGACTTGCGTCAACACCGGGTGCACACCGACCAAGACCATGGTGGCCAGCGCGAGAGTCGCGCACATGGCCCGTCGCGCCGCCGACTTCGGTGTAATGATCGACGGTTCGATCGGCGTCGATATGAAAAAAGTCAAAGCGCGAAAGGACGAGGTCGTCGGGCGGTCCAACAAGGGTGTCGAGAACTGGTTGAAAAACATGGAGAACGTCACCGTCTATGAAGCGCACGGGTGTTTCGAGGGCCCACACGTCGTACGGGCGGGAGAAGCAGTCCTGGAGGCGGAAAAGATATTTATTAATGTGGGTGCCCGCGCGGTTGTGCCCGCTTTCCCCGGAATAGACACGGTAGATTACCTGACCAACACGGGCGTGATGGAAATAGAAGAGTTGCCCGGGCACCTGCTGGTGGTCGGGGGCAGTTATGTCGGATTGGAGTTCGGGCAGATGTTCCGCCGCTTCGGCAGCGAGGTTACCATCGTTGAGAAAGGACCCCGTCTCATCCAGCGCGAAGATGAGGACATCTCCGAGGCGGTGAAAGAGATACTGCAGGGTGAGGGGATCGATGTTCAGCTCGACGCGGAGTGCATCACCCTCGGACGTCGCGGGGGCGACATCGTCATGGGACTCGACTGCGGCGGTGACAAGAGGGAAGTCACAGGAACCCACGTGGTCATTGCCGTCGGTCGGCGTCCCAACACGGATGACCTCGGGCTGGACGCCGCCGGGATCAAGACCGACGCGCGGGGCTTCATCGAAGTCGACGACCAGCTCCAGACCGGCGTCGCCGGCGTGTGGGCTCTGGGCGATTGTAACGGCAAGGGAGCGTTTACCCACACCGCCTACAACGATTTCGAAATCGTTGCCGCCAACCTGCTCGACAACGACCCGCGCCGCGTCAGCGACCGCCTGCTCACCTACGGTCTCTTCATCGACCCTCCTCTGGGGCGGGTGGGAATGACGGAAGCCCAGGTACGCACGTCGGGGCGAAACGCATTGATCGGAAAACGCCCGATGACCAAGGTTTCGAGGGCCGTAGAAAAAGGTGAACCCCAGGGATTCATGAAAATCCTCGTGGACGCCGACACCCAGGCGATCCTGGGTGCGGCGATCTTGGGCGTCGGCGGCGACGAGGTCATCCACCTGATTACGGACGTCATGTATGCCAAGGCGCCGTACACGGTTATCCAGCGTGCGGTACACGCCCATCCCACAGTCTCTGAACTCGTTCCCACCATGATCGGTGATTTGAAGCCGCTCGAGTAGCCCCGCGTACCGGATCACGAGTCGCCCGGGTACCGAACGCCCGTGGTGCCATCGAGCGGTGGCTCGAGGGCGGACGCGGTAGATATCATTCCTGGAAAGTGCTATACTTTATAAAGAGTTAACTCGCTTTGCAGGACACCGACATGACGCATCTCACCACCGTTTTTGCCCGCTCCTGGACCTTCCTCAACGTCTTGCTGGTTGCCACGCTGATCGCCGTACAGGGCGCTTCACCCCTCTACGCGGGAACCGTGCGCCGGTATGTCGAGGATTTTGCGACCCAGCAGTTCAGGGATGCCGCCACCACCACCGCCGATTGGAACAGCGCGGCCGGAGAGATCCAGCTCTTTCCGTTTGTGCCATCCATCGTGGCCGGCTTCGGCCCACCGGGCGCGGGGTTTACACGCGATCTGGCAATAGACGGCAATATTCTCTGCATGGTCGACGGCGCCGAAGGGCTCCGGGTGTTCGACGTGACCGACCCGCTGAATCCGGTGCTGGCCGGCACGTGGGTCTCGCCTCCCGACGGTATAGAAGCGTTCGCGTCGGACGTCGTCATCGCGGGTGATATGGCGTTGGTCGCGGACGGGTTGTCCGGTCTCCAGATAATCGACATCAGCGACACGGCGAACCCGTTTCGGGTCGGCCATTATCAGACAACGGGCTTCGCTCGTGGCGTCACCGTGGCCGGCGACTTCGCTTACGTGGCGCAGAGTGCCGTGCCACCGGCGACGGATTCAGGGCTGTTCGTGGTTGACATCAGCAATCCTGCGCTGCCGGCGTTGGCGGGAAGTCTGCTGCTGCCGGGACTCCCGATCGGCGTGTCCGTTGATGGAGACCTGGCGTACGTCGCCGGCGGCACCGGCGGGCTCTTTACGGTGACCGTTAGCAACCCGGCGAGTCCCGCGCTTCTCGGCAACCTGCCCACACCGACCCTGTCACGAAGTATCGTGGTCGCGGGTAAGCACGCCTACATGGCGACGGCGCAAAGCGGGCTCTACGTCGTAAACGTCACCAATCCCCTGACCCCGACACTGGCGAAGGTCTATGACACGCCGGACATTTCATTCGGTGTCGCGCTCGCGGGCGATGTGCTCTACGTTGCCGACGGCGCCACGGGCCTGTTGGAATTCAATATCGAGGACGCCGTCAACCCCGTTCTCGCGCATACGATCGATACAGCTGACCTGGCGCTCGGAGTGGCCCTCGCCGGTGACTATGCGTACGTGTCAGACGGCGCCGCGGGACTGAAGGTAATCAAGACGAGCGAGGCGGTGCGGCCGATTCCCGTGGGAGCAACACAGTCGGCGATGAACGCGGGCGGTGTCGTCATCCGCGGCAACCACGCCCTGGTGGCGGACGGGAGCTTCGGCCTGCGTTCCGTGGACATTACCGATCCCGCCCTGCCGGTCGTGGTCGGTGGCGCGGCGTCCGTGCTGTCGCTCGCCGGGGATGTTGCCCTCTCCGGCGATCACGTGTACGCGTCCACAGGTGGCAGCGGGCAGCTGGAGATTTTTTTGATCGGCGACGCGGCCAACCCCATCCACCTGTTCAACTTTGACACGGGGAGTGAAACGGGAAGCATGGTGATCCGAGGAGACCGCGGCTACCTGGCGAATGGCATCGCCGGTTTTACCGTCCTGGATCTCGCCAATCCTCCCGTGCCGGCCATCGTGGGAAATGCGTCGACGCCCAATTTTGCGGTGGCGGCCGATGCCGCCGGTGACATGGCGTTTGTCACCGTTATCGCAACGGGCCTTAGGACAATCGACATCAGCAATCCCGCCCTGCCCGTCACCGCCGGCGGTTATACCGACGGCGCCGGCGGCAACGACATCGAGGTGCACGGCGACGAGGCGTACATCGCCTCCAGCGACGGTCTGCGGGTTTTCGATATCACCGACCCGACGGCGCCCGCGCCGCTCGCGCACCTGCCCACGACGACGGGTGTGGGTCGGGGAGTGGCGGTAGCGGGGGACTATGCGGTTGTTACGACCGGCTCGAATCCGCCGGGCGCGGTCCTGGTCATCGATGTCCGTGATCCGGCGAACCCCGTGGAAGTCGGGAGCTACCCGACCACCAACGCGCTTGACGTCGCTCTTTCCGGTGACCTTGCCTACGTCGCCGACGGAACCTCAGGGCTTCGTGTCTTCGAGGTCTTCGAACGCGCCTTCGGCCTGGCGAATAACATCGCGCAGTCAACGAACGTGCATGCCGCGGGTGATGACATCATCCGCGTGCGGCTGGCGGCCACGCACAATGATTCCATTCGTTGGGAGGTGTCTGCCGACGGCGGCGGCGCCTGGCGGGATGTGGTCCCCAACGGCAGCTGGGTCAAACCGCCGCAGCCGGGGTCTGACCTACGCTGGCGTTCGAGCCACGTGTACGCCGTCGCCCGCACCAATCCGGCGGCGAGCACACTGGAGCTGGAATGGCTTTACCCGTTTGCCGCCATCGACTCTATCGTCGACGTGCCGAATGATACCGGCGGCTGGGTCAACGTGCACTTTTCTCGCTCGGGACACGACTTCGCCGACACAACGCTCATCGTCGATTACGCCGTGCGGCGACAGGTGGAGGGAGCACCCAACGATTGGGAAATCGTGGGAACCGTCACCGCCCAGCGGCAGGACGAATATATTGCCACGGTCCCGACCGTCCCCGATCCGGCGGACACGGTCTTCTCGGTCTATTCGATCCGTGCCCGCACGTCGGATCCACTGGCTTTTTTTGACAGCCCGCCGGACAGCGGCTTTTCGGTGGATAACACCGTCGCGGTTCTTATCGCGGATTTCAACGCCGCGTATGTCGCAAACGCCGTTCGTCTCCGGTGGCGTGTCGCCCACGCCAACGGGCTGCAAGGTTTCCATGTCTACCGCTCGCTGGAGAGGGAGCGGAATTATCACCGCGTCAACGGCGCCATGCTGCCCGCCTCGACCGCCGGTGTCTACACCGATACAGCAATCGAGCCCGGCGCGAGCTACTGGTATCGGCTTGGCGCGGTCGACCGCGACGGTGAGTTCCTGTCACCTCCCGTTTCGGTGACGATTCCACGGGGCGTGTTTCGCCTCTTTCAGAACCATCCCAACCCGTTCAACCCGTCGACCACCATCTCCTATGACGTGCCGCTGCGGACCCGGGTGACACTCCGTATCTTCGATGTCAGCGGCGGGCTCATTCGCACCCTGGTCAACGGGGCACAACCCGCCGGGCGCAGGTCCGTGACCTGGGATGGACGCGATAATTCCGGCCGGCGGGTGGCGTCGGGAATCTATTTCTACCGCCTGCACGCCAACGGGTTTAGCGGGACGCGCAAGATGGTGCTGATCGAGTGATGGGCCGTTGCCAGAACAGTGTGGATAGCCGG